>NZ_MAPV01000045.1 GCF_001700505.1 Streptomyces mutomycini
CCCGGCACCATCTCTTCTGGTGCCGGGAGGCGACGTACACCGGCCCTCCGGCGGACGACTTCGAGTCCTCGCGCCGCGAGTGGGTCCCGCTCGAACTCGTGCCGGACATGGTCGCGCGCGGTGAGGTACCGGCGGCAAACATGGCAGCCGGACTGCTGATGCTCCATCACATGCGCGTGGCATGAGGGCACATGCCTCCGCGTCGGCAGGGCATGGCCCGATGGCCTCCTGGCGGCAGGAGACTTAAGAGGGTTCGGTTCGTGGGAGAGCTGGGTCCTGACGTCGTGTCGTACCCGGCCCGGAAGTGGGTTACTGGGCGGTGTAGCCGCCGTCGACGGGGAGGGCGATGCCGGTGACGTAGCTCGCGCCGTCACTGCACAGCCACAGGACGGCCTGGGCGATCTCGTCGGCGGTGCCGAGCCGGTCGATGGCCTGGCCCGCTTCGGCCTGGCCGCGGTCGAGTTCTCCGCCTTCGACCATGGCGTCGACCATCGGGGTGCTGATCGTGCCGGGACAGACGGCGTTGATCCGGACTCCGCGGGAGCCGTATTCGAGGGCGGCGCTCCTGGTCAGGCCGATCACACCGTGCTTGGTGGCGTGGTAGGCGGCGCGGCCGGGGTTGCCGACGAGGCCGCCGAGGGAGGAGCAGTTGACGATCGCGCCGCTTCCCTGCTCCCGCATGTGGCGCAGTTCGTGCTTCACGCTCGCCCAGATGCCCCGCAGGTTGATGCCCTGGACGCGGTCGAACTGGTCGGCAGGCTCGTCGGCGGCGTCGGTGGGCGGGGGCATGATGCCGGCGTTGTTGTAGGCCATGTCGAGCCGACCGAAGGCTTCGACCGTGCGGTCGACGGCGGCGGCGACCTGGTCCTCGTCGGTGACGTCGCAGACCAGCGCGAGGACTTGGTGGCCGTCGTCGGCGAGCTGCTCGGCGGCGGCGTTCACGGCGTCCTCGTTGATGTCGGCGAGGCCCACGGCGGCGCCTGCTTCGGCGAAGGCGCGAGCGGCGGCCGACCCCATGCCGGAGGAAGCTCCGGTGACGAAGGCGACCTGGCCGGTGAAGTCGTAGGTGGGGTTCATGGCGGTTGCTCCCAACGAAGGTGTACGGAGGCGCTGTTCAGCGTGCGGTCGTCGTGGTGGCGTCAGCTGTCTGCCGCGGTTCGTCCGCGTCGGTGGTGTGGTGGGCGACGATCCGTGAGGGGCCGGCGGTGCCGCGCAGGGCGAGGGCGATCAGAGGCAGCAGGGTGAGCGCGGCGAAGACGGCGCCGACCAGGGCCGGTCCGCTCAGGCCGAGCGAGGAGTCCAGGGCCCGGCCCGCGACGAGGGAACCGGCGGCGATGCCGGTGTTGTAGCCGGAGGTGGTCAGCGCCGAGGTGAGGGTGGGGGCGTCGCCCGCGAAGCGGACGGCGAGGGAGGTGACGACCGGGTTGACGGTGAACCCGGCCAGGGCCATGCCGAAGACCAGGACCACGGCGGCCACCGGACTGTTCGAGGCCGGGATCAGGGCCAGCAGGATGAGGGAGGTGGCCGCCGCCGCGGTGATCGTCGTGACCATCGGGCGACGGTCCCCGAGACGCCCGCCGATAGCGGTACCGCCCAGCGCACCGATACCGAAGGCGATCAGCACCAGCGGCACGGCACCGGCCGGGATGCCCGCCCGGTCGGTCAGCAGCGGCGTGATGTAGGTGTACGTCGCCAGCACCCCGCCCATGATCAGCACGGCTGCGCCGAGCGCCAGCCACAGCCGTCCCTGCTTGAGGGCCTGGACCTCGGCCCGCACCGACACCTCGGCCCGCTGTCCGGTACGGGGGATGAACCGGCCGACGAACGCGGCGGCCAGCGCGGCGAGGACGGCCAGCGCCCAGAACGGGCCGCGCCAGCCGGTGTAGTGGCCGACGAACGAGCCGATCGGCACACCGATCACGTTGGCCAGCGTGAGGCCGCCCATCATGACGCCGACCGCCCGCGTGGCGCGTGCCGGCCCGGCGGTGGTGGTGGCGATGACGAAACCGACGGCCCAGAACGCTCCGGTGGCCAGGGCGGTCACCACGCGGGCGGTGAGCACGACGGTGAAGGAGGTGCTGAGCGCGGCGACGGCGTGCCCGAGAGCGAATACGGCGAGTGCGCCGATGAGGGTGTGGCGCTGGGGCAGGCGCAGGGTGGCCATGGCCATCGTGGGCCCGCCGACGATCATGCCGACGGCGAACGCGGTGATCAGCAGACCGGCGTGCGACACGCTCACGTTCAGGTCGGCGGCCATCTCGGGCAGCAGTCCGGCGATGACGAACTCGGTGGTGCCCATCAGGAACGTGCCGGCGGCGAGCACCCATACGACGAAGGGCAGTCGGCCGGGGGCGGACCCGGTGGCGGAGGACATGCGAAAACTTCTTCCCGTACGAGGAGATGGATGTACTCGGGTTGGGGGTGCGGTCAGGGGGCGGTTTCGATGGTGATGCGGTCGGCCCCTGACAGCTGGTCCGCGTCGGCGTCGATGTGGCCGAGGATCAGCAGATCTGCGGAGGCGGCGGGGCCGTCCTTGTAGAAGACGGCGAGGTTGCCCCACGGTGCGAAGTAGGCGATGTCCCCGACCTTGGCCGCGGCCGGTTCGGGGGCGTCCTCGGTGGTCAGCTTTCTCGGCGGGTCGGCGACCCGCTCAGTTCCGTGGAAGTCCTCCAGGTCCAGGGTGAGCGGGAGCAGGGAGGCGAGGTCGCGGGCGGCGGGGCTGCCGTTCAAGCTCGCGTCGACACGCCGGCCGTCGATGGTGACGCGGATGTCCATCGGAGTGCTCCTGTCTGATCCGGACGCGCTTGCTGACGCCGATGTCTGCGGCTGCCCGGACGCCGGGGCGGACGATGACACGGAGGCTGTTGTGGCGGGGGCCTGCTCGGCGGGTGAGTCGTCGGAGCAGGCGGTCGCGGTCAACAGCAGCACGCCGGTGGTGGCGGTGGCGGTCAGGGCCCGGCGAGGGGCGAAGGTCATGGGGTGCCGTCCTGCGGGTCGGGCATGGGCTCGGCGTAGTGGCGGAAGCCCTTGCGGTCGGTGTGCAGGCGGTACAGCAGCTCGGCCAGCGCCTTGGGGCTGGAGTGCTCGGAGTCGGGGCGTGCAGCTCCTTGGCGACCTGCACCAGGCCCGTCGGGTTCAGCTGGTAGCCGGAGCTGTGGCGTACTCCTCGTCGGTGACGGGGTTCAGCCACTGCACGACGTCGTGGTCGTCGTCGCCCTCGTTGATGGCCAGGTGGACCATCAGCCGATTCGGCGCGGCACCGTGCCAGTGCTCCTCATCGGCCTCGAACAGGACGCGGTCGCCGGGCCGGATGACTTCCACCGGACCGCCCCGGCGCTGACACAGGCCGATGCCTTCGGTGACGAAGACGGTCTGGCCCAGCGGGTGACGGTGCCAGTGGGTGCGCGCGCCCGGCATGAAGTGCACCAGGTTGGCGGTGACCCGGGACGGGGCGGGGGCCGCGGCGACGGCGTCGATGTATACGTCGCCGGTGAACCAGTCGGCCGGCCCCTTGGCGGTGTCGATCGAGCTGCGGGTGATCTGCACGGATGCTCCTCTTTCGGTTGGCGGGGCAGGTCAGGGGATGAGGAGGGTCTTGATGGCGCGGCGTTCGTCCATGGCCTTGTAGCCTTCGGCGACCTGGTCGAGGGGGAGGGTGAGGTCGAAGACCTTGCCCGGGTCGATCGCGCCGGTGAGGACGCGGTCGATGAGGTCGGGAAGGTAGCGGCGTACGGGGGCGGGGCCGCCGCGCAGGCCGACGTGGGAGAAGAACAGCTCCTGCCCGTCGAGCGCGACCTCGTGGGGAACGCCGACGAAGCCGACGTTGCCGCCCGGGCGGGTCGAGTGCAGGGCCTGGCTCATGGACTGGGCGGTGCCGACGCACTCCAGGACGCTCTCCGCCCCGATCCCGCCGGTCATCTCCTTGATCCGGGCCACACCTTCCTCGCCGCGCTCGGCGACGATGTCGGTGGCGCCGAACTCGCGGGCGAGCTTCTGCCGGGACTCGTGGCGGGACATGGCTATGATCCGCTCCGCGCCCATCTCCTTCGCGGCGATCACCGCGCACAGGCCGACCGCGCCATCACCGACGACCACGGCGGTCGAGCCGGGCTTGACCTCGGCGGCCTCCGCTGCCCACCAGCCGGTGCCCATGACGTCCGAGACGGCCAGCAGACCTGGCCAGAACCGCTCGTCCGGCACACCATCGGTGGCCACGAGGGTGCCCTGGGCGTTGGGGATACGGACGTAGTCGGCCTGGCAGGTGGACATGAACTCGCGGTTCAAGCAGTTCGACTGGAACCCGTTGCGGCAGTTCGCACAGGTGTTGTCGGAGGTCGCGAACGAGCCGATAACGAACTGGCCGGGCTTGACCGAGGTGACCTCGGACCCGACCTCCTCCACGAAGCCGACGTACTCGTGGCCCATGGGATGGGCCGAGTCGGTGGGCTCCGCACCGCGGTAGGGCCACAGGTCCGACCCGCACACACACGTCACGGCCGTGCGGATGATCGCATCGGTCGGCTTGAGGATCTTCGGCTCCTCCAGAGTCTCGAAGCGGATGTCGCCGGGGGCGTGGATCACTGCGCTGCGCATGAGAGGTTCCTTTGCGTACCGGGTACAGGGTGCGCACCCGAATCACGGGTGGGCGGACCACCCGGGCTGGGCACGGGGCTCCGCCGCGCTCTCGCTGTGATGGCGGGGAGGCGAAGCACCACGCCTTCCAGGTAACCCCCTCTTCCCGCGCGGAGCGAGTCACTGACAAGGGGTGTACCGGCAGTACATCCCTGTGGCCGCGTGCGGGACGTACCGTCGAAGGCATGGACAACCGTGAGGAGGTCCGCGAGTTCCTCACCTCGCGGCGCGCAAAGATCACCCCTGACCAGGCCGGACTGCCTTCCGGAGCCCGGCGCCGGGTGCCGGGCCTGCGCCGCAGCGAGGTCGCGGCCCTGGCCGACATGAGCGTCGAGTACTACTCGAAACTGGAGCGCGGCACCCTCGCCGGAGTCTCCCCGGCCGTCCTCGAAGCCCTCGCCCGCGCCCTGCAGCTCGATGACGCCGAACGCGCCCACCTGCTGAACCTTGCCCAGGCCGCCGACGGCTCCGACGCCCTCACCCGCCCCCGCCACCGTGCCGCCACCCGGCAGTGGACACCGCACCGCAGCCTGCAATGGACCCTGGACGCGATCACCGCGGGGCCGGCGTTCGTCCGCAACGGCCGGATGGACATCCTCGCCGCCAACCAGCTCTTCCGCGCCTTCTACACCGACGTCTACGCCACGCCCGGCAACCGGCAGAACCTGGCCCGCTTCACCTTCCTCGACCCCACCTCCCGCCGCTTCTACCCGGACTGGGACGCCTTCGCCGACATCACCGTCGCCATCGTGCGCGCTGAAGCCGGCCGCAACCCCCACGACAAGGACCTGCACGACCTGGTCGGGGAGCTGTCCACCCGCAGCGACGCCTTCCGCACCCGGTGGGGTGCGCACAACGTCCGACACCACGGCACCGGCACCAAGCACTTCCACCACCACGCCGTCGGCGACCTCTCCCTCGCCTTCGAGGGCCTGGACATGGCCGCCGCCCCCGGCCTCACCCTCACCATCTACACCGCCGAACCCGGCTCGCCCTCCGAAGAGGGTCTGCGCCTCCTCGCCACCTGGGCCGCCACCCAGGAAGCCGACCGGGATTCAGAGCGATCTGCAGCCAACTGACCGTGACGGCGCCAAGCCCGCCAGGGGGGTGCACAGACCTTCCACTCCTCTTTGGACCCGCGTGGCGCATTCAGCAGCCGCGGGGCCCAGGCCGGCGCGGATCTCGCCGGCCGGGTCGACTGGTCGATGATCGGGGTGGACAGCGCATGAGCGCATGATTGCCAGTGACGCCCATAAGTCCGGTGGAGGTCGGGAGCTGTGTCCCGCGATGCAGCTGAAGCCGGAGGTGTCCACGTCGGCTCAGGGCGTGGAGAGCGCGGCGATGTCGCTCTGCCCCGCGAAGCGCAGGGTGACGAGGGAGCGGAGAGTGGTCATCTGGTCGCTGCTCTGGTGGAGCAGGCTGTCGACCTGGTGGAGCCGGTCAAGCCGAGGCTGCGTGGCCGGCTGCATGCGGGGATGGTCCCCGCCTCGTTGATTGCGGGCATCGCGCTCATCTGGCTGGCTCGCACACCGCAGGCGGTCCGGGCCTGCGCCGTGTACGCGGTCACTCCTGGCTGCTGTTCGCGACGAGTGCCATCTGCCACCGCGGTACCTGCGGGCCGCTGGGGGAGGCTCTTCCGCGACGTCTCGTGCCCCGGCTGCGGCGCGTGTCCATCCGGTCGGCGGCGCAGGCGAGGGTTGCTGCGGATGACGGCCCCGGTCCGGTGCAAGGGTGACGGGCGACGCGCTGATGTGCCGACCTGCATCCGAGCGGTCGGCATCTCCGCGCTGTGAAGGTGTGCATCCTTCCTGCAACGCTGTGCTCGGGGCGGGCCGATATCTATGGTCACGGTGTGAGGGTTCAACGCGCCGCGCCGGGAGTGTTTTTACCGCAGCGAAGAGAGTGGAATTGTTCACCGTACGCGGGCCATTACGGCATGCTACTGTCGTTCTCGGTTGCAGTTGTGGTTCCCAAAACTTCAAGCTTCTGCGTGGGTATTTTTCGACCAGTGGAAGCTTCATTTTGTCTCCGGTTCTTCTCCGGGCGGGGCATCATCGCGGCGACGCGGAATCCGTGCATTACGGATTCCGACGTACCTGCCCCCGAAGGAGATATGACATGGCGTCAGGCACTGTGAAGTGGTTCAACGCAGCCAAGGGTTTCGGCTTCATCGAGCAGGACGGTGGCGGCGCTGACGTGTTCGCCCACTTCTCGAACATCGCCGCCCAGGGTTTCCGCGAGCTGCTCGAAGGTCAGAAAGTCACCTTCGACATCGCACCGGGCCAGAAGGGCCCGACGGCCGAGAACATCGTTCCCGTCTGACGCTGGCGCGCACTTCGTAGCTGGGGCCCGCATCCTTCGGGGTGCGGGCCCCAGCTCCGGGCATTCTCCGGGAGTGAGTGGTGCCACCTGCGGTGGAACATCCGCCCGCGGAGCCTTCTCGCTGCCCACTCCTTCCGAGTCCCACCTGTCGGTGGAACTGGATTCCTCGCCCATATGGCGTCACTCATTCCATGGTCTGCATCCCGCTCCGGGACCAATCGCAGGTCTCATTTGATTTCGCATTCCGCTCGGCCCGTTCTTGTGATTCCCCGCGCTGTTCTTCCGCTGCGAGAATTCCTTGATACGTGCCGTATCAAGGAAGGTTCTGAATGAACCCCACACGTACGAACAGTCGTTCTTCCCGCAGCCGTGCCGCCGACTCCGGCCGGGGCGGTAGCCGCTTCAACTCGACCGCCTCGACCCGTTCCGCTGCCCCGGCCCGTTCCGGCGGTTCGGGCCGCTCGGCCGGCAATGGGCGGCGGCCCGCCACGGTTCAGGGCGAGTTCGCGCTGCCGGTCACGGTCACTCCCGCGCTGCCTGCCGTCGAGGTGTTCGCCGACCTCGACATGCCGGGGCAGCTGCTGGCGGCGCTGACCGCCCAGGGGGTGAGCGTTCCGTTCCCGATTCAGGGGGCGACCCTGCCCAACACCCTCGCGGGTCGCGACGCCCTGGGACGTGGGCGCACCGGCTCCGGCAAGACCCTCGCCTTCGGCCTGGCTCTGCTGGCCCGCACCGCCGGTCAGCGTGCCGAGCCCCGGCAGCCGCTGGCCCTGGTCCTCGTGCCGACGCGTGAGCTGGCCCAGCAGGTGACCGACGCCCTGGCCCCCTACGCCCGTTCGGTGAGGCTGCGCATGGCCACCGTCGTCGGCGGCATGTCGATCGGCCGGCAGGCCAACGCGCTGCGCGGTGGTGCCGAGGTCGTCGTGGCGACACCGGGCCGGCTCAAGGACCTCATCGATCGCGGTGACTGCCGACTCGACCAAGTCGCGATCACCGTCCTGGACGAGGCCGACCAGATGGCCGACATGGGCTTCATGCCCCAGGTCACCGCGCTCCTGGACCAGGTCAAGCCCGACGGCCAGCGAATGCTGTTCTCCGCCACCCTGGACCGTAACGTCGACCGCTTGGTCCGCCGCTACCTCACCGACCCGGTCGTCCACTCCGTCGACCCATCCGCCGGCGCGGTCACCACGATGGAGCACCACGTGCTCCACGTGCACGGCGCGGACAAGAACCGTACGACCACCGAGATCGCAGCCCGCGACGGCCGGGTGATCATGTTCCTGGACACCAAGCGGGCCGTGGACAAGCTCACCGACCACCTGCTGGCCAGCGGGGTCCGGGCCGCCGCACTGCACGGCGGGAAGGCGCAGTCGCAGCGCACCCGGACCCTGACCCAGTTCAAGACCGGGCACGTCACCGTGCTCGTGGCCACGAACGTCGCCGCCCGCGGCATCCACGTCGACAACCTCGACCTCGTCGTCAACGTCGACCCGCCGACCGACCACAAGGACTACCTCCACCGCGGCGGCCGAACCGCACGGGCAGGGGAGTCCGGCAGCGTCGTCACCCTTGTCACCCCGAACCAGCGCCGGGACATGACCCGCCTCATGACCGCCGCCGGCATCGTGCCCCAGACCACCCAGGTCCGCTCCGGCGAAGAGGCGCTCGGCCGCATCACCGGCGCCCAGGCCCCCTCCGGTATTCCCGTGACGATCACCGCGCCGGTGGTCGAGCGGCGCCGGCGCAGCGCGCCCTCACGCGGTCGGCGCAGCCCCGCCTCCGCGGCCCGGCGCGTGACCGCGCATCAGTCCTCCTTCGACGCGGCTGCCTGAGAACTTCGTGATCCGGAAGCTGACCCATCTGTGCAGGAGGCACCTTTTGACGCTGGTCCAGATGCAGCCGGGTTCGACGGATGCCACGGCCGCAGGCAGGACGGTGGCCGACGCGATGGAGACCGCCGGGCCGCAGGTCTGTAACGACATGACCGTCGAGGTGGCCCTGTCCGTCATGGCCAGTGCCCGTACCGGGCATCTGCTCGTCTGCGACGACAGCGGCCTGTGTATCGGACTGGTCACCCAGTCTCAGCTCGCAGCAGTTCGTGACGGCTCCGCGTACTCGGACAGGGTCCAGCTGCGGGACATCCTCGGCGACCGAGGGCCCTTCACCTCGCCCGTGACCACCATGGTCGAAGCCGGGCACATGATGCGCCACAGCGAGGTCGATGCCCTGCCTGTGGTCGACGAACACGGCAGTGCCTTGGGCGTCCTCGCCCTAGCCCGCTGAGCCGTCACATCCGCGGCAGAACCACTCCCTCTTCGTTCCTCTCCCTGTGAGGCATCATGCGCTGTGTCATCGCCCGCTTCCCGTTCGACCTGACCAGGAGCGGCGTCCTGGAATCGATGAAGGGCATCAAGCCCGAGCAGGCATCCGGCGAGTCCGTGATCATCGGCCGACGCACCTACCCCGTCAAACAGGTCGGACAGGTCATCACACGCCAGGACCGCCGAGACTTCAGCGCAGGAGAAGTCGTGCGGGCCATGACCCAGCTCGGCTTCACCTGCCGCGACCTAGCCCCGGCCCCCGCACCCACTCGGGTTCTCAACCCGTTGCAGCAGGCTTCCGCGATGCTCGGCGCCCCTGTGGCTGCCTGACCGAGGGGCAGGCGCGAGCCGCCGGTAAGCACTGCTGAGGGTCCGGCCGACGCACTCCGGCCGGGCCCTCACCGCGTATCGAGGTGTCCCGGCGAGACGTGGGTCAGTGGTCGGAGTAGCTGAAGTCGCCCATCGTCCAGGCACTGACGTCCTCGATCGCGACCCGGTACATCCCACCTGTCTCCGGGATCCCCACCGTGCCCTGAAGAATCCGCGCCACGTGGAAGTGCAGATGCGTGGGCGGCCCTTCCTCAGAGGCAGCGGTGGTGAACATGGAGGAGAAGTCGCTCAGGCGGGCCGAGTCCGCAAGGACCTCCGACACCCGCTGCCTCCAGACGGCTTCGGGAGCCAGCCGGCCCGTGATGACAGCACCACCGGCGACCACGGTCAGAGGCATCTGATTGCTGCGCCCGGACTCCACCAGGGCGGCAACGTCAACAAGCAGCGCGTCAGGCTTCGACATGAGGCCGATTATATTCCCGGGCAGGACGGCGCTGAGGCCTTGTCGTTGAAGGCGCTGCACCGCTGTGAGTGGCACGGCAGCCAAGATTTCTCCCGCCCATGGCCGCCTGGTCCGAGGGAGAGACGAGTCGGCCCGCCTCCGTGTCGAGCCGGTCCTTGCGCTCGGCGCATGCTCCGCTACGGGGTACGTGCCCCGGCGGGCCCGGCGGCGCGAGCGCCGGGCCCGCCGGCAGGACGCTCAGGCGTACGGGTAGAAGCCCGAGCCCGTCTTGCGCCCGAGCCGGCCCGCGTCCACCATCCGCTGGAGCAGCGGGGGAGCGGCGTACAGGGGCTCCTTGTACTCCGCGTACATCGAGTCGGCCACCGATGCCACGGTGTCCAGGCCGATCAGGTCGGCGAGCTTGAGCGGGCCCATCGGGTGGGCGCAGCCCATCTCCATGCCGTTGTCGATGTCCTCGCGGCTGGCGATGCCCGACTCGAACATCCGGATCGCCGAGAGCAGATACGGGATCAGCAGGGCGTTGACGACGAAGCCCGAGCGGTCCTGGGCGCGGATCGCGTGCTTGTCCAGCACGTTCTGCACGACGGCCTCGGCACGCTTTATGGTCTCGTCGGACGTCGTCAGTGCGGGGATCAGCTCGACGAGCCGCTGCACCGGGGCCGGGTTGAAGAAGTGGATGCCGATGACCTGGTCGGGCCGGGACGTCGCCACGGCCAGCTTCACCAGCGGGATGGAGGAGGTGTTCGAGGCGAGGATCGCGTCCGGCCGGGTCACGACCTGGTCGAGGACCTGGAAGATCTCGGTCTTGACCTGCTCGTTCTCCACGACGGCCTCGATCACGAGGTCGCGGTCGGCGAACTCACCGAGGTCGGTGGTGAAGCTGAGGCGGGCGAGGGTCTCGTCGCGCTCCTCAGCGGTGATCTTGCCGCGTTCGGCGGCCTTGGAGAGGGAGTTGTGCAGCCGGGTACGCCCTATCTCCAGCGCCTCGCCGGTGGTCTCGGCCACCCTGACCTCGAGGCCGCTGCGGGCGCACACCTCCGCGATGCCTGCGCCCATCTGGCCACAGCCGACCACTCCGACGCGTGCAATGTCGGCCATAGAGTCCGTCACCTCGTGCCTTTCGCTGATCTTTGTGCGGCAGTTCCCGTTTGATTCCGGTGTCCGCCTCGACCCCCCGACGTTACTCCGAGATCCGGCTCGGACGAGCTGCGGGTCGGAAGGTCCGAGGACGGGCATGATCTGCGTCACGCGCTGTCGACGTGACATACGGGAACAGAGGCATGGAGGGTACGCATATGCGTCATATGGGTCGGAGAGCATGGGTGGCGGGCGCGGCGGGCGTGGTGGCCGCTCTGCTGACAACGGGTGATGCCGCCGCCGCGCGCAGACCGGATACCCCCCGGCACGGAGGCCGGGGCCGCAGGGCGGGGGAGGGCGAACTGCGGGGTGTGTGGATCGCCACGGTCGCCAATCTGGACTGGCCCTCCGAACCGGGCCTGAGCGCCGCCGCCCAGGAGGCGGAGCTGATCGACCATCTCGACCGCGCGGTCGCCCTGCGGCTGAACGCCGTGGTCCTCCAGGTCCGGCCGAGCGCCGACGCCCTGTGGCCCTCGTCGTACGAGCCATGGGCCCAGTGCCTGACAGGTGTCCAGGGCAAGGATCCGGGATGGGATCCGCTGGGCACGGCGGTGCGCGAAGCGCACGCGCGGGGACTGGAGCTGCACGCGTGGTTCAACCCGTACCGGGTCGCGAACCACACCGACCCGTCCCGTCTGGTGGCCTCCCACCCCGCGCGGCTGCACCCGGAATGGGTCCTGCCGTACGGCGGGAAGCTCTACTACAACCCGGGCCTGCCCGAGGTCAGGGAGTTCGTCCAGGACGCGATGCTCGACGCGGTGAGCCGCTACGCCGTCGACGCGGTGCACTGGGACGACTACTTCTACCCCTACCCGGTCGCAGGCCAGGTCTTCGAGGACGACGCCGCCTACGAGCGCTACGGCCAGGACTTCGCGGACAAGGCGGCCTGGCGGCGCGACAACACCGACCGGCTGGTCCGTGGGACGGCCGAACGGATCAAGGAGGTCAGGAGCGGCGTCCGCTTCGGGATCAGCCCCTTCGCGGTGTGGCGCAACGCCAGGACCGATCCGCTGGGCTCGGACACCGCGGCAGGCGTGCAGACCTACGACGACCTGCACGCCGACACCCGGAAGTGGGTGAAGGAGGGCTGGATCGACTACATCTGCCCGCAGATCTACTGGAACATCGGCTTCTCCGCCGCCGACTACGCGAAGCTGCTGCCGTGGTGGGCGGACACGGTCCGGGGCACCGGCGTCGGCCTGTACGTCGGGGAGGCGCTCTACAAGGCGGGTGACCCGGCTCAGCCCGCCGCCTGGCAGGATCCGGCAGAACTCTCCCGGCACCTCGACCTCGCCGCCGGGCATCCGGAGGTGGGCGGCCACGTCTACTTCTCGGCGAAGCACGTGAAGGCCGACCCCGTCGGGGCCATGGCCCGGGTGGTCGCCGACCACTACCGGACCCGGGTGCGCGCACCCCGTTGAGCGGGGCCCTCGGGGTCTCCCGGTCCCGCCCGGACGTGTGTGCCGGGAGCCACTCGTGCCCCCGGCACACACGCGCTCTAGCGGTCCCGGTCCTCGGGGGCCGTGTGCTGGACGACGCTGTCGGGGCCCGGTGACCTGATCGATTCGTGCCCGTCCTCGAAACGCAGACGGTACGGGGGGCTGCCCCCGTCACCGAGCACTTCGATGATCTCTGCGACCCGGTCGTGCTGTCCCACGGTCCTGCCGTGCGTCAGCAGCCGGTCGCCCGTGTGTGCCTCCATCGGGGGTGACCTCCTCACGGGTGGTGGTCCATGTCGACAAGTCTATTGCCGGACCGGCGTGGCGGCTCGCGTGCGGAGGGCGGCACCCCGCCCGGCCCGCTGGGTGACGGCGATGCACACCAGGACGGCCACCGCCGCCACCGGGGCCGCGGTGGACACCTCCTCGCCGAGGGCGAGGAACGACCAGACCAGGGTGAGCAGTGGCTGGGCCAGCTGGAGCTGGCTGGCTCGCGGGACCCCGATCTCCGCCATGCCGCGGTACCAGACGTACAGCCCCAGGAAGGTCGACCCTGCGGCGACCCAGACCAGGCCGGCGACCCCGCGTGCCGTGAGGTGCACCGGTTCGAAGGGCAGCGCCACGGCCGCGCCGGCGATCGCGAGCGGCAGGGAGAGGACGAGGGCCCAGCCGATCACCTGCCAGCCCGGCATCACCCCGGCCAGCCTGCCGCCCTCGGTGTATCCCGCCGCGCAGACCAGCAGCGCACCGAACAGATACAGGTCGCCGCCGGAGAGCTTTCCGCCGCTCTGCTGGACGGTGAAGGCGATCACCACCGCCGCCCCTGCCAGTGCCGCGATCCAGAAGGCGCGCGGTGGGCGCGAGCCGGTGCGCAGCGCCGAAAGGAGAGCGGTCGTCAGCGGCAGCAGCCCCACCACGACGGCCGCGTGCGAACTCGTGGAGGTCTGGAGGGCCAACGAGGTCAGCAGGGGGAAGCCCACGACCACGCCGCCCGCGACGACCGCGATACCGCCCCAGTGGCGCCGCTCGGGGACCGGGACCCGGCCCGCGAGCAGTGCGCATCCCGCGATCAGCGCCGCGAGCATGCTGCGCAGCGCGACCAGGGACCAGGGGCCGAAGCTCTCCAGGCCCCACACCGTCGAGGGAAAGGTCAGAGAGAAGGCGAGGACACCGAGCCCGGCGAGCACGACCCCGTTCGACGGCCCACGGCGCGCCAGGGGCCGGCCGACGTCAACCGCTATCGCTGTCTGTCCGGTAGCGCTATTCTCTGCTGTCATGCATGAGCGTAGCAGTGTGTCCGAACTGGTGAACTCCCTGAAGGGTGAGCTCAACCGCTACTCACCAGGTGGGAAGCTGCCGTCCAGTCGGGCACTCGTCGAGCGTTTCAAGGTCAGCCCGGTGACCGTCTCCCGGGCCGTCGCACAGCTCGCCGCCGAAGGCCTGGTCGTCACCCGCCCCGGCTCCGGAGCCTTCCGCGCCGAGGCCCGCGCGGCAGCTCCGGCCCCGGGCGACACCTCCTGGCAGGAGGTCTCGCTCAGCGGGGACGGCGGGCCCGAGGTGGTGCCGCGCACCGTCGACGCCTCGGGCGTCCTCGTCACCCTTGCCGCACCGCCGCCCGGGGTGATCGAGTTCAACGGCGGCTACCTCCACCCCGGTCTCCAGCCCGAGCGGGCCCTGGCCGCAGCGCTGGCGAGGGCCGGACGCCGGCCGGGGGCGTGGGGGAGGCCGCCCACCGACGGGCTGTCCGATCTGCGCGCCTGGTTCGCCCGCGAGATCGGCGGCACGCTCACCGCGGCCGACGTCCTGATCACCGCGGGAGGGCAGAGCGCCCTGGCCACCGCCCTGCGGGCGCTCGCACCGCCGGGAGCCCCCGTGCTCGTCGAATCACCCACCTACCCGGGCATGCTGGCCGCCGCCCGCGCCACCGGTCTGCGACCGGTACCCGTACCGGTGGATGCCGACGGGGTGCGGCCCGACCTGCTGGAAGCGGCCTTCCGCGCCACCGGGGCCAGGGTCTTCGTCTGCCAGCCGCTCTTCCAGAACCCGACGGGGGTGATCCTCGCCCAGGACCGGCGCGAACGGATCGTCCGGGCCGCGCGGGAGGCGGGCGCGTTCGTCGTCGAGGACGACTTCGCCCGCCGCCTCGTCCACGCGGACGCAGGCCCGCTGCCCGAGCCCCTCGCGGCCCACGACCCGGACGGCGTCGTCGTCCACGTGCGCTCCCTCACCAAGGTCACGTCACCCAGCCTCCGTGTCGGCGCGCTGGCCGCACGCGGACCCGTCCTGGAACGGCTGCGTGCCATCCAGGTCGTCGACAGCTTCTTCGTTCCCCGGCCGGTCCAGGAGGCGGCGCTCGAACTCGTGGGCTCCCCGGCCTGGGAACGCCATCTCCGTGACGTGGCCGCCGAACTCGGCAGCCGCCGCACCGCCATGACGACGGCGGTGCGCACCCGGCTGCCCGAACTGGCCCTGCCCCTCGTGCCGTCGGGCGGCGGAAGCATCTGGCTCCGGCTCCCCGGCCCGGGTGCCGACGAGCCCGTCCTCGTCTCCGCCGCGCTGCGGGCGGGCGTGGCCGTGGCACCCGGCCGTCCGTACCACTGCGCCGAACCACCCGCCGGACACGTGCGGCTGAGCTTCGCCGCCGTCTCGGGGCCCGCCGAGATCGCGGAGGGGGTGCGCAGGCTGCGTATCGCGGTCGACGAGCTGCGGACGCCCGGCTAGCCTCCCCGGATGAGTCAGAACGACACCGCTGTGCAGCGCTACGAGATCTCCGCCGACCCCGCGCGACTCGACGCGGCCCGCATTCACCACTGGCTGTCCACGGACGCCTACTGGGCCCTGGGGCGCACCCGTGAGCAGCAGGACCGGGCGATAGCGGGATCACTCAACTTCGCCGCGTACGACACCGCTTCGGGCGAGCAGGCCGGCTATGCGCGCGTGATCACCGACCGGGCCACCTTCGCGTGGGTGTGCGACGTGTACATCGACCGTGCGGCCCGCGGACAGGGCCTCGGCACCCGGCTCGTCACCGCTGTCCGGGACGAGCTGGCCCCGCTGGGTGTCCGCAGGTTCCTGCTCGCCACCAAGGACGCCCACGGGGTCTACGCGAAGCTCGGGTTCACCCCGCTCGCCGAACCGGACATGTGGATGGTCCTCCAGACGGGCTGAGCGCGGGGTGAACGAACAGGGCGGGCGGCCCCCTTGACCGACGGGGCGCCTGGCCCCACGATCACGCGCATGAGTGTTCGGGTGTCTCTCGTCGCCGCAGCACGAAGCTCCGCCCTCCTCGCCGAGCGTTTCGACGACGACCGGCCGCTCGACCACGCCGGCTGGCGCGAGGTCCAGTTCGCCGCCCACGCCCTGGTGCGGCTCGGCGCCGCCGAGCTGCGCTACTGCTCGCCCACACCGCGCAGCCGCGCCACGGGTGACGCACTCGGCTTCGCCCCGCTCGTCCAGCTCGCCCTGCGGGACTGCGACATGGGCCGCTGGCGGGGCCTGACCCTGTCCGAGGTCGCCGCCCGCGAGCCGGCCGGTGTCGACGCCTGGCTCGCCGATCCGCGCTCCGCCCCGCACGGCGGCGAGTCCCTGCTCGCCTTCATATCCCGGGTGGGCGGCTGGCTCGACACCCGGCCGGTCCGCGAGGGCGCGGTCGTCGCCGTCGCCGAACCCGCCGTCGTCCGCGCGGCCCTCGTGTACGCCCTCAAGGCCCCGCCGTCGACGTACTGGAACGTCGACGTCCGTCCGCTGTCCACCGTGACGATCACGGGGCTGCCCGGCCGCTGGAGCGTCAGCCTCGAAGCCACTCCGCACTGACCGGGTCACCCGGTCGAAGGAACCGGGCCGTACGGCGTCTTCCCGCCAGTCCGACCAGTCGGTATGGTGCGTGGCACCGAGACGAGGAGAGAGACCCGTGCCGCAGATCCAAGGCCACTGTGACGACCGGTTCGCCGCGGTACGCGACGCGTTCGCGGCGAACTTCGCGGAGCGCGACGAGCTCGGGGCGGCGGTCACCGTCCTGCTCGACGGCCGCCCCGTGGTGGACCTCTGGGGCGGCTGGGCCGACGGGGACCGGACCCGCCCCTGGGAGCGGGACACCGTGGTCAACGTCTGGTCCACGACGAAGGGCCCCACCGCGCTCTGCGCCCACATCCTCGTCGACCGCGGCCTCCTGGACCTGGACGCCCCGGTGGCCGCGTACTGGCCCGAGTTCGCGGCCCGGGGCAAGGAGTCCGTCCGCGTACGCCACCTCCTCTCGCACCGCTCCGGGGTCGCGGGCCTGCGCGATCCGCACACCCTGGCCGAGCTCTACGACTGGGAGCTGACCACGGCCCGCCTCGCGGCGACCGAGCCCTGGTGGGAGCCGGGCACCCGCTCCGGCTACCACGCGATCTCGTACGGTTTCCTGGTCGGCGAGGTCGTCCGCCGGATCACCGGTCTGCTGCCCGGGGAGTTCCTGCGCCAGGAGATCACCGGACCGCTCGGCATCGACTTCACGGTGGGCCTCCCGGAGAAGGACGCGGAGCGGGTCGCCGAACTCGTCCAGCCGAAGGACGTCTCCCGCGAACAGGCAGCCCTCTTCGCCCTGATGGAGCCGGTGGCCATCGCCTCGCTGCTCAACCCCGGCACGGGCACGGCCGCCGCGAACACCCCGGAATGGCGGGCCGCCGAGATCCCCGCCGCCAACGGTCACGGCACCGCCCGCGCGGTCGCCGCCCTCTACGGCATCCTCGCCGGGCGCGGCACCCTCGACGGCAGGCGGATCCTGTCCGAGGAGGCGGCCGAGCGGGTCCGCGAGGGGCAGGGCAGCTGCCGGGACCTGATGCTGGGAGCGGGGTTCGCCCACGAAACCGAACTGGGCCTCGGCCTCTGGCTGAGCGGCCCGAACGGCTCGTACGGCCCCAACCCGCGTGCCGTCGGCCACGACGGGGCGGGCGGCTCCTGCGGCCTCGCGGACCCGGAGGCCGGGATCGCGCTCGGCTACGTCATGAACCGGATGGGCCCGAACATCGCCGACGACCCGCGCAAGATGGCGCTGGTCGACGCGGTGTACGGGGCTCTCCCGGCTCAGTAACCGGCCGGGCGCACCAGCCCCGACTCGTAGGCGTACACGGCGGCCTGGCGCGGAGGCCCGTTTCACCAGGATCCGGCTCACACGAACGGCAGCCGGAGAGCCTGTGCGGCATCGTGGCGATCCAGTCGTCCCCGCCCAGCCGGCCCGCTCCGTGGCCCGGGCATGCAGGGCGGCGGCACTCCCGGCACCGGTACCGGGCCAGGGGCCGCTCCACCCGCTACGGCCGGCGGCGGGGCTTTCCGCGCTTGGCGCCGCTCTTGGGGTTCTTGGCGCCGCCCGAGCCGCCGGAGCCGCCCCGGGAGGTCTTGCCCGCCGCCGGCTTGCGCGTGGCACCGCTCTTCCTGTCGGCCCGCTTGGCCTTGGGCTGCGGCGGTGTCGGCGGACGGCCCCGGGTGCTGTTGACGGTCCGCCCACGGACGATCCCGATGAACTCCTCCACCAGGTCCGTGGTCTTCTCCTCCGGCCACGACAGTGCGATCCGCGACTCGGGGACGCCGATCAGCGGCCGGTAGGTGAGGTCCTTGCGGTGGTGCAGGCGGGCCAGCGACTGGGGGACGACGAGCAGCCCCACCCCCGCCGCCACCAGCTCGACGGCGTCCTCGGTCGTGGCGGGCCGCTCGAACGCGGGCCGGCCCGGGGGGCGCTCCCAGTCGAGGACGTCGTCGAGCGGATGCAGCACGATCTCGTCGTCGAGATCCTTCACCGACATCTCCTCGACGGCGACCGCGGCGTGGTCCTTGGGGATCACGACGACCGTCGTCTCCGTGTAGAGGGGGATCGCGCTGAGATCCGCGGGGTCGACGGGCAGCCGCACGAAACCGGCGTCGGCGCCGCCGTCGCGCAGCAGGCCGGCCGCGTCGGCCGCGGGTACGCCGACGAGGGTCAGCGGGGTGCCGGGCAGCCGCTCGTTCCAGATCCGCACCCACTTGGTCGGGGTCACGCCCGGGACGTAGGCGAGCCGGAACGCAGGGGGTACTTCCGAGCCTGTCACCCCGCCAGGTTACCGGCCGTGGTCGGAGGCGGCGCACATGCTCGATACCCTGGACACCATGACGTCGCACCAGACCACCCAGACAATGAAGCCCGCCACCGCGGCGAAGAAGCTGGGTGTGTACCTCGAAGCCACCCCCGCCGAGTTCCAGGAGGGCGTCGTCTCGCGCGCCGAGCTGAACGCGCTGCAGACCGACCCGCCCGAGTGGCTGCAGGAGCTGCGCCGCAACGGCCCGCACCCCCGGCCCGTGGTCGCCTCGAAGCTGGGCGTCTCCATCGCAGGTCTCGCGCGCGGCGGTGTCACGGAGCCCCTCACCACCGAGCAGATCGACGCCCTCAAGCAGGACGACCCCGAGTGGCTGCGGAAGGAGCGCGCCACCCAGGCCGAGGTCCGCAAGGAAGCGGTGCGCATCAAGGAGCGCGACGCGGCCCGGGCCGAGCAGGCCGACCGCGACTGACGTGCCACCCCGGTCGTTACGGACGTTTGTGGCCGTCGGCGGCGATCCGGACACGCGCCGGGCCGGGCCGGCGCGCCGGCCCGGGAGCTTGGCGCGTCCCGGCGGTACGAGGAGCGCCTACGGGGCGGGACCGCGCAGGACCGGTGACGGGCCGGCGGTCTATTCGCCCGTGTAGAACGCGATCGTCGCCACCGTCGTCGCGGTCACGGTCTCCGGGTCCGCGCCGGAGGCGGCGAACGCGTGTCCCCACTCCTCGCCGGAGCGCGCCACGAAGGCCTTCGCCTCGGGGGAGGCCTGCCACTCAACGGCGTCCTCCGGGCTGATCCCGCCGCCCGACAGGTGCCACCCGAGCCCAAGCAGCGCCAGGTCCCAGCCGATTCCGACCGCGCCCGGACCGTACTGGCTGCGGAACTCCTCCGGAACCACGGACACGTGCTCCAGCTCGAACACCGTCCGGCCGGTGCCCTCCGGTGTGAGCCGCACCTCGACCTCGCTGAAGCCGGGGTCGGGCCCGAACCGCCACGACACACGGAGCCGCTCCGCGGGCACGCACTCCAGGATCTCGCCGCCGGCGTTCCCCTCCAGCTGATAGCTTCCGCCGGCCCGGAAGTCGCCGGTCACCGGGAGGAACCACCGGGCGATCCGCTCCGGCGAGGTCACCGCGCTCCAGACCTCGGCGGCACCGGCGTCGAACGTGCGACGCAACAGCACCGTGCCGGCCTCCTCCGACGCGACCCGGCGTGTGCCGACCTCCCGGTGGACCCGGCTGATCTCCTCGATGATGTCGCTCATGGCCGCTCATCCCGCTTCCGCGTGTCCGCCGTACTCGTTCGGTCCTCAGGCCATGTAACCCAAGTTCCGCCGCAGCCGCCTCTGCGGGCACGGTGGAACTCAGCCTTTGACGGCCTCCGCGATCCGCAGAGCCGCCTGGTCCGGCGTGAGATGCGTGGTGTCGACGACCTCGGCCTCGGCGTGCAGCCACGTGCGGGCCGCCTCGGCGTAGGGCTCGAGGTAGGCGCGGCGGAAGGAGGAGGGACCGAGAACGGTGTCCCCCTCGATGCGCCCGCGGAGGGTGTCCTGGTCGGCGTGGAGGACGAAGTGCCTGACCGGAATGTCATGGTGGGCGAGGCCCGTGCTGATCTCGCGCCAGTACTGCTCGACCAGGACGGTCATGGGCATCACCAGGGTGCCGCCCGTGTAGTCGAGCACGCGGCGGGCGGTCTCGACCACCAGCGGCCGCCAGGGCGTCCAGTCCTGGAAATTGCCCGTCCAGGGGAGCCCCGGCTTGATGTCCATGAGCGTCTCGCCGACCTTCTCGGCGTCGAACACCCGTGAGTCCGGGATCAGCTGCTGCACGAGAGCACCGGTGGTCGTCTTGCCCGCGCCGTGTGTGCCGTTGAGCCATACGATCATGGGGCCCCACGCTAGCGCCGTGCGGGTCTGCGCGGGGTCGTGTCCGCGCAACCACCGAGAATGCGCCCCGCCCATGCGTCCGGCACGAGACTCCTGGCGCCAGGCCGTTGCCCGCCCGCACGGCCCTGCACATACTGAGCCGGACCGATTCCGTACGGGGGACTCTTCATGACCGAGGGCATCAGCTCGCACTCCGGCACGACCGTCGCGGCGGACCGGGACGGAGAACCCATGGTGCGGGTGGAGAACCTGCATCGTTCCTACGGTTGCGGGGCCGCCGCCGTCCACGCGCTGCGCGGCGTCTCCTTCGACGTCCCACGCGGTGAACTGACCGCCCTCAAGGGCAGATCGGGCTCCGGGAAGACGACACTCCTCAACCTGGTCGGCGGCCTCGACTCCCCCGACGAGGGCCGCATCACCGTCGGCGGCACCGATCTGGCCGGCCTCGGTGAGGACGGCCTGCTGGGGCTGCGCCGCGACCGGATCGGCTTCGTCTTCCAGTCCTTCGGCCTGATCCCGATCCTGACGGCCGCGGAGAACGTCGGTGTGCCGATGCGCCTGCGCAGAACCGACCCTAAGGAGCGTGAGGAGCGCGTCGAGCTGCTCCTCGCCATGGTCGGACTCGCCGACCACGCGGCACAGCGGCCGGGCGAGCTCTCCGGCGGCCAGCAGCAGCGTGTCGCCATAGCCCGTGCGCTCGCCAACCGGCCCGCCCTGCTGATCGCCGACGAACCGACGGGGCAGCTGGACGCGGAGACCGGGCTCGCGGTGATGGAGCTCCTGCGCGCCGTGGTGCGGGGCGAGGGTGTGACGGCACTGGTCGCCACGCACGACGCCCAGCTGCTGGGCCTGGCCGACCGGGTTCTCGAACTCAACGACGGCCATATCGTCGAGCAGATCTGACCCACCGCCGGAGTGCCGCATTCCGGTGCTGGCGTGCCGAATTCCGGTCACGATCCGGTCAAGCCCTGTGCGAGAGCGATGTTTTCCGAGCGCAGGCTCTGAAAGCATCTGTGCTCGAAAGGCTGTCGGGGGACGTACACACAGGGGCACTTCGGGGGGAGACCGGTGACGGGGTTCGTGTTTCTCCGTGCGCGCGGACACCGGTCGCTGCTCACAGCCGCACTGCTCGCCGTCCTGCTGACCACCGCCGTACTGGCCACCCTCGCCGCCTTCGCAGGCTCCGTCGGGGACGCCGGGCTGCGCCACGCTCTGCAGACCCGGGACGCGGCTGCCGCCTCGCTGGTCATCACCGCGGAGGGCCCCGGCACGGACCGTGCCGAGGCCCTGCGGGCCGCCCGGCGCGGGGCGGAGCAGTCCTTCGACGGACTTCCGGTGACTCTGCGGCAGTTCGACCACTCGGGTCCGTACGCGCTGCCGCGGGGTCTGCAGCCACCGGCAGCCCGCGAGGGCGAACCGGATCTCACCGAGCTCGCCGTGGCCGACCGTTCACGGGTCCGCCTGTCGAAGGGCGACTGGCCCGCGGCAGGACCCGGTGACGTGATCGGGGTCGCCGTGCCCGAGGCCGCCGCGAAGCAGCTGAAGCTCGTCCCGGGTCCGCGGGTGCTTACCCTCACCGACCGGCTCGGTGGTCCCGCGGTGCGGATACGCGTCACCGGCACCTACCGGCCGGCCGACCGGAACGATCCGTACTGGCAGCTGGACGAGCTGGGCGGGCGCGGTGTGCGCAAGGACTCGTTCACGACGTACGGGCCGTTGCTCACCGACACCGCGGCCTTCGGATCAGGCCGTATCACCCAGGACGGTCCGTCGTGGCTGGCGACCGCTGACTTCAGCTCGTTCGGCGCCGACCGGATCGGCCCTCTGCGCACCGCCGCGGAGAACAGCCAGGCGTTCCTCGCCGCACAGCCCGGGCTGAAGGGCGGCGTCATGGCCCGCACCTCGCTGCCCGATGTCCTCGGCCAGCTGGAACGGGCGCTGCTGGTGTCCAGAGCGACGCTGCTGATCGTCTCGTTGCAACTGGTGCTGCTCGCGGCGTACGCGCTGCTGCTGGTGGCCCGGCTGCTGAGCACGGAACGCGCGGGCGAGACCCAGGTGCTGCTGGCCCGCGGCGCGTCGCGTGGCCGTCTCGCCGCGCTCTCCGCCATGGAGGCGCTGCTGCTCGCCCTGCCTGCCGCCGTGTGCGCACCGCTGCTCGCCGGTCCGCTCACCCGGCTGCTGGCCGGGCAGGGACCGCTGGCCAGGATCGGGCTGCACATCGACACCGGCCCGACCGCGGAGGTCTGGCTGGTCGGCGCGGCGGCGGCGCTGGCCTGTGCCGCCGCCGTGGTGGCCCCGGCGCTCACCGCGGCCACGGCGGTACGCGGCCGCGCCCGTGCACTGCCCGCCCCGCTGCGGGCCGGCGCCGATGTCGGACTCCTCGTCGTCGCCGCGGTCGCGTTCTGGCAGCTGGACCGGCGCACTTCGGGCAGCGGTGCGCTCAGCGGTGACCGCGAGGGGCAGTTGGGCATCGATCCGCTCCTCGTCGTGGCGCCCGCGCTGGCGCTGCTGGCCGGGACCGTACTCACCCTGCGGCTCCTGCCGCCGGCCGCGAAGCTCGCCGAGCGGCGCGCGGCCGCGGGCCGGGGTCTGACCGCCTCGCTCGTCGGCTGGCAGCTCAGCCGCAGACCACTGCGCGGGGCGGGTCCGGTGCTGCTGCTGGTGCTCGCGGTCGCGATGGGCATGCTGGCGATCGGCCAGGGCGCGTCCTGGGACCGCTCGCAGGACGACCAGGCGGACTTCCGTGCCGGTGCCCCGGTACGCGTACTGGGCAGCGGCACCGTCCAGTTCGGACAGGGCGGGGTGTACGACGGTATGCCGGGCGTACGGGCAGCGGTGCCGGCCGCCCGCACCGGTCTCGGTCTCTCGGGCGGACGTCAGGCCACCGTACTGGCGCTCGACACCCAACTCGCGGGCACGGAACTGCAGCTGAGGGACGATCTGGCGGACGCCGGCCCCGAGGGGCTGCTGAAGGCCCTGCGCCCGCAGAGGGCCGCGCGCACCGGCGTGCCGCTGCCCGACGACACCGCGCGTCTCGTTCTCGATGTCACCCTCCGCGCCGCCGAGGACGGCCCGTACAACGAAGCGGGCACGATGATCACCCTTACGTTCGAGGACCGCTACGGAGTGCCGTACCGGCTTCAGCCGGACACAGTTGAGCCGGACGGCAAGCCGCACGCGATGACCGTGGACCTCGCCGGGGCGGCCGACGCCCCGGCGGGGAGGCCGGCGGGTCCGCTCGCGCTGACCGCGTTGGAATTCGACGAGGTGGGCTACCCGGACCGGATCGCGTCCAAGCGGCTCACGATCGGGGGGATGCGCTCGATCACCGCCGATGGCGCCACCCGGGTGGTCACCGCGGCGAAGGGGCTCGCCTGGGAGGCGAGGACAACGGTGAGCGCCGAGCCCGATCCGGGCAAGAAGGAGCTTCCGCCCGCGATCACCGCCGTGGGCTCATCGGTCCGGACGCCGCTCGACCTCTCCTACCACACGGGCAGAGCGGTGTTCGACGAGGAGTGGGGTGCCGAGCGCACGGTCGGGGTCCGGGTCGCGGCCCGGCGTGCCGAAGCCGCCCTGCCGGCCGCACTGGCCACCGATCGGTTCCTCGAGTCCAGCGCCGCGAAGCCCGGCTCCGTGATCGAGGTCCCGATGCCCGGCGGCCCCGTCAAGGTGAAGATCGCGGGAGTCCTCCGTGGCATCCCGACCACCGGGCCCGGTGCGGGAGGCCCCGGTCCGGCCGCCACCCCCGCGACCGACGGCGGCGCGCTGCTGCTCGACCTGCGGGCCGTCAACCGGGTGCTCGCCGCCCGTCCCGACTCGGCGCTTCCGCCCACCGAATGGTGGCTGTTCACCGAGCCCGGCACGGGGGACCGGGTCGCGACCGCCCTGCGGGACAGGGCCGAGATCGACCCGACGCAGATCCAGGTGCGCGACGAGATCGCCGAGGACCTGCACGACGACCCGCTGGGCGCGGGCCCGCAGTCGGTGCTGCTCGCGGTGGCTCTCGCCGCCGCGGCGCTGGCCGCGGTCGGCTTCGCGGTGAGCACGGTGGGAGCCCTGCGGGAACGCTCGGCCGAGTTCGCGGTGCTCCGGGCGCTCGGTGCCCCGAGGCGCCGGCCGGCCCGGCTGCTCGCCGCCGAGCAGTCGCTGCTGATCGGGCTCGCGCTGCTGATCGGGCTCGCCCTCGGCGCGGTGCTCACCCGTGCCGTCGTACCGCTGATCGTGCTGACCGGACAGGCCACACAGCCCGTTCCGGGTGTGCTGGTGGAGCTGCCGGCCGGCCGCGTCGCCTTGCTGGTCGCGGGAGTTGCCACCGCGCCCGTCCTCATCGTGGCGGCGCTGGCACTGCGCCGCGGCGATCCCGCGACGGCGCTGCGCGTCCAGGGAGGCGAGTGACATGAAGGCCGCCGCCCCCTGGGTACGCACCCGGCTGCGTACAGCGCCCGGGCCCGCCGTCGCGCTGCTGCTGCTCGTCCTGGTCACCTCGTTCCTCGCCGCGGCCTTCCCGCGCGCGGTGGACACGTACGAAGGCCAGGGCCTGCGCCACGAGATGAGCAGCGCCTCGCCGGAGCGAAGCGCCATCCAGCTGACCGACGAGCCGATGCGGTACGAGGACAGCGGCCCGGGCGACTGGGCCGACTCTCTGCAGTCCCGTCGGCTGGCCGGGCACCACCGCGAGATTCTGGCCGCCCTGCCGAAACCGCTGCGCGCCGACACCGGACAGTCCGCCTATGGAGCACGCATCCTCGAGCCAGTGGCGGCCACCGACGAATGGTTGCCTCAACTGGACGGCGGAGGAACGGTGTTCACGCTCGTCGCCCAAGCCGGAATGGCCGAGCACTCCACCCTGGCCTCGGGGCGGCTGCCCGGAGCCACCGCGGACTCCGCCACCCCGGCAGCCGACGCCGTGGAGGCGGCGGTCACCTCCGCCACCGCCGCATCCCTGCACATCAAGGCCGGTTCGACCATTCATGTGCCGCGTCCCGGCGGCGCGCCCCTCGCCGTTCACGTCACCGGCATCGTCGAACCTCTGCGGCCGGACCTGAGCTACTGGTCCGTCGAACCCGTCCTGCGCACGCCGACGCGGCTCTACACGGCGCAGACCATTCCTCAGCCGTACTGGCACGGCGCACTTCTGCTGGCCCCCGAAGCGGCACCGGTACTGCTGTCGGTGACCCCGGAGACCGAGGCATACTGGCGTATCGCCCCCGACCCGGCCGGGGTCGGCATTGCTGATGTGCCCCGGATCACCCGAGCGATCGCCTCCCTCGAACACGGCCCGCTGCAGAGCGCGTTGCGCACCACGGTCTCGCCCCAGCTGCAGACCGAGTCCGGCCTGGACGGCGTCCTCATCGACTTCGACGTCATCGGCTCCGCCATCGGCCCGGTGGTCGCGGTCGCGGCCTTCGGCGTCGGCAGCATCGCGGGTGTCGTCCTGCTGATGGCCGGCGGTCTGGCCGCCGCGCGCAGGCACGCCGAGCTGTCCCTGCTGCGCTCGCGCGGCGCTTCGGTCCGCGGTATCGCGGGGCGGCTGCTCGCCGAGGCCGCCGTTCCCGTTCTGCCCGCCGCGGCCGTCGGCTGCGCTCTCGCGCTCGTCATCGTTCCCGAGGGCCAGATGCTGCCGCCGCTGCTGGCCTCGGCGGCGGTCGCCCTGGTCGCCTGTGCCGCGCTGCCGCTGAGGGCCGCGTTCCTGCACCGGCGGCCTAGGCTGCACGGAGAAAGGGACGACGTCGTACGGGCCAGACCGTCGCGCCGCCGGACCGTGGCCGAACTGACGCTGCTGGTGCTGACCGTGGCAGCGGTCGCCGCACTGCGCCGCCGGGGTACCTCGGACGGTGACGTGGACGAACTGGTCAGCGCCGCGCCGGTGCTGGTCAGTGTGATCGCCGCGCTGGTGCTCGTACGGCTCTACCCGCTGCCACTGCGGCTCGCGGCGCTGCCGATCGTACGACGGCGTGGTGCGATCGGCTTCCTGTCACTGGCCCGTGCCGGCCGTGCTCCCTCCGCCACCGCGCTTCCACTGCTGGCGCTGCTCGTGGCCCTGACGACGGCGGCGTTCGGCGGCTCGGTACTCGCCGGTGTCGCCGACGCCCGTGACCGGGCGTCCCTGGTCGCGGTCGGCGCCGATGCCCGGATCGATTCGGCCGAGGCGCTGCCGGACGCGCTGGCCGGGAAGATACGGAAGGTGGCAGGGGTGCGCGATGTCGTGCCCGTCCGCAGCGAGTACGACCTGGACCTGCGGGACGCCCGCACCGAGAGCGTCACGCTGCTCGCCGTCGACCCCGACTCGTACGCGCGTCTCGCCCACCGCACCGGCCTCGGCGCCTTCCGGGCCGACGAGCTGCGGAAGTCCTCCGGAGTGCTGCCCGCCCTCGCCTCCCCCGCCGTCGCCGAGCGGCTGCGCGGCCGGACGACCGCGATCGGACCGGCGGGCGGCCTGTTCACGGTCCGCGTGGACGTCGTGCGCAGCGCCACTCCTGCCGTGGCCGAAGGAGACTTCCTGGTGGTCGACGCGGGGGGCCTGCCGGGCAGCCGCCCCGCCACCACGCTGCTGATCTCCGGCCCTTCGGCGGACGGCGCCGGTCTCGAGGCAGCCGCCCGCACGGCCGGCTCCGCCGCCGCCGTGACGACCCGTTCCGCCGTACGCGACGGCTTCACGGAGTCACCCGTGCAGAGCGGCGCCGAACGGATCTACCTGGTGGCCGCAGTCGCAGGCGCCGGATACGCCGTTCTCGCGCTGGTGCTCTCACTGCTTCAGACCGCCCCCGAGCGGTCCGCGCTGCTGGGCCGGCTGCGCACCATGGGCCTGACCCGCCGTCAGGGGCGCCGTCTGCTGATCCTGGAGAACCTCCCGCAGGCGCTGCTGGCCGCCGTGGGTGGTGCGCTGGTCGGCTGGGCGGCGATCCGGCTGCTGGCCCCCGGAATCGATCTCGGCCGCCTCGCCCTGGCCACGCAGGGAGGCTTCACCTCGCTGGGCCCGGTACAGCTGCGTGCCGACCCGGTGAGTCTGCTGCTGCCCGCGCTCGCCGTGGTGGTGATCGCGTCGGCTGTGGCCGCGGCGCAGGCCCGGGTGGCCACCCGGCGTACGACAACGACCGAACTCAGGGCAGGAGACACGCGATGACCGAGTCCTCCACCGGGATCACCCTCGGCGAGCTGGAGCGCCGGGCCGCGGCCCGGCGCGACCGGCCCGAGTACGGCCACGACGCGCTGATCACCTGCGATCGTCTGGTCCGTATCTTCTCGGCGGACGGAGTCGAGGTACAGGCGCTGCAGGGGCTCGATCTGCTGGTGCGCGAGGGCGAGCTGATGGCACTTGTCGGTGCGTCCGGCAGCGGGAAGTCGACCCTGATGAACATTCTGGCGGGCCTGGACGAACCGACGGCGGGCGCTGCGAAGGTGGCCGGCTGCGATCTGCTGACCATGGGGGCGAAGGACCGGCTGCGCTACCGGCGCGAGGTGGTGGGCTTCGTCTGGCAGCAGACGGCGCGCAACCTGCTGCCGTATCTGAGCGCCGCGCAGAACGTGACGCTGCCGATGCAGTTGCGCGGCCGTACGAAGAAGAAGGCCGAGCGGGCCGAGTCGCTGCTCTCCCTGCTGGACGTCTCCGACTGCCGCGACCGCCGCCCGCACCAGATGTCCGGCGGCCAGCAGCAGCGCGTCGCCATCGCGGTGGCGCTGGCGAACGAGCCGTCGGTGCTGCTCGCCGACGAGCCGACGGGCGAGCTGGACTCCCGGACGGCCGAGCAGGTCTTCGCCGCGCTGCGTACGGCGAACGAGGAACTCGGCACGACGACCCTCATCGTCACCCACGACCAGTCGGTGGCCGACGAGGTCCGCCGCACGGTGGCCATCCGCGACGGCCGCACCTCCACGGAAACCCTGAAGCGTACGGAGATCGACGCCGCGACGGGCCAGGAATCGGTGGTGGCCAGGGAGTACGCGATGCTGGACCGCGCGGGCCGCCTCCAGCTGCCCGCGGACTACACCGACGCCCTCGGCATGCGTGACAGGGTGATGCTGGAGCTGGAACCCGACCACATAGGAATCTGGCCGGACGACGAGACGGGGCGCCTGCCTCCGCATTCCGGCTGAGGGCGGCGAGCCTACCGGGCGGCCGCTTCGGCGGCTTCCCGCCCCCAGTGAGCCGGCAGGGCGGGGCCGGCCGGCGAAGCAAGCGGGTTCTGCTGGCTACTGCGAGTGACAATCGGTGACTTCCGCACTCAGCGGACGGCAGCAGCATCACGGCGGTCAGGCCGCTGGGCGACGAAGACCAACTCCTTGCCCGGACGGTCGGGTGCGTCCCGGACCTCCTCCAGCACGAATCCCTGCGCGATCAGGTCCGTCTCGATCTCCTGGCGCTCCCGGAACCTCAGGGTCGAATCGGACGTGAACCGCTGCCCGTCCGCGGCGAACACGTAGTTCCAGCGAAAGGTCACCAGGGGTCCGCCCACCTCGACCAGATCGACCCAGCTCTCGACCCCGCCGACGCCCGGGATCTCCGTGACCCTGTGCGACGCGGCGCGGTTCCACGTCTCCCAGGCCCGCCCGGCCGGGTCGCGGGTCTCGAATACGAGTCGCCCGCCGGGTCGCAGAGCTTCGTAAGCCCCCTCGAGCGTCCGCCGCCACGTACGCGGAGCGGCGATCTCCTGGGCGACGTTCGCCGTCATGGTGACGAGGTCGACCCGCAGGGGTGGAAGAGCTGTCGCGTCCCCGCAGATCCAGCGGACCCGATCACTGCCCGGCTTGCCGCGGGCCACCTCGATGGAGGCCTGCGCGGGATCGACGCCGACGACCTCGATTCCGCGATCGGCCAGGAGGAGTGCGAAGACGCCGGTGCCGCAGCCGATGTCCAGCACGTGCCTCGCGTCGAGTCGCCGGGCGATGTCCAGGTAGGCGTGAAGGTCGCCGCGGTCCGGATCGAGCGGGTCGTAGATCGCTGCCAGTCGCGGGTGCTCGAAGATCTCGTCAGCCATGAGTTCGAAGGTATAGCTGATCGGCGGTCGACCGCTGCTCCGAATTTTTTTGCATAAAACTGCAGGCTTGCGTATAGTCATGCCATCGATGAGGAGGAATTCCGATGGTGGTACGTGCGGCAGTGGCTGGGGCGAGTGGATACGCCGGCGGGGAACTGCTCCGTCTGCTCCTCACTCACCCCGAGGTCGAGATCGGGGCCCTCACCGCCCACTCCAACGCCGGAGAGCGGCTCGGCGCACTGCAGCCGCACCTGAGGCCGCTCGCGGACCGCGTGCTCCAGCCGACCACGGCCGAGGTGCTCGGCGGGCACGACGTCGTCTTTCTGGCTCTCCCGCACGGGCAGTCCGCCGCTGTTGCCGAACAGCTCGGCGACGAGGTGCTCGTGGTCGACATGGGCGCCGACTTCCGGCTCGAAGACCCCGCCGACTGGGAGAAGTTCTACGGATCGCCGCACGCCGGCACCTGGCCCTACGGCCTGCCCGAACTGCCCGGGGCCCGTGCCGCACTGGCGGGGACCAAGCGCATCGCCGTCCCCGGCTGCTACCCGACGGCCGTCTCCCTCGCTCTCTTCCCGGCGTACGGGGCCGGCCTCGCCGAGCCCGAGGCCGTCGTCGTCGCCGCGTCCGGGACCTCCGGCGCGGGCAAGGCGGCCAAGCCGCATCTGCTCGGCTCCGAGGTCATGGGCAACATGACCCCGTACGGCGTCGGCGGCGTCCACCGGCACACGCCCGAGATGATCCAGAACCTCGGTGCCGCGGCAGGCGAGCCGGTCACCGTGTCGTTCACGCCGACCCTCGCACCCATGCCCCGCGGCATCCTCGCCACCTGCAGCGCCAGGGCGAAGCCCGGGGTGAGCGCCGAGTCGCTCCGTGCGGCGTACGAGAAGGCCTTCGCCGACGAGCCGTTCGTCGACCTGCTGCCCGAGGGGCAGTGGCCCGCCACCGCGGCCGTGTACGGGTCCAACGCCGTGCAGATCCAGGTCGTCCATGACGAGGCGGCCGGCCGGATCGTCGTGATCAGTGCCATCGACAACCTCGCCAAGGGCACCGCCGGAGGCGCCCTGCAGAGCATGAACATCGCTCTCGGGATTCCCGAGGACACGGGTCTTTCCACGATCGGCGTCGCCCCGTGAGCGACGCACACGCAGTCGCCGGGCTGCGGGCCACGAACAACGCCGTGCGGCAGGGCCGCGCGTGCGGAGAAACGAACGAGGAGATGCAGTGAGCGTCACGGCAGCCAAGGGATTCACGGCGGCGGGCATCGCCGCCGGGATCAAGGAGAGCGGCGGACCGGACCTGGCCCTCGTGGTCAACGACGGGCCCCGCCGCGCCGCCGCGGGCGTCTTCACCTCCAACCGCGTCAAGGCCGCACCCGTCCTCTGGTCGGAACAGGTGCTCAGGGGCGGAGAAGTGACCGCCGTCGTCCTCAACTCCGGTGGCGCCAACGCCTGTACGGGCCCGCAGGGCTTCCAGGACACCCACGCCACCGCCGAGAAGGCCGCCGAGGTCCTCGCCGGACACAGCGCGGGCGAGATCGCGGTCGCGTCGACCGGACTCATCGGTCTGACGCTCCCGATGGACAGGCTTCTGCCCGGTATCGAGAAGGCGGCCGCCGCCCTCAGCGAGCACGGCGGCGAGAAGGCCGCCATCGCCATCAAGACCACGGACACGGTCCACAAGACCGCCGTCGCGGGCGGAGAGGGCTGGACCGTCGGCGGCATGGCCAAGGGCGCGGGCATGCTCGCCCCCGGACTGGCCACCATGCTCGTCGTCCTCACCACCGACGCCGACGTGGAAGCGCCCGCGCTCGACACCGCGCTGCGAGCCGCCACCCGCACCACCTTCGACCGGGTCGACTCCGACGGCTGCATGTCGACGAACGACACCGTGCTGCTGCTCGCCTCCGGGGCGAGCGGAATCACCCCCGGCCGGGCCGAGTTCGACCAGGCCGTGCAGAGCGTCTGCGCCGATCTCGCCCGGCAGCTGATCGGCGACGCCGAGGGCGCGTCCAAGGACATCCGTATCGAGGTGATCAACGCGGCCACCGAGGACGACGCCGTCGAGGTGGGCCGCAGTATCGCCCGCAACAACCTCCTCAAGTGCGCCATCCACGGCGAGGACCCCAACTGGGGCCGCGTCCTCTCCGCGATCGGCACCACGAAGGCAGCCTTCGAGCCCGACCGGCTGAACGTCGCCATCAACGACGTCTGGGTGTGCAGGAAGGGCAGCGTCGGCGAGGACCGCGACCTGGTGGACATGCGCTACCGGGAGGTCAGGATCACCGCGGACCTCGCGGCGGGCGACGAGTCCGCCGTTATCTGGGCCAACGACCTGACCGCCGAGTACGTCCACGAGAACAGCGCGTACAGCTCGTGAGCGCCGCGAGGAAGCACACCGCGCTGCCCAAGGCGCAGATCCTCATCGAGGCGCTGCCCTGGCTCACCCGGCACAACGGCAAGACCGTCGTCATCAAGTTCGGCGGCAACGCCATGATCGACGACGACCTGAAGGCCGCCTTCGCCCAGGACGTCGTCTTCCTGCGGCACGCCGGCCTCAAGCCCGTCGTCGTGCACGGCGGCGGCCCGCAGATCAGCGCCCAGCTCGACAAGCAGGGCCTGGTCAGCGAGTTCAAGGCCGGACTGCGCGTCACCACGCCCGAGGCCATGGACGTCGTGCGCATGGTGCTGGCCGGGCAGGTCCAGCGTGAGCTCGTCGGGCTGCTCAACCAGCACGGCCCGCTCGCCGTCGGCATGACCGGCGAGGACGCCCACACGATCACCGCCACCCAGCACCGCCCGACGATCGACGGCGAGATCGTCGACATCGGCCGGGTCGGTGAGATCACCGCCATCGACACCGGAGCGATCCAGGCGCTGCTCGACGACGGCCGGATCCCGGTCATCTCCTCCATCGCCCGCTCCGCCGAGGACAACCACGTTTACAACGTCAACGCCGACACCGCGGCCGCCGCACTCGCCGCCGCGCTGAACGCCGAGACGCTCATGGTCCTCACCGACGTCGAGGGCCTCTACGAGGACTGGCCGAACAGCGACGACGTCATCAGCCGTCTCACCGCCACCGAGCTGGAGAAGCTGCTGCCGGACCTCTCCAGCGGCATGGTGCCCAAGATGCGGGGCTGCCTCCACGCCGTGCGCAACGGTGTCGAGACCGCCCGTGTCATCGACGGCCGGGTCCAGCACTCGATCCTGCTGGAGATCTTCACCGACGAGGGGATCGGCACGATGGTCGTGCCCGACGCGACCTCCGCCGCACGGACGGGAACAGAGGGGGAGTCATGAGCAACGAGGAGTTCGCACAGCGCTGGCAGGGTGCGCTGATGGACAACTACGGCACCCCGCAGCTGCCCCTGGTGCGCGGCGAGGGCGCCCGGGTGTGGGACGCGGACGGGGCCGAGTACCTCGACTTCGTGGGCGGCATCGCGGTCAACGCGCTCGGCCACGCCCACCCCGCGGTGGTGGAGGCCGTCTCCAAGCAGATCGCTTCCCTCGGCCATGTCTCCAACCTCTACACCGCCGAGCCCCCCATCGCGCTCGCCGAGCGGCTGCTGCAGCTCTTCGGGCGTACCGGCAGGGTCTTCTTCTGCAACTCCGGTGCCGAGGCCAACGAGGCGGCCTTCAAGATCGGCCGGCTGACCGGGCGTACGCACATGGTGGCCACCGACGGCGGCTTCCACGGCCGGACCATGGGCAGCCTCGCCCTGACCGGCCAGCCCGCCAAGCGCGACCCGTTCCTGCCGCTGCCCGGCGATGTCACGCATGTGCCCTACGGCGATGTCGAGGCGCTCCGGGCTGCGGTGACGACCGACACCGCGCTCCTGGTCATCGAGCCCATCCAGGGCGAGATCGGTGTCGTCGTACCGCCCAGGGGTTATCTGGATGCGGCCCGGGAGATCACGCGGGCCACCGGCACGCTGCTCGTCCTGGACGAGGTGCAGACCGGGATCGGCCGCTGCGGCCACTGGTTCGAGCACCAGGCCCACCAGGGTGTCGAGCCCGACGTGGTCACACTGGCCAAGGGGCTGGGCGGCGGACTGCCGATCGGCGCCGCCGTCGCCTTCGGTGCCGCGGCCGACCTCCTGAAGCCCGGTCAGCACGGCACGACGTTCGGCGGCAACCCCGTCGCCTGCGCCGCCGGTCTGGCCGTGCTGGACACCCTGGCCGCCGACGGCGCGCTGGACGAGGTGAAGCGGCTCGGCGAGCGGATCCGGGACGGCGTCGAGGGTCTCGGGCACCCGTTGGTCGCCCACGTCCGCGGCTCGGGACTGCTGCTGGGTATCGTGCTCACCGGGCCCCTCGCACCGAAGGTGCAGCAGTCGGCCCAGGGAGCCGGACTCCTGGTGAACGCGCCCGCCCCCGACGTCGTACGGCTCATGCCGCCGCTGATCATCGGTGACGCCGAGGTGGACGCGTTCCTGCGGATTCTTCCGGGAGCCCTCGACGCGGCTTACGGGGACGGACGATCCGGGGAGTGACGATCCGGAGAATGAGGCGACGACGATGACCGAGGCGCAGGACACCGAGCACGGCGGGCCGTCGGTGCCGCAGACCCGCACCGCACGCCACCGCAGGATCGTGGACATCCTGAACCGGCAACCGGTGCGCTCGCAGAGCCAGTTGGCACGGCTGCTGTCCGACGACGGGCTGAGCGTCACCCAGGCGACGCTCAGCCGGGACCTGGACGAGCTGGGTGCGGTGAAGATCCGCAACACCGGCGGCGAACTGATCTACGCGGTGCCCAGCGAGGGCGGTTTCCGCACCCCGCAGGCGCCGCTCGGAGGGTCCGCCAAGGAGGAGCGGATGCGCAGGCTCTCGGCCGAGCTGCTCATCTCGGCGGAGGCCTCGGCCAACCTCGTGGTGCTGCGCACGCCTCCCGGGGCCGCCCAGTTCCTCGCCTCGGCCATCGACCAGGCCGAACTCCAGGCGATCCTCGGGACGATCGCCGGGGACGACACGCTGATGCTCATCAGCCGTGACCCGAAGGGCGGCCAGGCGCTGGCCGACCACCTGCTGCGGCTGGCCCAGAACGACCGCTGAGCGGCCGTCAGTAGCGGGTGATCGCGGTCGGGCCGGACGCCGTCCCGACCGCGATGTGCGGACGGCGGACCGGGTCGGCCCAGCCCAGGATCCGGTCCATGGCGGCCGCGGGCACGGACACACAGCCGGCGGTCGCGCCCCTGCCGTCGACGTGGAGGAAGATCCCGGCGCCCCTGCCCCGTACCGGCCGGTGGTAGTTGAAGCCGATGACGAGCGCACGGGCGTACTGGGTGGCATAGGTGACGAGGTGTTCGGCCTCGTCGGCGCGGCAGTCGCCGGGCCGCGGATCCACCCAGCGGTTGTAGGCCCGCGACTCGTTGTCCTGGCACCACCACGCGCTCTCGCCGGCCCGGCGGTACGGGTACCGGGTCCCTGGCGGGGCGGCCTCGGTCCCGAAGGCGTACGGCAGGTCGTACAGCCCGGTGGGCGTGGTGTTCGTGCCCTGGATGCGGGTGGCGCCCTCCACCAGGCCGTTCGCCCCGAAGCGGGCGGGCGCCGAACCCGCCGCCACCCAGCCGCTCCCGCGCCGGTCCCACCAGGTGACCGTGCCCGTGACGGAGTCCGTGCCCGGCGCCTCGGCGGTGATCAGCTGGGTGCCGCCGCCCGTGTCGGCCAGCCGCTCCGGCAGGGGCGGGGGCTCGGCGGGGCGCGCGGCGAGCGATCCGGCCAGGGCGAGGAGTACCGACGCGGTCACCAGGAATCTGCGCATGCTCCGGACCGTACGGCGCGCGGCGGCCCGGCCCCACCGCGCCTGCTCCGTACGGCCCAGTGGTTCACCCCGCGGCCTGCGGGGGCATCGCGGGCAGCGGAAGAGGGAGTCCCGGCAGACCGTCGATGCTGGTGGCGATGGACTGCTTCTTCTCGAAGTACCGGCTCAGGCTCTCGTCGTCCTCGCGCCGGAAACGGTCGGAGTGCAGGGAGCGGTCCTCGTCGTACGACATGAAGGGCACCGCGTAACCGCAGCTGTCCCGGACCAGTTCGGCCGTCACCACGATGATCGCGCGCAGCCCGTGGGGGGCCGGGTCGATCCCGGGGAAGTGACCGAGCAGGCCGGGGAAGCGGGGGTCGTCACGGAAGACCGGCTCCCCGCGGCCGTGCACGCGGACGATCTTGGGCGGGCCCTGGAAGGCGCACCACATCAGCGTGATGCGCCCGTTCTCCCGGAGATGGGCGACGGTCTCGGCAGTGCTGCCGGCGAAGTCGAGGTAGGCCACGGTCTGTTCGTCCACGACGGCGAACGAACCGCGCACGCCCTTGGGGGAGAGGTTGACCGTGCCGTCGCCGTCGAGGGGCGCGGTCGCGGTGAAGAAGAGGGGCTGATCCTCGATAAAGGTCCTGAGCCGGCCGTCGATGCGCTCATAGGTTTTTCCCATGACGCCATTGTCGTACGCACCGCAGGCCATGGCCCGGGCATTTCACGGTCCGGGGTACGCGCCCCGGGCTCGGGCGCGCTCCTGTGCCTGCAGGAGCCTCAGTGCCGCGATGCGCGTGGGACGCGGCCGGTCCGGCATCAGCCGCGCGCGCAACAGGGCCGTGTCGAGCGTGGCGGCGTACGGCCGCAGGGCGCGGACGGTGGCACGGACGACGACGGCCGACGGATCGTCGAGCAGCGGACGTATCCGGTCCGGCCGAACGGCGTCGAGCGCGCACAGCGCCGACACCGCATGGGCGCGCACGGCGGGCAGCTGATGTGACGTCAGGGGCCACAGTGTCTCGACGTCCGTCCGTGAGCCGCACTCGCCGAGCCCGGCCACCGCGGCCGGGTGCCGCGTGGGATCGGCGCACATCGACCGGTACAGGGGGAGCGGGTCCGTGCCGCCCTGCCGGAGCACGTAACGGGCGCACGCCCGTACGAGTCCCGAGCGGTCGGCGAGGAAGGCGGCCGCCTCTCCGTGCCGTCCGGTCCGTCGCAGGCCGGTCACCCCGGCGGACCGGACCTGTGGTGACCGGGCAGCCAGGAGGGGTGCCACCACGGCGTCGTAGCCGTCGGCACCGGTCCCGGCGAGTGCGGCCTCGGCGCAGAGAACCTGGATGCGTACGTCCGCGGCGGTGGCCGCCCTGCGGGCGAGCTCCGCGGGCGTCAGCAGGTGGCGGTCGACCGCGATGCGGTGGGCGAACCGGCACACCGCGCGGTCCTCGTGGGTGAGCAGCGCCCCGACGTCCGGGCCGGGCCCGTCGCGCAGCACGCGTTCCAGCAGGCGCAGGGCGAAGCCGCCCCGGTCGCGTCGGGACAGGAGAAGGATGAGCGGGGCAGCCGGGGCGAGCTCCGGCCCGGTGGCGTCCGCGAGCACGGCGCGGGCCAGGTCGCGCACCTGCGCCGCCCAGTCGGCGCAGCGCACCACCACCAGGGGCAACAGCCCGGGTGCGTCGGTGGCCCTGCCCAGGGCCGCCTCGCGCACCCTGCCGTTGGGGTGGCACAGGGCCAGCGCGAGCCGGGACTCGGAGGCGGGGCCGAGCGGACCGCCAGGCAGTCCTCTCAGTTCGTTGCGTGTCGGCAGCCGGTTCGCGGGGTGGGCGGCCAGAATCCGTACCCCGGTGTCCAGCGCGAGCCAGGCCGCCGGGGAGGTGGTGTCCAGCGTCTCGCGCACCGGCAGCCCGAGAGCGAGGTGTCCGGCCGACTGCTGCCCGTCACTCATGAGGCCCCCCGGGGAATGTCGATGGACGCCGATCGTAGAGCGCGGCACTCCTCCGAGGACAGGCAATTTACCGATACTGACCAGCGACTTTGACATTATATACGGGATGCCGCATAGTTATGCCATTCGCTGCCGTCAGGCGGACGTACACCCCTTGCACACCCGAGGAGCACCGCAGTGAGCAACGGCACCGGTAACAGCGACGTACGCCTCTGGGGCGGCCGTTTCGCCGACGGCCCCGCCGAGGCGCTGGCCAAGCTGTCCGCCTCCGTCCACTTCGACTGGCGCCTCGCGCCGTACGACATCGCGGGCTCCCGCGCCCACGCGCGAGTGCTCAACAAGGCGGGGCTGCTCACCGACGACGAGCTGGCCCGCATGGCAGCCGGACTCGACGACCTCGAAGCCGCCGTCGCCGACGGCTCGTTCACCGGCACCATCGCCGACGAGGACGTCCACACCGCGCTGGAACGAGGGCTGCTGGAGCGCCTCGGCCCGGACCTCGGCGGGAAGCTGCGCGCCGGCCGGTCCCGCAACGACCAGGTCGCCACACTCTTCCGTATGTACCTCCGTGACCACGCGCGGATCATCGGCGGACTGATCGCCGAGCTCCAGGACGCGCTGGTGGGCCTGGCGGAGGCGCACCCGGACGTGGCCATGCCCGGCCGCACGCACCTCCAGCACGCGCAGCCCGTCCTCTTCGCCCACCACGTCCTGGCCCATGTGCAGTCCCTGATCCGGGACGCCGAGCGGCTGCGGCAGTGGGACGAGCGGACGGCGGTGTCCCCGTACGGCTCCGGCGCGCTGGCCGGGTCGTCCCTCGGGCTCGACCCGGAGGCCGTCGCGGCCGACCTCGGCTTCGAGCACGGCTCCGTCGCCAACTCCATCGACGGCACCGCGTCCCGGGACTTCGTCGCCGAGTTCGCGTTCATCACCGCGATGATCGGCGTCAACCTCTCCCGGATCGCCGAGGAGATCATCATCTGGAACACGAAGGAGTTCTCCTTCGTCACCCTCCACGACGCATTCTCCACCGGCTCCTCGATCATGCCGCAGAAGAAGAACCCGGACATCGCCGAGCTGGCCCGGGGCAAGTCCGGCCGCCTCATCGGCAACCTGACCGGGCTGATGGCGACGCTGAAGGCCCTCCCGCTCGCGTACAACCGCGACCTCCAGGAGGACAAGGAGCCGGTCTTCGACTCCTGCGACCAGCTCGAGGTCCTGCTCCCCGCCTTCACCGGCATGATGGCGACGCTCACCGTCAACCGGGAGCGCATGGAGGAACTGGCCCCGGCGGGGTTCTCCCTCGCCACGGACATCGCCGAGTGGCTCGTCAAGCAGGGCGTCCCCTTCCGGGTGGCGCACGAGGTCGCGGGCGAGTGCGTGAAGGTGTGCGAGCTTGAGGGCATCGAGCTCGACGAGCTGACGGACGAGCAGTTCGCGAAGATCTCCGAGCACCTCACCCCGGAGGTCCGCACCGTCCTGAACGTGCCCGGCGCGCTCGCCTCGCGCGACGGGCGCGGCGGAACGGCCCCCTCGGCCGTCGCCGTCCAGCTGGCCGAGGTGAAGGCCGACCTGGTGACGCAGCACGGCTGGGCGACCGCGCGCGGATGATTCGCAGGCATCGCGGGCTACGTTGACGGGAAGGCGTTCGGAACCGACCCAGAGGAGCCCGCGATGCCCTTCGCCCGCCTGAACCGAGCGACCACCCCCACCTCCCACATCGGGCTCGGCCTGGCTGCCGTCGGCAGGCCCGGATACATCACGCCGCACCGCGACCGCGATCTGCCCGGCGACCGGGGCGTGGACGCGCTGCGCGCCCGCACCCACGAGCTCCTGGACGCGGCCTACGCCCAGGGGGTGCGCTATTTCGACGCCGCCCGCTCCTACGGCCGGGCCGAGGAGTTTCTCGCCGAATGGCTGACCGCCCGTCCCGATGTGACGGATGTGGTCATCGGCAGCAAGTGGGGGTACACCTACACCGGTGACTGGCGCGTGGACGCCGAGACGCACGAGGTGAAGGACCACGGACTCGCCACCTTCGAACGTCAGCACGGCGAGACGGCCGCCCTGCTCGGCGACCGGCTCGATCTCTACCAGGTCCACTCGGTGACCGCCGACAGCCCCGCGCTGAGCGACAAGGACCTGCACGCGCGTCTCGCCGAGCTGGCCGCCGGAGGCACCACGGTGGGCTTCTCGGCGAGCGGCCCCGGCCAGGCCGACGCCATCCGGGCCGCCCTCGCCGTGACCGTGGACGGTGAACCCCTCTTCCGTACCGTCCAGGCCACCTACAACGCCCTGGACACCTCCGCCGGAGCGGCACTCGCCGAGGCGCACGAAGCGGGACTCACCGTGATCGTCAAGGAGGCCGTGGCCAACGGGCGGCTCGCCGGGACCGAGGCTCCCGCTGTGCTCCGGGAGATCGGCGCCGACGCGGGGCTGGACGCCGACGCCGTCGCCCTGGCGCTCGTGCTCCACCAGCCGTGGGCGGGAGTCGTCCTGTCCGGCGCGGTCACCGTCACCCAGCTGGCGGCCAATCTGCACGCGCCGCTGCTCGACCTCGACCCGGACCGGCTGGACCGGCTCGCCGCCCTGGTGGAGGAGCCGGAGGCCTACTGGCGCCACCGCGCCTCGCTGCCCTGGAGCTGAGCGGCCCGCCTCCGCCAGGTGGGCCGCCGCCTCGGTGTCCCCCTCACGCCCAGTCGGCGAGCGCCTCGAAGTCCGCCCGCACCAGCCCCACCCAGGGGTCGATCCGCCGCAGCAGGGCCCGCCCCGGATGGTGTGCGGCCACCCAGGCCGTGTCGAGAGTCGTGATCTCGTCGTCGACCCAGGCGAACGGCCGGCCATCCGCGTAGTCGACGACGTACCGCGTCTTCCAGTACGTCCCGTCGACCGTGACCGCGTGCATCGCGGGCCAGTCGATGTACGGCAGCGGGGGCAGCCCGATGCGGGGGCCGACCCACTCGTTCGCCTCGTCCTTCCAGGTGGTCGCCCAGACGAGTTCGTACCGGCCGGCGAGAGCCCGCAGCTCGTCGCCGTGACCTGGGCTGAGCAGTACGGGCAGCGGCACCCCGGTCGTCCACCCCGTCGGCCGCATCCGGTGGCGCGTGTAACCCTCAGGGGCGGTGGGGAGGGACAGCGCCGCATACGGGTTCAGCGGACCGTCGATGTCGATCAGCAGCAGCGGCTTCATGGGCGCCATGGTGCCTTGCCGGGTTGCTGACGGCCCGCGTGACGACGCGCCGGCTCCGGGCGGGGCGGCCTGGCGGTACGAGGTCGAGTGGAACGGACTCCGGAGAGTCGATGGGACATCGCTGTCTCACATGGGATAACTTTGTCTCATGACTCTCGATCGTGAGCAGGTGCTGCGGAGCGCCGCCGCACTGCTGACCCGCAAATCCACGGCGACCATGGACGAGGTGGCCAGGGCCGCGGGCATCGGCCGCGCCACCCTGCACCGGCACTTCGCAGGGAGGGACGCCCTGGTCGCGGCGCTGGAGAACCTCGGCATCCAGGAGTTCGAAGCCGCTCTGGACGCGGCCGCACTGGACGAGGGCAGCGCCGAGGACGGCCTGCGACGGCTGGTCACGGCCGTTCAGCCCGGTGCGGGGCTGCTGTCCTTCCTCGTCACCGAGAACCAGCTGTTCGAGGGCGACGACGTCAACGAGGGCTGGAGCCGTCTGGACGCCCGGGTGTCGGCCTTCTTCCGGCGTGGCCAGGAGCGTGGCGAGTTCCGGATCGACCTCACACCTGCCTGGCTGACCGAGGCGCTTTACGGACTGATCGGGAGCTGCGCGTGGTCCGTACAGACGGGCCGGGTCGCCGCGCAGGACTTCTCCTACATGATCGTCGAGTTGCTCCTCGGCGGAGCACGCCGGAGCGTGGAGAAATGAGCAGCACCGATGCAAGGGCGGGCGTCACGGGCGACCCGCACCATCCGGGCCGGTGGATCGCCCTCACCGTCCTCGTCCTGGCCGTGCTGCTGGTCGCCGTCGACGCCACCGTCCTCGGCCTCGCCACCCCATTCCTCAGCGAGGATCTCGAACCCACCGGCACCCAACTGCTCTGGATCGGCGACGTCTACTCCTTCGTCATCGCGGGACTCCTGGTCTCCATGGGCAGCCTCGGTGACCGCATCGGCCGCAAGAAGCTCCTGCTGACCGGTGCCACCGCCTTCGGCGCGGTCTCCGTGCTCAACGCCTACGCGTCGACTCCCGAGATGATGATCCTGGCCAGGGCTCTGCTCGGTGTCGCGGGCGCCACCCTGATGCCGTCCACCCTCGCCCTGATCCGCAATCTCTTCCACGATCCGCGCGAACGCAGCCTGGCCGTCGGCATCTGGGGTGCGATGGCAGCGGCGGGTGCCGCCGTCGGGCCGGTCGTGGGCGGGCTCCTGCTGGAGCACTTCTGGTGGGGATCGGTCTTCCTGATCAACCTGCCCGTGATGGCGGTCCTCGTCGCCGTGGGCATCAAGATGATCCCCGAGTCGAAGAACCCGGCACCGGGCCCCTGGGACCTGCTCAGCGTGGGGCTATCGCTGGTCGGCATGATCGGCATCGTGTACGCGATCAAGGAGGCCGCCGCACGCGGCCTGAGCTGGGAGGTTGGCGCGGTCGCCGTCGGCGGCGCGCTGGCGCTCACCTGGTTCGTACGCCGCCAGCTGAAGCTCCCCGCCCCCCTGCTGGACATGCGGCTCTTCCACCACAGAGGGTTCTCCGGCGCGGTCCTCGCCGACCTGCTGACCATCCTCGGACTGTCCGGGATCGTCTTCTTCCTCTCCCAGTTCCTGCAACTGGTCCAGGGGCGTGGTCCGCTCGAGGCCGGGCTCGCCGAACTGCCCGCGGCTGTCGGCGCGGTGACCGCCGGGCTCCTGGCGGGGAGCGTCGCACGCCGCTACTCCGTGCGCTCCGTGGTCGCCGTCGGGCTCGGTGCCATCGGCGTGTCGCTCGCCGTGGTCACGGTGATCCACAAGGAGACCGGCTACCCGCTGATCGGGGTCCTGCTCCTGGTGGTGGGCGTCGGCGCGGGATTCGCCTTCACCGTCACCTCCGACGTCATCCTCTCCAGCGTCCCGAAGGAGCAGGCGGGCTCGGCGTCAGCGGTGTCCGAGACGGCGTACGAACTCGGCGCCGCCCTCGGTATCGCGCTGCTGGGGTCCATCGTCACGGGCGTCTACAAGGACTTCGGGACCCCCGAGGGCATCCCTGTGACGGCCGCGACAGCGGCTCACGAGTCGCTGGGAGGAGCCGTGGAGACGGCGGAGCACCTTCCGGCGCAGCAGGGGAGCGAGCTCGTCATCGCCGCGCAGGAGGCCTTCGTCAACGGGCTGAGGGTCTCGGCGGCGGTCGGTGCCGTCGTGCTGCTCGCGACCGCGGTCGCCGCGTGGTTCCTGCTGCGCGGCCAGAAGCTGGAGGAAGGGATCGTCCCGGACGAGTGAGCGCTGCGGCGCGGTCGCGCCGAACGGCCGGAATCCACCCGTCCGGCTCAGGCGGCCTTCGCCTTCGTGGCGTACATGTCGACGTACTCCTGGCCGGACAGCCGCATCACCTCGGCCATCACGGAGTCGGTCACCGCCCGGAGGACGTAGCGGTCCCGGTCCATGCCCTCGTAGCGCGAGAACTCCATCGGCTCACCGAAGCGGACCGTGACCTTGCCCGGGCGGGGCAGGCCGGCGCCGCCCGGCTGCAGCTTGTCCGTGCCGATCATCGCGAACGGCACGACCGGCGCACCGGTCATCAGGGTCAGCCGGGCGATTCCCGTACGGCCACGGTAGAGGCGGCCGTCGGGGGAGCGGGTGCCCTCGGGATAGATGGCGAAGGCGTTGCCCTCCTCCAGCACCCGGCGGCCCGTCATCAGCGCCGCGACGCCGCCGCGGCCACCGTCCCGGTCCACCGGGATCATCCCGCAGCCCGTGAAGAACCACGCCATCAGCCGGCCCTTGAGGCCCTTGCCGGTGACGTACTCGTCCTTGCCGATGTAGAAGACCGGCCGGTCGCAGCAGATCGGCATGATCATCGAGTCGATGAACGTCAGGTGGTTGCCCGCGAGGATCACCGGCCCGGTCCCGGGGATGTTCTCGACGCCCTCCACCTGTGGCCGGAAGAGCAGGCGCAGGATCGGTCCGAGCACTGCCTTGATGACCGTGAGTCGGGACAACGCATCCTCCGGTGACGTGGCCGGGCGGCCGGGGCGGGAATTCGCGAGGGTCTGTGCAGGTGAGGACGATACTCGCGGGTACCGCCTCTGCGCACATCGGGTTCACGGAGTGGATACGCAGTGTTGACGTGTGTTTCCGCCATGTTCGTCCACGGGCTGCCCCACCGATGGCGTAGCTGCCTACGATCAAGCCTCCCCCGAAGGTGCCGGACATCACATGCGAGGAGCAATCATGACAGAGCGCGCCCGGACCGCACCCGGTCGGCGGACCCTCCTGGGGGCCGCCGTCCTCGGTACCACGGCCCTCGGCCTGTCCGGAACGGCTGACGCGGCCGGGCGTGGCGCGCCCGACGCCCGGAGCGGCAGGCACGGCTCCTACCGGGACCTGCCCGTGCCCACCGTCATCGGCCACCGGGGCGCCAGCGGTTACCGTCCCGAGCACACCCTCGGCTCCTACCAGCTCGCCCTGGACATGGGTGCGCACATAGTCGAACAGGACCTCGTGCCCACCAAGGACGGCCACCTGGTGTGCCGTCACGAGAACGACATCACCGGCACCACGGATGTCGCGGAGCACCCCGAGTTCGCGAGCCGCAGGACCACCAAGAAGGTGGACGGCATCTCGCTCACCGGCTGGTTCACCGAGGACTTCACCCTCGCCGAACTGAAGACCCTGCGGGCCAAGGAGCGCATCCCCGGCAACCGCCAGGAGAACACGCTGTACGACGGCCGCTGGGAGATCCCGACGTTCGAGGAGGTCCTGCGCTGGGCGGACCAGGAGGGCCGCAGGCGCGGCAGGCCCGTCTGGCTCTACGTCGAGACCAAGCACCCCTCCTACTTCAGGGGCCTCGGGCTCGGCCTGGAGGAGCCGCTCGCCAAGCTGCTGCGCCGTCACGGCCGGCACCGGGCGGACTCCGCACTGATCCTCCAGTCCTTCGAGCCGACCTCGATGCAGCGGCTGTCGAAGCTCGTCGCCACTCCTCGTGTCGTCCTGCTGTCCGGACCGAAGGAACGGCCCTGGGACTTCGTCGAGGCCGGTGACCCCCGTACCGTCGCCGACCTGGTGCGGCCCACGGGGCTGAAGTGGATCGCGTCCTTCGCGCAGGGCATCGGCCCTACGCTGGACCTGGTCATCCCCAGGGACGGCGCCGGGCGGCTGACCACCCCGACCGCCCTGGTCGCGGACGCGCACGCGCGGGGCCTGATCCTGCACCCCTACACGTCTCGCAACGAGAACACCTTCCTGCCCGCGGAGTTCCGGCGCGGCACGGACCCGAACGCGTACGGGGACGTGTTCGGCGCTCTCCGGGTGTACTTCGAGGCGGGCATCGACGGGATCTTCTCCGACAATCCCGACACCGCCCTGCTCGCGGCCGCGGAATTCGCCCGGGACTGAGACCCGTCGGCCGAGACCCTACGGCTGGGACCCCAGGGCTGAGACGCGACAGCCGGGGCCCGGGCCGGGAGCGTCAGCGGTCCGGCCCGTATGCCCCGGTCGGGTGGAGCTCCCCGTGTGCGGCAACCCGCCGCACACGGGGAGCGTTGACGGGGCATGACTCTTCTTGATCATGTCTCCACGCCCCCGGCCGGGGGGACCGGTGGCCGGCAGCCCGAGGTCGTCCACGCCCTGTACGCGCTGGTGCGCGCGGAGGCGGCAGCCGAGGCCCACGCCGCCGGGGTCGAAGCCGCGGACCTCGAACAGGCGGTGTGGCTGAGGCTGCTGGAGCGCCCGGCCGGCCCCCGCGCGCCCGGTCCCGAACCCGCCGACCCCGCCCGCTGGGTCCGCGCAGCCGTGCGCGCGGAAGCGCGCGTCGCCCGCCGGAGGGCCCGGCGCGAGCGTGCGTACACCGGCGGTGAGCCGCCGGGTGACTGGACCGGCTGCCCCGAACGGATCACGGTCGGAGCGGACGAACGGCGGGCGCTGCGCGCCGCGGTGGGCCGGCTGCCCGGCAGATGCCCGCGGTTACTCGAGGCGATGCTGGCCGCCCACGATCCGACGTACCGGGAGATCGCGGGGGAGTTGGGTATGTCACAGGGCAGTTTGGGCCCGATGCGTTCCCGATGCCTCGGATGTCTGCGCAGAATGCTCGCGGCGGAGGTTGTAGCTCCTGAACTGCGGGGAAAGGAGCGGTAGACAACCGGCGGATCAGGTGAGCGGGAGGCATGCACACATGGGCATGAGTGTGACCATCTCGGCGGCGACGGCACAGGACGTCGAGCAGATCTTCAGACTCCAGTACCTCTGTTTCCAGAGCGAGGCGGAGCTCTACGGCAACTACCGGATCGGCCCGCTCGTCCAGTCCCTCGACTCCGTCCGGGACGAAGTCGGCACGGACCTGGTGTTCGTGGCGAGGCTCGGCGACGAAGTCGTCGGCTCGGTACGCGGCTTCACCGACGCGGACGGCACCGGCCGGATCGGCAAGCTCTGCGTCCACCCCCGGCTCCGTAACCACGGTCTCGGCACCCGCCTCCTGCGTGCCGCCGAATCCGGCCTGGCGGACGGGCGTTCGGCCACCCGCTTCCGCCTGCACACGGGGGAGCGAAGCGAAGGAAACCTGCGGCTCTACCGCAAGGCCGGTTACGCCCGGGTGGGCAACGCCACCGGAGACGACGGCGTGCAGTTGGTCCTGCTCGAAAAGGACGCCGCCGCGTCGGCCTACGCGGCCAGTGCCTGAACGACTCCCGTGACGCCCGGTGTCAGTCGTTCCGTGCGTGGCGCAGCCAGATCATCCCCGTGACCGGAAGGATCACCGGGATGAACAGATAGCCCATGCCGAACCCCGACCACACCGTGCTGTCGGGGAAGGCGGACGGCTCCAGCCGCGCCCAGGTGCCGACGATCAGCACACCCGCGAGCTCGGCGGCGCAGCACACCAGCGCCGCCCTGCGCGCCGTCTCCCCGCCCCGCACCAGCGAGTACGTGATGAACCCGTACACGACGGCGGCGACGGCCGAGAGGATGTAGGCGAGCGGCGCCTTGCCGAAGTCCAGGATCATCTCGACGATCGAGCGGGAAGCGGCGGCCACGGTGAACACCCCGTAGAACCAGACCAGTACCCGGCCCGGCCCGGTACCGAGCTCGAACCGCTGCTTCTCGCGCGGGGCGTCCGGCCGAGAGGCTTCGTGCTCCGGGCCCGTGGAGGTGTGGGCCTCCGTGCGGTCGGTGTCGCTCAAGGTTCAGTTTCCCCAGATGTCGTAGAGCCGCACTTCGAGGACGGCGAGCACGACCGCGCCGGCCGACACCGTCACCGAGCCCCAGCGGGTCCGCTCCGACAGCGACAGGAAAGCCGCCGCGGGCACGGACGCGAAGGCGCCGATCAGATAGGCGATGAAGATCGTCATGCCCTGGTCGGGCCGCTCGCCGCGCGCCAGCTGCACGATTCCCACGAGCAGCTGTGCCAGGGCCAGCACGGAGACGACCGCCATACCGATGAAGTGCCAGTCCTTCGTGGGCTGGTCCCGGTAGGCGGCGATTCCGCACCAGGCGGCGAGGGCGAGCGCGGTCACGGCGACCGCGACCGTCAGGGCGTCGAGCATGAGGTGAGGGTATTACGGACGGGGTGTGCCGCCGCGTGCGGCCCCGGGCGGCGCATGGACGCGGGCGGTGTCCAGGAATCGTGGCCTTTGCCACAGGGTGAGCACAGCGTGATCGCTGCGCCGAAGGTGCTGGGCCCGTAGCCGCCGGTGTCTTCGCAGGTCGAGGCGGTGTGCGGAGAAGCGGGGATGGCGGGGACGGCGCGTCCACGGCCGTCCGCTATTCGGACGCGATGGGTCGCCGGGACGTTACGTCTGTTTTACTTGGGCCATGACCACGACGAGCTACCGCAGCCCTGCGACCGAGGCGATCACGACGCCCGGTGCTCGTTGTATGTGTCGAATGCGCGCCTTCTGAGGGCCCCAGCCTGAGCCTCGCGCCCCGAAGCGAGCCCGTGCCGTCCGCACCCGGTGGCCCGGGCATGCCCGGCGGCCGCGCCCCGCGCCGGACCGTGCCGAGACTCCCGCCGGCCGGCCGCCGACAGCAGTCTCACCAGCCGAATGCCCCGTGCCCGGCGGACACCGCGCCGTGCACTCGACAGTGACGGAAACCCCTGTGATCACCACTTCGGGCCTCACGAAGGTCTACCAGTCACGCGGCCGTGAGGTCACCGCCCTGGACGGCGTGGACCTGCACGTCCGCGAGGGAGAGGTCTACGGCGTCGTCGGACAGAGCGGCGCCGGCAAGTCCTCCCTCATCCGCTGCGTCAACCTCCTCGAACGCCCCACCTCGGGCACGGTGACGGTCGCCGGCCAGGACCTCACGGCCCTGGCGGGCCGAGGCCGCCGCGCAGGGAAGGAACTCCGCCGGGCACGCAGCCGCATCGGCATGGTCTTCCAGCACTTCAACCTGCTGGACTCCCGCACCGTACGGGACAACGTCGAGCTCCCCCTGGAGATCCTCGGGCTTTCCGGACAGGCTCGGACCAGCAAGGCGCTCGAACTCCTCGACCTCGTGGGTCTCTCCGACAAGGCGAAGGCCTACCCCGGTCAGCTGTCCGGAGGCCAGAAGCAGCGCGTCGGCATCGCCCGCGCCCTCGCCGGTGACCCGGAGGTGCTCCTCTCCGACGAGGCGACCTCCGCACTGGACCCGGAGACCACCCGCTCCATCCTTCAGCTGCTGCGCGACCTCAACCAGGAGCTCGGCCTCACCGTCCTGCTCATCACGCACGAGATGGACGTGGTCAAGACCGTCTGCGACTCCGCGGCGCTGATGAGGAAGGGCCGCATCGTCGAGTCGGGAACCGTCGGCTCGCTGCTGGCCACGCCCGGCTCCGAGCTGGCCCACGAACTGTTCCCGGTCGGCGGCACCGCCTCCGGTCCCGGCTCCACCGTCGTCGACGTCACCTTCCACGGAGACGCCGCTGCCCAGCCGGTGATCTCGCAGCTCTCCCGGACGTACAACATCGACATCTCGATCCTCGGTGCCGCGATGGACACCGTCGGCGGCAGGCAGATCGGCCGCATGCGCATCGAGCTGCCCGGCCGCTTCGAGGAGAACGTCGTACCGATCGGCTTCCTGCGCGAGCAGGGCCTCCAGGCCGAGATCGTGGACGACGGCCCCGCCGTCTCCGCCGGCATCCCCGCCCAGACCCCCGCCACGATCACCAAGGAGGTGGCGAAGTGACCTGGTCGGAAATGCAGCCACTGCTCTCGCAGGGAACCATCGACACCCTCTACATGGTGCTCTGGTCCACGCTCGTCACCGTCGTCGGCGGACTGCCGCTCGGCATCCTGCTCGTCCTCACCGACAAGGACGGGCTGCTCCAGAACACGGCCGTGAACAAGGTCATCGGCGTGATCGTGAACATCGGCCGCTCCCTGCCGTTCATCATCCTGCTGATCGCGCTGATCCCCTTCACCACCTGGGTCGTCGGCACCTTCATCGGCCCGTCCGCGATGATCGTGCCGCTCGCCGTCGGCGCCATCCCCTTCTTCGCCCGGCTGGTGGAGACCGCGGTGCGCGAGGTCGACCACGGGCTCGTCGAGGCCGTCCAGTCCATGGGCGGATCCATCCCGACGATCGTGCGCAAGGTCCTCCTGCCGCAGGCACTGCCCTCACTCGTGTCCGCTGTCACCACCACCGTCATCGTGCTCATCGGCTACTCGGCGATGGCCGGAGCGGTCGGCGGCGAGGGGCTCGGCTCCAAGGCCGTCACCTACGGATTCCAGCGCTTCGACAACCAGTTCATGCTCATCACCGTCGTGCTGCTCATCGTCATCGTGACCGTGGTCCAGCTGATCGGCGACGGAGCCGTACGCCTGCTGGCCCGCCGGGGCCGCACCACCTCCTGAACTTCTCCTCCCCCTGAAGCCCGCACTCCTTGTCCGGGCGCACCACCATCACCACCGGAAAGAGGCACTCTTCGTGCGTAAGAACATCAAGATCACCGCTGCCGCCGCAGCCACCGCCGCCCTCGCCTTCGGCCTCAGCGCCTGCGGCACGGACTCCGACCCGGCCGCCAAGGGCGAGACCGGTGCCGGCGCGGACACCTCCAAGGCCCTCGTCGTCGCCGCGTCCCCGACGCCGCACGCCGACATCCTGAACTACGTCAAGAAGAACCTGGCGGACAAGGCCGGCCTCGAGCTGGAGGTCAAGGAGTTCACGGACTACGTCCTGCCGAACACCGCCACCGAGAACGGCCAGGTCGACGCCAACTTCTTCCAGCACAAGCCCTACCTGGACGACTTCAACAAGAAGAACAAGACCCACATCGTCCCGGTGGTGAACGTCCACCTCGAACCCCTCGGCCTCTACTCCAAGAAGGTCAAGGACGTGAAGGACATCAAGGCCGGCCAGACGATCGCCGTCCCGAACGACACCACCAACGAGGGCCGTGCGCTCCAGCTGCTCGCCGAGAACGGGCTGATCACCGTCAAGGACGGCGTCGGCACCAACGCCAAGCTCAGCGACATCACGGACAAGAAGGGCCTGGAGTTCAAGGAGATCGAGGCCGCGACCGTGCCCCGCGCCCTCGACGACGTCGACGCCGCCGTCATCAACGGCAACTACGCCATCGAGGCCGACCTGAAGCCGGGCCAGGACTCCCTCGCGCTGGAGAAGGCGGAGGGCAACCCGTACGCCAACTTCCTGGCCGTCAAGGAGGGCAACGAGGAGGACCCGCGCGTCCAGAAGCTCGCGAAGCTCCTGAACTCCGACGAGGTCAAGAAGTTCATCGAGGACACCTACAAGGGCTCGATCACCCCCGCCTTCGGCGAGCCCGCCAAGTCCTGACATCCAGGCACCACTTGCCGCACGAGCCCCGCACACCCGCACCAGGGTGTGCGGGGCTCCGCCGTGCGGACCCGGCCATGCGCATCCAGGGCCCGATGCTGCATGCTGGTGGCTTTACACGGTCTTCGGCATGGAGCTGCGCATGACTACCACCTTCCCGTCCATCTCCATCAGCACGGACAGGTTGGTGCTGCGCCCCTTCGACATGGCGGACGTCCCGGCGTACATCGAGATGATGAACGACGAACTGGTCACCGCCTGGACCGAAGCACCGCACCCGTACACCCAGGTCGACGCCGAACGGTGGGTCCGCAGGATCGCGCCCGCCGAACGCACCCAGGGCAACGGCATCGTCTTCGCCGTCACCGAGTTCCTCACCCAGCGTCTCGTCGGTTCGGTGCGGCTCCTCAACACCGACCGGCGCACCCTGGCCACCGAGGTCCGCTACATCACCGCGCCCTGGGCACGCGGGGAGGGATACGCGACCGAGTCCGTGCTGGCACTCGCCGAGTGGCTCTTCCGCGACCAGGGCTTCGAGCGGATCGAACTGCGCACCCCCGCCGGGAACACCGCCTCCCAGCAGGTCGCCCAGAAGCTGGGCTGCATCAGCGAGGGAGTCCTGCGCAACGCCCGCATAGCCAGGACCGCCACCGAGGACGGAGGCTGGACCGACATCCGGACCGACCTCATCGTGTGGGGGCTCCTGCCCGAGGACCTGGAGGGCGTCGCCGAGCAGCTGGCCGACGCCGGCGGCTACGGCACGTACAACGACTGGAACTGATCCTCCCCGCCGGGCCGCAGGAGCCCCCGGCGGGGCGTTGGTACGGACCGGCTACGCTCACCCTTGCTCCGCCCCCCGCGCGGAGAGCCCCGCATGCTCACACACCAGGAGACTGACGAGATGGCCGACCGGGTGACGGTGATCGGCTGGGACGGCTCGCCACTGACCAGGGCGGCCACGGCCGCACTCTCGGCCGCCACGCTCGTCGCCGGTGCCGCGCACCACCTCGCACTCCCGGAAGTGCCCGAGCGGGCCGAACGCGTCCGCCTCGGCAGCGTCGACCTGGCCGCCCGCAGGATCGCGGGCCACCGCGGGAGCGCCGTCGTCCTCGCGGACGGCGACCCCGGCTTCTTCGGCGTCGTACGCACCCTGCACAAGCCCGAACACGGACTCGAGGTGGAGGTCGTTCCCGCCGTCTCGTCCGTCGCGACCGCCTTCGCCCGCGCCGGAATGCCGTGGGACGACGCGCAGATCGTCGTCGCCCAGCCGCGCACCCTGCGCCGCGCCGTCAACGTCATCCGCGCCCACCACAAGGTGGCCGTACTCACCTCCCCCGGAGCGGGCCCCGCCGAGCTCGCCCTGCTGCTCGAAGGGGTCCACCGGACCTTCGTCATCTGCGAGGAGCTCGGCACCGTACGCGAGCGGGTCACCGTCCTCACATCCGACAAGACGGCCGACCACACCTGGCGCGACCCCAACGTCGTCATCGCCATAGGCGGCGGCCCCGAGACCACCGCCACCAGTGCCTGGATCGCGGGCCGCAGCCCGGTCCACCCCGAGGGCGTCCGCGGCTGGGCCCTGCCCGCCGCGTCGTACGGTGGTGCGGGGGAGGGCGGCGAAGGGGAGTCGCCCGGCCTGCGCGCCGCACAGCTGGCCCGCCTCGGGCCCCGCGCCGGTGACCTGGTCTGGGACATCGGCTGCGGCAGCGGCGCCCTCGCCGTGGAGGCGGCCCGCTTCGGTGCAGCGGTGCTCGCCGTGGACAGCGACCCGGACGCCTGCGCGCGTACGACGGCGGCGGCCCGCACCTTCCAGGCCGGCGTCCAGGTCGTCAGGGGAACGGCCCCGCACGTGCTGGAACGTCTTCCCGAACCCGACGTCGTACGGATCGGCGGCGGCGGAGTCCCCGTGGTCACGGCGGTGGCCGACCGGCGGCCGGAACGCATCGTCACCCATGCCTCGAACCGTGACGAGGCGGAGGCGTTGGGCGCGGCGCTCTCGGAGAACGGATACACCGTCGAGTGCGCGCTGCTCCAGTCCGTGGAACTGGACACCTCCGCCTGGGCGGAGCGCGAGCGGACCGTCGTCTTCCTGCTCTCCGCGGTGCGTACCGACCTCGCCCCCTGAACCCTTCGCGGGGGGCGCGAGGTAGGCTGACCGATTGTTGTACCGCGCCCGGCTGTTCGACGGTTCGTTCGTCAATGTCCGGAAAAGTGGACCGCTTTGGTCCGCGATGTGGTACGGCGCAACCGGGGGACGCGCAACGTGGCGCAGTCCACAGCGAGCCGGGGCAGAACTGTCTGCCGCGGCGGCGAACGGCCGCGAGAATGTATACCTCCGCGCGCGTTTCGTGCCGCGCGGGGAGCCCGCTCGTTCTTGTTGACGAGCACCGGCGTCCCGTGGTTCGGGCATCCCGGGCAAAGGGCGAAGGAGCACTGACGATGGGCGAGGGGTACGCATGACTGACACCGGCCAGATCCCGGGCGAGGGACTGCCGGAGAACGCAGGCATGGTGGAGCAGCCGGGCATCCCCGTCCCGGACGCCTACACCTACCTCGAACCCTCCGAGCCCATCGCCGAGGACGACGACCTCCTCCTGATGCCCGCGACCCAGGGTGCGTGGAGCGACGCTCCTGCCGCCCCGACGGGCCTGTCCGAGCAGCTCCCGGCGCACGCCCAGGCCGTGAACGGCACGCACGGACGCGGGGTGGCCGACGTCAACGGCGTACGGATCCCGGCGCACACGCCGGTGCAGGTCCCGGCCGCCGCCGGGCCCGCCCGGCGCCCGCTCCACCGCGGCCCCGCCTCCACCGAGGCGCCCTCCTACGGGGGGACGCCGACCCACGGGGTGGTCCGCTCGCTCGCGGACCGGGGACCGGCCGGCCCGCAGAACCCGATGCCCGTGCGGCATGCGGGACCGCCGACGACCGGTCCTGAGTACTACGACATCCCGGCCGAGGACGCGGCCGTGCTGCCGGGCCCGCAGCTGGGCGAGATCCCGCCCCAGGGCGCGCCCGCCTGGGGGCCGCCGGAGCCGGCCGCCGCGCCGGAGCCGGTGGTCGAGCCTGATCCGGTGGTGGAGCCTGAGGCATTGGTCGATTCCGTCGCGCCGGCCGAGCACGCTGAAGCGA
>NZ_MAPV01000046.1:0-125 GCF_001700505.1 Streptomyces mutomycini
GCGTTCCTGCGCGCGGCGGCCGAATTGCGGGCCGGTGCCGGGCCCGACACGACGCTCGGCGACCTGCTGCCCCCGCCGCCTGCCCAGTTGTCTCCCACCACGTCGGTCTCGCGGGAGGACGTGCG
>NZ_MAPV01000046.1:134-34095 GCF_001700505.1 Streptomyces mutomycini
TCACCTGGACCGAGCCGCTCAAGGTAGGTGAGGTCGATTCGTATGCGGCGCGTCATACGTACGGGATGGCGGAGAAGGGGTTCAAGGAGTTCCGTGATCTGGCGCGGGACAAGAACGTGGTCATCGATGTGCGGCCGACGAATCCGCTGGCTCCGAAGTGGCTCGAGGCGGGGGCGTTGCCGAAGCCGCCGGAGATCAAGGCGAAGACGGTCAACGACGTCGATGTCTTTCTGGGTGCTGATCCTGCGGTCGTCGGGCTCGTCGGTTATTTCAAGCCGGTGCTGGCTGATGTGGGGGTTGTTCCGGAGGGTGACCGGGACCGGGTTCTGTCGCGTTTCAACGAGCGGTCGACGGAGTTCCGCGAGCTTGCCGGGAAGATGGCGGGGTTCGAGGCTGAGAACAGGTTCTTCGTCCGGGACGGTGTGGTCTACGGGACGGGGGAGGGCGGCGAGAGGCGTCCGCTCACCGGTGATCACGACGTGTACGACATCTCCACGCCTGAGGGGGAGCGGATCACGCTTCCGGCGCATGATGCGCTGATCGATGAGATGCGGGCGAAGGACATCGCCGTGACGCACGGCGCGCACATGTTCTGGAATCCGCCGACGGCTTTCGACAAGTCGGTCTTCGACAAGATCGTCGGTTCTCATCAGGGCCCGGACGGCCAGCCGTTGCTCCGGTTCCGCCCCGGGAACAACAACGCCCAGCTCACCTGGACCGAGCCGCTCACACGGCCTCCCGGCCTGCCTGCGACCACGTTGGTCTCGCGGGAGGACGTGCGCGGACTCTCCTACGCGCCTTCGGCGGAGGCGGCCTGGTCGTCGTCGAGCGAACCGCTGCCGCTTTCCGAGCTCGGCCTCGGCCCCGAGGACACCGCCGAACTCGCCCGCCGCCGACCCGATCTGGTGCCGTCCGCGCAGAACCGGCCGGAGAGCCACGCCGAGAGTCTGGCCCTGTTCAGCAGGGGCAAGGGCCCCGTGACGACGCCCGACCCGGCGGACCTCGTCCGGGCGGACGGTCTTGCCTTCCGCCGGGTGGACGTCCCGGGTGACGGGAACTGCCTCTTCCGGGCGGTGCTCGACAGTGCGCGCGGTCGCGACGTGCCGCCCGCCTGGGCCGCGCGGAACATCGCCGGGCTGCGCGGCCTGGTGCGTGACCGCGTCACCGGGTCCGAGCTCGGTACCGTCGCCGACGCCCTCGTTCCGGACCCTGTGTTCACCGTGGTGGACGACCTGCGGGTACGCGCCCTGGCCGGCGTGACCGACGCCGACGAGCACCGCCGGATCACCGAAGCCTGGAACCGCGTCGCGCAGGCGGTCATCACCGACGGCGACGCCGGCCGGTGGCAGCAGATCCTGGCCGACAGCGACTATCCGCAGCTCGCCCAGGTGGCGCCCACCCCCGCCGACGCGCGGCGGCTCGGCGGGCGCGGTCTGCTCGCCGCGGCCGCGGAGCGACCCGGCCTGTGGTCGTCCCCCTTCGCCGACCTGCTCCCGGACGCGCTGGCGCACACCCTCGACGTCGATCTGCGCCTCGTGCGGCCCGACCCGCAGACGGCGGGCGCGCTCCTCGTCACCGAGCTGCATCCGGGCGGCACCGGCGGCACCCTGCATCTGGCGTACAACGGAAGCGATCACTACGACGCCCTGGTTCCCGCCCCGGAGCCCGCCTCGCACCCGGAAACCGAGCCCAAGCCGGACCCGGACCCGGAAACCGAGCCCAAGCCGGACCCGGACCCGGAAACCGAGCCGAAGCCGAAGCCGGACCCGGACCCGGAAGCGAAGCCGGACCCCGAGCCGGACCCGGTCACGCCCCCCGTGCCGCCGGTCTCCCAGCCGGACGGTTCCGACCCGTTCGGGGAATGGCTGCGCAGCATGGCCGGGATCACCGGTCCCGACGCTGCCGAGACCCCCGACCGGGGCGACCCGGTGCCGCTGGAGACCCAGCTCGAACGCCACCGCCCCGCCCGTCTGCTGACCGGTGACGACGCCCGTCCGCCGGGGCCGGCGCCGCGCACGGTCACCTTCGAGGACGGCAGCAGGCTGCCCGCCGTCCTGATCAGGCCGGGCGCCGACCCGCGCGACTCCGTGCCGGCACGGGCGCCGCAGGGCTCGCGCACCGGGCTGCTCACGGGGCCCGGCACGCTCACCCTGCGCTCGCCCGAGCTGGCGGCGCAGGAGATCCTCGACAAACTGCCGGCGGCCGTGCGTGCGCGGTTCGACGAGGCGGAGCTGCTGCGTCTGCTCACCCACCAGCCCGCGGCGTTCACCGCCCCGCGCGGTGCCCGCATCGTGGGCCGGGAGAAGTCCGGGGTCGGCCTGGAGATGACGGTCGAGGCGATTCCGTACCACCGGTGGGAACGCTTCTCCGACGTGGGCGGCGCCACGGTCCGGGTGGACACGATGCGGCGCGGGCAGGCCGGTACGGGTGGCGGGCGCAGCGTGGGCTTCGGGCGCCGGATCGCCGGCGGTGTGGGCATGGGGCCGCCGCTCAACTGGCTGCTGAAGATCGGTACGTCGCTGGGCTGGAGCCGCAGGACGGACTACACCCAGGGCACCACGGCGTACAACCAGACCGAGCACCGCGCCCACGAGGGCTCGCACCTGCACCTGGACGACGTCCACTACCGGGTGCGGGTGGAGCGGATCACCGAGGCGCCCAAGGCCACCGGGACGGACATCCGGACGACCGGTCCCGCCGACCGGCCCGCACCGGGGCCGCGTTGGCGGCGTGCCCAGGTGCACACCGCGGAGTTCGGCATGCGGGACGGGCTGAGCTGGCGGCTGCCGGACGACCTCACCGTGCCGTTCACGGGGCCCCGCCGGGCGCCGGAGACGCTGACCTTCCCGGACGGGGCGGAGCCGCGGCTGAACGACTCCGCCGCCCTGCACCTGATGACCCCGCCGGAGGACATCGCGCTGGCCCTCTCCGGGGCGCGGCCGGGCAGTTCGGCGCACCGCACCATGGTTTCGTACGTCCGCCCCGGCAGGCTGCTCGGCCTGTTCGGGCGGCTCACCGGGCCGGTCAGCGGGCCCGAGCTGACCCGGGGCAGCGGCCAGCACCCGCTGGGTCATCTGGTCGTGGAACGATCGGTGCCGCACCGCGCCGTGCTGGTGACCGAGTCGGTCAAGGCGGAGGTGCGCGACCTCACCCAGACCACGTACCAGAACCAGCGCGGTCACGTCCGCGAGACCAAGTTCGGATTCCAGGTCACCGCCGGTCCGAACTACACGCTGGCCGGGCCGGAGACCGACGTGCGCCTGCAGGGCGGTCCGCTGGTCCGCGCGGACCTCGCAGTCGGGCGGGGCCACTACCTGGGCACCGACGCGTCCCGCAAGGTCACCGGCCGGGTCCGCAACCATCCGGTGGCGCTCTACCAGGTGGAGCGCACCCTGATGGTCCGCAAGGCAGGTGAACCCTCGTCCGCGGCCCGGCCGGTGCGGGTGGTCAGCCTGGACTGGATCTCCACCCAGGACGCCCGTCGGCTCGCGGGCTGGGACAGCCGTACGCCCGGCCGGACGGGACCGAACCCGGACGCCGAGCCGCCGGTGCCGTGGTACCTCACCCGTGAGGATCCGGTCCACCTGGGGGGCCAGGTCCGTGCGGAGGGCTTCCGCCCGCAGGCACGTGCCCACACCCAGCAGCCGGCGACCGATCAGCAGACGCCGCCGCCCGCCACCGATCAGCAGACGACTCAGCCCGCCACCGGTCAAGCGCCCCCTCCTGCCACCGGTCAGCAGGCACCGCCGACGACCCAGCAGCAGACTCCGCCCGCGACCCAGCAGCAGCCCGCCCCGCAGGACGGCACCGATCCGCAGGACCCCATGCAGGTCTTCACGGACGCCGTACTGGACACCCTGCACCACTCGTACCCGTCGATGTTCGTGCCGCCCCTGATGCTGAAGCACCCCAGGCTGGCCCGGTTCTGGTACGGCGACGGACGGTTGCGGACCGCCCTGCACAACGACCGGCAGGTGCGCGAGGCGCTGAACCGGCCCACCCTGACGCAGAGTCTGGACGAGCTGACCACCACCGGGGTCCCGGTCACGCTCACCGAGGACGGCATGGTGCGCCGAGGCCACCACACGCTGATCCTGCGGGCGTCGCTGACCGACCGCCGGTTCGAGACGACCATGAGCGAACGGTCGCTGCGCAACGCCGTGATCGGCAGCGAGGTCTCCGGTCAGGGGCAGCAGGACTCCAGCACCTACTCCGGCGGTATCGAGGTCGGCGTCTCGCCGCGCGACCACGACAAGGTGCCCGGCCCCGAGCTGCCGCGCCGTGCCGGCAACGTCTCGGTCGGCGCCCGCTACGCCCGCACCTACCAGAAGGCCACCCGGAACACGGTCACGGTCGCCCACGACCACCTGACGTTCCAGAACGGCGCCGACCTCTACAGCTACCAGGTGGAACTCGGCGCGACGTTCGAGGGCCACCGCCGACCGCGCGGCTGGGCGCGGCTGCTGACGGTCGGTCTGCTCGGTGCGGGCGTCTTCGTCAGCAAGGTCGAGGAGCGTCCGCTGTTCAGCCGGGGCACCGAGACCGTGGGACGGGTGGAGCTGGCCGTGCCCGCCGCACACGGGTCGGACCGCCACGCGCCCGCCGACCCGCCCGCTGCCGGAACGGCTCCCGCGCCCGCTCCCACGCCCGCGCCGCAGCGCCTCTCCGCCATGGAGGCGGACCAGCTACTCGACGGCACCCGCCCGCTGCCCACGGAGGACTCGGACGGCAGCCGGCTCGTCCGGCAGCTGCTGAGCGCCCCGCACGTGGTGCTCAGCGCCGAGGGCGGCCCGCAGCGCCAGCAGCTGATGCAGGCCACCGCCGACCGTGCCTCGGGCACCTCCTGGCACGTCAGCGCGCCCGGCGCACCGGTCCGCACCGCGCTGCGCCGGGCGATGGCCAACCTCGGTGTGGCCGGTCAACTCGGCCAGTACCTCGGACCGTTCGGCTCCCGGATCACCGGGCTCAACGGCGCCGGACCGTTCCGGACGCACTACCTGAAGGCCGCGATCCGCGGCGAGCTGGACAACCTACGGGTCAAGAGCGATCCGAAGGCGGCCAGCATGGAGAGCACCATCGGCAACGAGCACCGGGTCGTCGGCAGCAGGAGCACCGTCTCGCGCGCCACGCTGGGCGTCCAGGGTGGCTACATGCCGTTGCAGCAGCTCCCCGGCAAGCAGGCGGTCGTCGGCTCGTACTCGTCCGCGCTGCAGTACGCCTGGGGCAAGGGCCTCGGCGTCTCGCAGGCCCTCACCCGGGGACGCAACACGACCCTGACCTTCGCCGGGCGGATGTACCTGGTGGTCGCCGACGCCACCGAGACCGTGGCCGTGAGGGACCGCTGGACAGCCGCGTTGGGCACGGTCGGCACCCGTGCCGGGGGTCGCGTCAGCTCCGCCGCCGGACATCTGTCCGAGCGCCTCGGGCGCGGCCTGTCGCCGCGCCGGGCCGCCGCCGCGCTCCAGCGGATCCGCGACGCGGTGATGTTCCACCTGCCGATGCAGGACGCCATCGAGGCGGGGCTCGCCCCGGACGGGCTGGGCCCCACCACCCCGAAGAACCTCGGCGGCGGCTACCGGGTGCCGGGCTTCCTGCGCGGCCGGCGCTTCCCGACCCACCCCAGCGGCCAGCTCGACGCGAGCCGGGCGGCGCGGGAACTGCTGCCGCGCCTGGAGAAGATCGGCGTGCCCTCCCACGACCGGGAGCAGGTCCTGCAGCGGCTCTCGCCGGACTTCCTGCGCGCCCACCTGCACGAGCTGACCACCGACGGGATGAGCCTGCCGGTCCGCTACCGCACCTGGACCAGCCCGCACCGCCTGCCGGTCGGGGGCAGCCCCGCGCAGGTCCGCTTCAAGCTGACGCCGATCACCACGACCGTGCAGCGGCTGCGTACGGGGTTCGAGCTGGAGGACTACCGCAACATCGCCCGCGACGACGCCGAGAGTGCCCAGCAGGACCGCGGCGCCGACCTCACCCTGAGCGCCGGCGAGCGCGCGGCGGAGAGCGGTGTGCTCATCGCCAACCCCTCGCTCCAGGGCACGGCGGCCAAACAGCGGGCGAGCAACCGGACCGAGACCGACGGCACCACCTCGATGCCGAACATCGCCACCACGCAGGCGCACGCGGAGATCGTCACCGGTTACACCCTGACCGTCACCATGACGGACGCGGCCGGTGACCCGCTCGCGCCGCGTGCCGTCGCACAGGTCGGCACCCTCAACGAGATCGCCCCGGCGGGTCTGCTCACCCCGGTCGGCGACGGTGACGACGGTGCGCTCACCGAGCAGGACGTGCCCGAACCGAAGCGCTCCGTACACCTTTTGACGGCCGACGAGGCCCGGCCGGACGGCATCGCCGCCTGGCGCACATCCGGTGACGGCACTAGCGGCCCCGACCCCGACATCCTGCCCTTCGACGACCGGATCGGCTCCGGCATCCTCGCCGTGGACATGCGCGGCGCGGCGGGCGTGCACGACGCGCTGACCCTCGCCACCGCCCGTGCCGACGGCCTGGGTGACACCGACCTCGGCGCACGGCACACCGGCAACGTCCTGGCCGCACGCCTGCGCATGGCCCGTCTCACTCCGCTCACCGGCCTTGGGACGGCTCCCGGGCAGGCACAGCAGGAGGCCACCTCGCAGGGGGGTCTGACCGCCGGGTTCCGCGAGGCGCTCGGCGCGGACGGGTCCCCGCTGCCCACCCAGTCCTCCGCCCGCCTGTTCGGCCAGTCCCACACCGCCGACTCCCGCCTCTACGCGAAGATGCACCGCCGTGGCGCGCGGCTGCTCGCCGTGGAGAGCAAGCCCCGTATGGAGGCCATGCAGCGGAACAAGACCTCCGACGCGCTGGAGGCCGGCATCACCGACAACGTCGAGGGCATGGTGGGCACCGCGCCGATGGCGGGCAACAGCAACGCGGGTATGACCAACCCCGGCGGCGCGGTCCCGATCGGCGGCGCGAACGACGGCACCACGCTCAAGGGCGCCACGGACACCACCCTCGGCACCCACGTCAAGGTCGTCACCGACCGCAGCATGCTGTTCGCGGTTCCGGTGAGCTGGCTGGCGGTGGCCGAGGTGGACCACCGGATCACCCACAGCCGCCCGTTCCGCGCGCTGGGCGCGGCCCGGCGCGGACCGCGCGCCGCCGAGGCCGGGACCACCGCGCTGATCTGGCTGCGCGAGGACATCGCACGCGACTACGGCCTCCTGGACGACAGCACGTTCCCCGACGCGGTGGGCACGGCCTGGGACGACATGGCCAAGGCCGCCGCCGACCTCGCCACGGCCGAGAAGGAGTACTACGACGCCCGCGCGCGGGCCCGTGAGGCGTGGCTCTCCCTGAGTCCGGGGGAGCGGAGCACGCTCGGCGACCCCTCCCCCCTCACGACCGTGCTGCCGCGGGACGTCGCCCGGTCCCCGTCCGTCATCGCCTGGCAGGCCGCCCGCGACGAGGTACGGCTGTGGGAAGGGCGGACCAACACCGCCGCAGCGGATCACCACCGGCTGCACCTCGCTGCTTCCCGCCTCACCTCCCACCACCAGGGCTCGGTCTCGGTCCCGGTGGCGGACGGGCCGCAGGAGTACGCCGCGCCGGGATGGCGCTCCGAGGCGCCGGAGCCGTACAAGATCACCGACGGCACCGGCTCCGTCCCGCGCACCCTCACCTCGCCGGACGGCGCCACGGTGCGCGAGGTGCACGACGTACCGCACGACGGCGCTTCGTTCTTGCACGCGCTGCTCGCCGTCGCACAGGTCCGGGGCCAGCTGCCCCACCTGCTCGGCAGCGAGCTCGCCGGCCGCTTCTCGGGCGCCCCCGGCGACCCGGCGGTCACCGCCGAGGCCGTCGACGCCGCCCGCGAGCGCCTCGCCTGGGCCCTGGGCGAGGACGGCAACGAGGATCTGCTCGACGCCCTCGCCCTGGACGTCGCCGACACCTTCACGCAGACCGAACTGGACCTCGCGGGCGTGGTACTGACTCCCGCCCAGCAGGCCGAGTTCGACGCCTTCGGCCGTCTTCCGCTGACGTTCTGGCCGACGCCCGACCAGCGCGTCGCGCTGGCGACCGCCGCCCTGGCACGCCCGTTCGCGAGCGAGCCGACCGGGACCGGCACCGTGCAGCCCGAGGGCGTACCGGCCCCGCCCGAGCGCCGCGCCGGGGACCACGGCGGCGCCGACCTGCTGCCCGCGCTCGCCGCGCGGGTCCTCGGCACGCCACTGACCGTGGTGACCGGTGAGGGCCGCGATCAGCTGTTCCTCCCGCACGGCGCCGATCCGGCCGCCGTCGATCCGGCCGCCGATCCGGTGCTGTTCGCCACGGAAGGCTTCTTCCACGCCGCCCTCCCGCAGGGCACCCCGGCCCCGGTCACCGCCGCGCTGCCGGCGGTGACGACCACCGGGACCTCCGGTACGGACACCGGCCTCACCACGACCGCGCAGCCGCCCGCGCACCGCAGCCACAGCACCGCCCCCTGGCTGCCGCCCGCCGACAGCAGCCGACCGCGCTACCGTCTCGCCCACGACGGCGTCCTCACCGCGCCCGACGGCGCCACCTACACCCAGGGGACGCCCACCGGACGCGGCAACGGCTTCTTCGGCGCACTCTCCACCGCCCTGCGCCACGCCGCCGGACAGCCCGGACTCGGCCGCCGGGAGGCGGCACGGCTGCGCATGCGCGCCGGAGCGTCGCCCGCCCAACTGCTGCGCCTGAACGGCCTTCCCGGCGATGTCGCCGAGCGCGACGCCCTGTTCGGGCCTCCGCCCATGAACCTGCGCCCCGGAGCACCCGCGCCGAGCCGTGAGGCCCTTGACGGCCACCTGCGCCGCCACCTCACACACGCACCTTGGGGCCCCGGGGCCGACCGGACGGTGGCCGAGTGGGCCTCCGCGGTGACCGGTGCCACCGTCACCCTCATCGAGGAGAACGGCACCGCCCACACCTACCCCGGTCCGTCCGCCGACGGCCCACACCTGCGACTCAGGCGCCGGGGCGGTGACTTCGTACCGCTGGCCGAGCGCACCCCCGCGCCGCCCGCTCCGCGGCCCGCGCCGCCCGTGTCGCATCAGGACCCGGCCACCGTTCCCCTGCCTCCGTCTCCGGCCGGCAGCGACCTGCCGGGACTCCCGGGGCTCCCGGGTGAGGAGGAGGCGTACGAGCTGAGCACCCTGTCCGGTGCCGAAGCCGCCAAGACGCCGGAAGCGGCAGACACCGAGAACGGGCCGTTCCCCCTGCCGCCGTCCGCGCCCACCCGGAACTCCGTTGCCGATGCGCTGGGGCAGTTCCGGTTCGCCGACGACAGCAGCGACACCGACAGCGAGGACGGTTCCCAGGACGCCCCCCAGCAGGAGGCGTGGCACGACCTCCTCTTCGGAGCTGCGGCCAGGCACGACCACTCGCCCGAGACGCTTGCCGACACGGTGTCGTCGCTGCGGGAACTCGCCCTGAGGGAGTCGCTTCCGTCGTCCGTGGCCACCGGCGAGCTGGACGCACTGCACGACCTGACCAGGCGGGTGCTGGACCTCGGCCCGGACGTCCAGGTGCACGGACAGCACCTGCTGCTCCTCGGATCCCTGGCCCTGAGCGCCTCCCCCGACGAACTGTCCGACGCCGGCGCCCTCGCCGACTACCTGACACAGCACGACGCCGTCCTGAGCCAGGACACCCAGGTGGAGTCGGAGGCCGGAACGGGGCGGAACTGGACCGGCACCGGGAACCAGGCGCCGCCCCTGAACTCCTACGCGCTGGAGGGCGAGGACGGCAGCCTGGTCACCTGGACCGCCCCCTGGACGGACTCGTACGTGGTCCTCGCCCAGGAGGGTGCCGACGCCGTTCACCTGATGACGCCGCGCGGCCGGCTCACCCTGGACGACACCGGTGAGTTCGCCCGGCTCGTCGCGCGGGACCCGGCACGGCCCCCGGGAGCCGATGTCGTCCTGGCGTTCCCCCACGGCGATATCGCGTTCCTGGCACGGCACGTCGCCGAACTGACGGGCTCCAGGGTCTGGTACTCGGAGCACGGCCCCCGGCTGTCGACGGACTGGCGGTCGGGCACCGACCACATCACGCTGGGGCCGGTCCCCGACGGCGTCGGCACGGCATGGGCCTCCGTCGGACCGGACGCGGACGACACCGGCGGGGCGGACGTCGCGGACATCGTCGACCTGTACGAGAACGGGTCCGAGCCCGCTGACGGGGTCGAGGCGCGCCGGCAGAAGGCGCTGACCACGAGGGACTACGGGGTCGTGGACCACCGCGGTGACGGCGTGCTCTTCCGCAAGCCCGGCGACCTCCAGGCCACCTGGCTGACCCCGCAGGCGCTGGTCGGCATGGAGGACGCCCCCGAACTGGCCATGTCCGTACAGGGCTACTACGAGACACTCGCCACCCAGCGGCCCGTCCTGCGGATCGCCTCGGACCGTACGCTCGCGGTCGAGAACGGGGCGTACGGCCAGCAGGTCTTCGCGACGGCGGAAGCCGTCGCCCGCGCGTCGGTCGGTCTGGCGCGCGCGGGCCTCGCGATGCGTCTGCTGACCGACGAGGACCTGAGCATCCTGCTGCCCACCCCCGACGGGGGCACGAAGCGGCTGTTCCGCGTGACGCCCGACTTCCTGACCCGATCCGGGCAGTCATCGGAGGAGATCTGCCGGGACTTCGCCGACATGCTGGCCGACAACGCCCGCACGTCGCACATGGTCTTCCGTGATCCCCGCACCGGCCAGGTGGTCACCGCGCCGGTCAACGCCTCCGACGGGGCCGAGGTCACCGGCACGCACCACCTCGCCGACGCCCTGGGCCACGTCGCGGACGGCGACGTGGCGCCCGACAGGGTGGATCCCGCCTGGGCGTCCTCGTACGTCCGCCGTGACGACCGGCCCACCGGCGGCGACGGCGGCCCGCTGCCCGGCCACGCCTACGGCAGCGCGCTCAGCCTCGACCAGCCGGACGACCCGCGCCGCGACGCACTGTCGGACGCCGCGAGACGGATCGGGGTCAACGAGCACGCGTGGGCCGACATCGGCGAGGGCTACGTCGTCCAGTCGGTCGCGACGGCCGGCGCCCAGGGCCAGCCGAGCCTGGAACACAACTACGCCAAGCCGCGATCCGGCATCAGCCGCTCGCACTTCGGCTACCACTTCGCCACCGTGGTCCTGGCCAGCGAGGACGGCAGTCACCAGATCTCCCTGGAGAACCACGCGCGGTCCTCGCAGCGGAACGCCCGGCACCGCGGGGAGGCGAAGGCGAACCTGCGGGTGCACAACCTGAAGGCTCTGCGGGAGGCCGCGGCGCGACTGCGCGGGGAGATCGAGCAGCGACAGGAGGCCGGCGCCGACGAGCACCTCACCGAGCTGCGCGCCCACCTCGACCTGACGCTGGCCCTGGTACGGGCGAAGCAGGCCCAGGCGGACATGCGCGCGGCGCCCGCCGACTCACCGGAGCGCGCTGTGGCCGAGCGGACACTGGAGGGGGCCACCCGCGCCGCAGCGCAGCGCATCGGCCAGCTCGAACAGGTCATCCCCGGCAAGAACCAGTGGTACATGCGGATGTACTCCCAGCGGCCGGGCGAGTCGGCCCACGACACCAACGCGGAACTGCTGGAGGAGAGGCCCGCCGCCGAGGCCAACCCGCTGACCGCAGTCGTGCTCCGCGGCCAGCAGTCACTGCCGGTGACCATCTCCTTCGAGAAGGGCGCCCAGCAGACACCCGACGGTGCGAAGCCCCCCATTCAGTACCTGGCCAAGATCGTGGCCAGGACGGCGATGTGGAATGCCGCCAACGGGCTGCCGCTCCCTGACGTCAAGGTCACCGGTCTGCGCAGCGGCCGTCTGACGGGACGGGACCTCGCGAAGGCTCGTGCCGAGGCGGTAGTGGCCTCGTTCCGGCAGGAACTGGCGGAGGCGCTCGCGGCGCTCCAGGACGGCACACCGCGACCGCACCTCACCGCCGACGTGATCACCGTCCATCCGGACTCGGTTCGCGGCCGCGGCTCCGCCACCGCCGACGCGGGCACCGGCACCGTGGACATCACGGTGGACGACCAGCGCGGCGGACTGCGGGAGATCGCCACCCGTGGTCCCCGCGGCCCCCGGTCCGGAGGCCTGCTGGGCGGCTCGCCCGACGACGGCCTCGACCCCGTGGCCGAGCAGTGGCCGATCGGCCGCCCGGTCACCGTCATGCGGCCCCGCTTCGGCGGCGTCGAGCCGGCCTCCGTCGTGCCCGCCGCCGCCGTCCCGGCCACTGACGCGCCCGCGAGCGATGTGCCTGCTGCCGACACCGGGACGGGGAAGGGCAAGGCCCCGGCCGTGTCGACCGCGGACGACGTGACGGCCACCACGGGCCCTCGGCCGAACCGGTGGTTCACGTACACGCGCCCCGCCGAGTCCCGCTCGGAGCCCTTCCGCTACGAGGTCGCCGACACCGGGCACATCAGGCTCCCGGACGGGACGGAGATCCAGCCCGCCGGGTGGACGCGGTTCGGCCACGACTTCGTCCACGAGGCGACGGGCGCGATCCTGCGGGGTGACAGCGGCTGGATCGGCCGCGTGGCCAACATGGACACCCTCTCCGTCGTCATGGCCGACCTGGACCACGACTCGGCGCCCCACCGGATCGCGGCGGACGATTCGGCCCTGTACCTGGTGCCGGAGGACGGCGGCGACACGGCCCTGCGTATCGCGCTCCGGGAGACCACCGATTCCACCGAGCCGCCCCGCGCCCGTCTCGACGACCGGCCGCGCATCGTCGTGCGCTCGGCCTTCGACGTGCGGCGCTTCACCCACGCCGGTGAGACCGTCACCGACCTGACCGTGCGGATCGCCTTCCGCCCGGGAGAAGGGGAGACCGACACCGACGCCGTCATGGCGCGGGTGCTCGCAGGCGTGGAGGAGTTCTACAACGGTCCGGGACACAAGCTTCCCAACGGCGACCGGCTGAACGTCACCGTGGAGGCGGTCCGAGCGGACGGGGACCCCCACCTGACGGTGGATCTCGTCGGCCGGGACCAGCAGATGAACCAGCGGGCGTGGTGGGCCGACGCCGACCCGGTGGAGTTCGCGCACGAGCTGGGGCACCAGCTGTTCCTGCGGGACGAGACGCGAGACGCGGGCAACGCCGACCGGCTCCACGCGCCGGGCAGCCTGCTCGGGCAGTTCCGCGAGCAGGCCCCCGACGGACTCGCGCAGAGCGGTCTGCGCCCGCGCCACCTCCAGCTCTGGGCGGCGGTGGCCGGAGACATCGAGCCGTACACCCCTCCGGAGGGGGCGACCTGGGCGGACGCGCGGAAGAACGCGCCGGCGGAGATCCGGGAGCCGGCATGGGTCGACCCGGTATCGCTCCCGGCGGCCTCCCCGCAGACCGGCCCTGATGGCGCGGTGCCGCCCCCGCTGCCCCCCGGAGCCGCCCTGCCCACACTGGCGGAGGCGTCCGACGAGTCTGACTCCGACGACGACGAGGACGACGACGAGCGGCCGTTCTGGGCCGAACCGGCCTGGCTGGACACCATGTTCGGCCCCCAGCACGGCACAGTTCCGCGCGCCCGCCTCCGGGAGACCTCCGAGGCGCTGTACGGCCTCGTCCGGGCGGAGGCGGACGCGCACCCGACGGCGCAGACGCTGCGAGACGGCCTGAAGCGCGTCACCCGTCAGGTCCTGCACATGGGGGGCAGGACCCGGCCGGGTCCCGCGGACTTCCTGCTGCTCGGCTCGCTGGCACTCGACGCCTCCTCGGACGACCTCGCGAGCGTCGACGACCTCGCCCTGTACTTCGTGGAGCGGCAGATCGAGACCGGCCGGGGCGCCCTGGACGAGGGCACGCTGCTGCGCGACGACGAGGGGAACGCCACCGGCCGCGACTACACCGGACCGGGGCAGCCCACCCCGGAGCTGGCGTCCTACGCCGTCCGGGGCCGGGGCAGGGTCATCCCGCGGCCCGCTCCATGGAAGAACCCGTACCTGGTCGCGGCCGACGCGGACGGCCGCGGTGTCGGGATCGCCATGCCGGGACGGACCTTCCGGGTGGACAGCGCCGAAGAGCTGGCGATGCTCATCTCGTACGACTCCCAGCGGCCCGGCGGCGCCGACATCGTCCTCGCACTTCCCCCGGAGTACGCCGCCGCTGTCGCCTCCCTCGTCGCCGGGACGACAGGCCGCCGCGTCTGGTACCCGGAGGCGCCCGTCGGTGTGGCCACGCATCCGACGGCCGGGACCCGCCACCTCATGCTCGAACTGAGCGAAGGCAACACCGGTGCCGGCTGGGCCTCGGCCGACCCGGCCGCCGACGGCGGACTGCCCGGCGCCCGTGATCTGAGCAGTGGGAACGACACCGACAGCGAGCCCGACCCGGACAGCGACGACGAGCGGTCCAGCAGCGACGGGGACGCGGAGTTCGACCGCATGGTCGACCAGGCCGTCCTCGAACGGCAGATCGAGGGCCGCCGCGCGCGGCCACTGACCACACGCGACTACGGAGTCATCGACAAGCGCGGCACCGGAGTCCTGTTCACCCAGCCGCTCCCGCTGTCCGTCGGGGAGGTCCGGGCCGGCACCGGCCCCGAGGCGCTGGTCCTGCCGCGCCAGGACCACGGCACCATCCCCATGGCCGGCCGGCCGCCCCTGCACATCTCCGAGGACCGGACGCTGGCGACGCTCGCTGGCGACGACGGAACGACCGGCCGCAGTCGGCAGGTGTACGCCACCCGCGCGGCGATCGAGCGCTCGTCGGCGCGGCTGGCCGCGGCCGGGGCGGGGATCCGTCTCAAGGCCGACGAGTCGACCGGCGTGCTGCTGCCGGCGGAGGACGGCTCGTACGGCGAGCCGCTGTTCCGGGTGGAGCCGGAGTTCCTGACCGCTTCCGGCGGTCCGGAGCACGCGTTCACACGGGACTTCGCCCAGATGGTGGCCGGTGAGGCGAGCGCGCCCCTGTCCCACATAGCCTTCCGGAGCCCCACCGGCGAGGCCGTGTCGACGGCCCCGGTGAACGGGCAGCACGGCCGGGAGGTCACCGGAACCCACCACCTGGCGCAGGCACTGACGGAGGTCGCCGAGGGCACGCGCGCCGCCGCCGACGTCACCCCCCGCTGGGCCGCCCGTCAGGCGGGCCGGGACCACCGCTTCACCGGCGGCGTGGTGGGAGCCCCCACGCCGGGCGAGCGCTACGGCCGTGCCCTGAGCTACGAGCCGCAGAACAACCCGCTGCGCACCCCGCTGGCCTCGGCCGCACAGCGTATCGGCGTGAACGAGTACGCGTGGGCGGGTGTCGGCGAGGGCTATCTGATCCAGTCGGTCAGCACCACGAACGACGGCGGCGCGCAGTTGTTCACGCACAACCACGCCAAGCCCGGCGACCGGGTGGGCCCGCACGCCTCCTACCACTTCGCGCAGGTGGTGCTGGCCAGCGAGGACGGCACCCACCAGATCACGCTGGAGAACGAGACACACTCCCGGAGCGAGATCCCGGCCGAGCTCCTCGACGACGTCCTCGACGAGAACCTCGACCGTTACGGCGAGGACGAACTCACCAGGTTCGCCCGTGCAGCCGAGCAGCGCGCCGCCGGGGCGCGGCAACGCGGTGCGGACGAGGCGGAGACCGACCGGCTGGACGGCTTCGCACGCGTGGCCAGGGCCCTCTCAGACGTCCACCAGGCGGAACAACTGCCGTGGTACTTCGACGAGGACCGTCCCGAGCACGCGCTGGCACTGCGCGAGGCGTCCCAGGCACGCTCCCGTGCGAAGGATCTGATCCGCGCCGCCGCGCCGGTGATGGACAGCAAGGACCTGTGGTCCTTCAGGGCGTACAGCAAACGTCCGGGCGAGTCGGCACACGAGGTCAACGCGGCGCTGTTGTCCGACTCCTCGCCCGCGGTGGCCAACCCGCTGACGACAGTGGTGCTGCACGGTCACGCGCCGCGCTGGTACCAGCAGGCCGTCCGCTTCGAGGAGGGGGAGCGCGGCGTCCCGGCCGACGCGGACGGCACGATCGAAGGCCTTGCCCTCTCGCTGGCACGCGCGGGCCTGTGGAACCGGGCTCACGGCCTTCCGTTGCCCTCGGTCACCCTCACCGGGCACGGCAACCGCTCGCAGGCCAGCGGCCAGGAACGGGCCGACGCCGTCGCCAAGGCGCTCGGGGCCAGGCTGGGCCAGGTTCTGGACACCTTCCAGACCGGCCTGAGCGGGCCGCGCGTCGGCGTACGGGACTTCGGCCTGGCCAAGGCCGCCAAGCGGGTGCGGAGCGCCACCGACCCCGCCCAGGGACGCGTGGTGACGATCGAGATCGACGATCACCGCCAGGTCCCGGCGGGGCCCCACGGGGGCACCACCCCTGTCGGAGAAGCGGCCCGATCACAGGAGCCCGCACGCACGCGCCCGGCGTCAGCCGGATCCACGACGACCACCGAGCCGCCGGTCACGCGGCCCGAGACCGCCGGATCCGCGAGCACCCGGCCCGAGGCCACGGAGACCGCGCCCACCCCCGGGCGCGCCAGGTCCCGGCCGCCGGGCGGATCCGTCCTGGCGAGCCCGGAGCGCAGGAACAGCGACGCACCCCCGTGGGTCCTGGCGCGCATCCGCTACGCCGAGGAGTCCGTCGCCTTCGACAGGCGGCTGGGCGAGTACCTGGCCGAACACGAGGCGGTCACCGCCGAGTTCCGGAAGATGGCGAGCGCCGCGTGGGCGGAGACGCGCAAGCGGTACCCGCGGGCGCTGGCGACGTTCGGCGACACCAGCAAGTTCAAGGCGGGCGTCGTCGGCACATCCCGCGAGGCCCTCCAGCGGGTGGTGCGGAGCGGGAACCTGCGGGAGCTCGTGGCGTTCCTGTACGAGGGGATCTCCAACGATCTCGTGCCGGAGATGCTCGGCGGCGCCGAGGAACAGCACCCGGAGATCGCCGCGGAGCGGCCGAGCAGACGGCAGCTCGCGACCTACGCCGAGTACATGCGGCGCGCCACGGAGATCCAGGCGTCGGACATGACCCCCGCGGAGAAGCAGGCCGCGCTCAAGGAGCTGCCGCCGCCCGTGACGGACCCGGCACGCCCGGACGAGGCGCGTCCGCCGCTGAGCGAGGCGGAGCGCCGGTTCGCCGTCGACGAGGCCGGACTGACCTGGATGCCGGCGACGTCGGTGTACGACATCGCGATGAACGCCGCCTTCCAGGGGCTCTCCGAGGATTCAGGCGGTCTGGTGGCGACCGGCACCGCCGGGTCCACGTACCGCTTCATGCTGCACGCAGCCCGCATGCGGGACCAGTGGGGCGTCGACCTGGACCTCGGCCTGATCCGGGCGGGGATGATGGCCATCTCGCTGACGGTGGGCCACCACACCGCCCACGAGGTGATGCGCGGCGCCCAGCTGGCGTTGAACGACGTTCCCGGCCATGACCCGGACCTCGACTACACGGACAACTGGGGCCGGTACTGGAACATCTACCCCCTCGACGAGCAGGAGTTGCGGGAGAACGTCGCGAGGGACGGGCTTTTCCCCGACGAGCACGCCCAGGCGCTTCTGGACGAACTGGAGCCGGGGCGCGTCACGGGCACCGTGACGCGTGAGGACGGCGGCAGCAGCCGCGCCGTACTCCCGCACCGCCCGGTCCACACGCGGCCCGTCGCCACAGCGTCGAACCGCCCGGTTCCGCAGATGCCGAACGCGCCCGGCGCTCCCGCCACCGGTCGGGGCACCGCCGCCACGCCCCAGGACGTCTCGCCCGACGACGCGGAGCGGCACCGCGAAGCGGTCCTCGACGCGCTGCACGGCCTGGGCGCCCTCAACGCCGTCGACCGGGACCGGACCGCCGAGGCGCTGGAGCGGCTGGACCGGCTGCGGTCCGCGGACCCGCAGCTGCGCGGCGGCTTCATGGACCTGGACGCGCTGGTCCGCCGGGTGCTGCTGCTCGACCCCTCCGACACGGTGAACGCGGCGGCGCGCGGTGCCCTGGTACGGCTGGTGACGGCCCCGTTCACCGCCGGAGTCGCCACACTTCCCGCGCTGTCCGCCCACTACCTGGCGCAGCGCGGCGCGTTCCACGCGGATTTCAGGCTCACCGACGCACAGGGCCGCCCGCGTGGCTGGAACTGGCTCGGGCGGCCCCTGCCGGCCGACTTCGACCCCGGCACCACCGGCCGGATCTCGCGCACCCCCGACGGCACGTCCGGCCACAGTGGACCCGAGACCGCGCCCTGGCTTCCCGCGCAGGGCCTCCCCGACCCGTACCTCGTGATGCTCGGCGGCCGGTCCGACGCGGTCGTGGTCCGTGGGCTCGGCGGGTTCGCGCGCCCCGTACCGCCCGAGGTCTTCCACGAGCTGATGGCCCTCGACCGGAACATGGCGGGCCGTCCGGGGCCTCTTCTGCTCCACGTCGCCCGGCCCACCGCCGCGTCCCTGGACCTGCCGCGCGGGCTCGCCGACCGGCTCGGCCGGGAGGTGTGGGCCACCACAGGCCGGTCGGGGATCGGGCGCCTCCCCGGCGCCCCGGACCGCTCGGTGGTCCTGCTGCTGGACGAGGAGCGGCAGGCGCCACGTGGCCAGTGGTTCGCCAACACGCCCGACACGGTGTCCACCCCACCCGTCGGCGCGGACGACGGCCAGGTCAGTGCCCTCTCCATCGCCCATCACGGCAACCGGTCCACTGGCTACATCTCGATGGACCTCGCCGATTCGGACGACGGTGGCTGGCGGCGGACGATGACGCACGGCCGGCTGGGGACGGTCACGACCTACACCCACCAGCGCACCTCCTACGACCCCAAGGGCCCCACCGCTCCCACGCCGTGGACCGCGCTCAACCTGCCGGCACCGTACTTCCCCAACAACCACGGTCTGCCGGGCTCCGTCACCTGGCACACCCCCGAGGGGGAGCGGACCGACGACGGGCCGCAGTTCGCCCGCAGGCTCGCCCGCCGCCGCAGCCTGGCCTCGCTCGCCCCCGAGCACCCCGTCGCGCTTCTCGTCTGCTACGCGGCGGCGCCTCCCGGCATCGGCGAGACACCCGGGATGCACATCGTCGGCGCTCCGCCGTTCGTGCCCGACCCGCTCTCGGTTGTCGCGGTCGGCCAGCACACGGCCAACGAGACGGGCCGCACGGTGTTCGCCTCCACCCTGATGAACGCCGCCGTCCAGCCGGCGGACGGCAGCCAGGACGCGTACATCGCCCTCCATACCGACGCGCGGGGCCGCGTCTACCCGTGGGTCATGTTCACGCCCGAGCCGGCCGGGGACGCGCTGGACCGGAGGGCCCGCGACGCCGGACTGCACCACGGCCCCGGGCCCGCCCCTGAGGCGGTGCGGGAGCGGACCCTGCGACTGGTCCGGGCGCTGCGCCAGATCTTCGGCTCCACGGTGGACGAAAGCCCGGAGTACCCGGTGCTGCTGCGCGGCATCGGCGCGCTCGACCAGATGCACCAGGCCGATCCGGGCCTGAACCGCGACGGTGCGCGCGCGTTCACCCTGGACCTGTACGAGCAGCTCCTGACCCGGTACCTCGCGGGCGGGCTCCCTCAGGGGCAGGCCCCGCAGTTCACGCCGGACGGCCACCGGAGCCTGCTGGCCGAGGCGGCGCGCCGCTGGGAGACGGGCCTGCGCCGGCCTCTGACCGACTGGATCGCGCTGCCGCACCTGGTCCACATGCTGGCGGACCTCGCCGCCGCACCGCACCGCGAGGACGTCGCCCGTCGCGTCCTGGGACTCGACGTCTCGGCGCCGGTGGGCGAGTCCGAGTGGTCGCGGCTGCTGTGGGCGTCGTTCAGGGTCGCCCTGGTGACCGGCCACGCCGATCAGGGCGCGTTCGCCGCCGCGGTGCTGCACCTGCCCGCCCCCGACCCGGCGCGGTTCGGCGAAGCGGTCCTCGTGGCACGGCAGGCGGCGGCCGCCGGCCGCGACCCGTGGCAGCTGAGCGAGGTGGCCGCCTACCACCTGGAGCAGCAGGGCGCGCTGGGGTCCGACCGGCTCCTGGCGGACGACGACGGCGACGCCTGGGGCAGGGCGCTGGACGGCGCGTCCCGGCCGCAGGGCACGTTCGACCACAGTGTCGTGACCCTGCTCGGGTACGCGCCCGACGGCTCGCTCGTGCCCGTCGGCACCGAGCCCGCGCCCTGGACGGCCGACCAGCACCGCCCGAGGCCCTTCGTGTACGTGGCCGACGGGGACGCCGGCGGTCTGCGGATGCAGGGACCGGTACCGCCCGCCGAATTCGGCGAACTGGTCTTCAGGGACCCGGACCTGCTGAACGAGGACGGATACGCCGAGGTCATCGCCGTGGTGCCGCACGGCAGGCCGTCCGGCGGCAGGCCGGTCGAGGGCAGCATCCCGGCCGAGGGCGCCCGCAACTCGGCCCGGAACTGGTGGGCCACCGACAGCGCCACCACGCTCCACCACGACCCGGCGACCGATACGTACACCGTCGCGGTGCTGCCGGGGCCGGACGGACAGCCGGCCACGGCGGGCGGCTGGGGGCGCATCATGGCCTCGGAGGGCGACAGCTCCGGCCCCACGGCCACGGCGGCCAACGCGCGGCCGGCCCGTACGCCCGCGGTAACCGGCGCTGCCACCGAGCTCGACGCCGCCTGGGACGCGCACGCGCGGGCGCTCGCCGCGCTCGGCGCGCTGGCCGCCGAAGCCGCGACGACGGAACGGATCAGCGGTGACGAGACGGTCGTGGCGGACGGCTGGGCCGGGGTCGACGAGGCGCGCCACCGGCTGGAGGACGCCGAGGTCCGGCTGTGGACCCTGGGCGTCGCTCCGGACGTGCTCGGAGCGGCGCGGCACACCGGTTCCGACATGGACGACGCGGCACCGGCCGTACCGAGGGACGCCGCCGAACGCCGGTGGGCCGCGGACCAGGTGACCGAGGCCGACCTGCCGCAGGCTCCGCCGCGGCCCGCCGAGGGCGAGACCGTCGGCCTGCAGGAGCTGAACGCGGCGGGCATCACGCCCTCCGTCGGCCAGCGCACCGAGATGATGCTGCGCGGCGACGACCGGCTGCCCGCGGGTGAACTGTCGCCGGTGGACCTGGCCCGGGTGCGGATGGTGCGGCCCGACGCCTGGACGGCCGCGACGGACACGGTGGCCGCGCACGTGTCGCGGCGCCTGTGGGCGCAGGCGTACGCCCGCTTCGCGGACGCGGCACCCGAGGGCACGGACGCGGCCGACGCCTCCCGTGCCTGGGACGCCGCCGTCGCCCTGGTGCTGCCGGCGGAGCCGCACGACGTCCTCGCCGACTCCCGGTACGCCGGGGACGGCTTCCGTGACGCGGTGCGCCGGGTCGCCGGTCACCTGTTGGACGCCGGGGCCGGCACCGGGGCCGCACCGGCCTCCGCCACGGAGCTGGCCGACAACCTCCGCTCCGGCCTGGGCCTGCGGCAGCGCTGGACCGAGCCCGCCACGGACCCGGTGCCGGTGCCGGCGGCGCAGTCGGGGACCGAGGCCGACATGACCGACTTCGACCTGTCGATGGTGGACGCCACCGATCTGGGCCCGATCGACTTCGGTGACTTCGACATCTCGGCCTGGAACGACCTCGACACCGGTGACTTCGACTTCGACTTCGACTTCGGTCCGGCCGGAACAGATCTCGCCGACCCGGGCCTGACTGGTCCGGACGCGACCGACGTCGACATGACAGGCATTGAGCCCACCGGCCCGGACATGACCGCGCTGGACGCGGCCGCAGGTCATCCGGTGTTCGCCGCGCCGGTGACCGCCGCGTCCGCGCGGCCGCTCGCTCCCCTGCCCCGGCTGAGCCTCGTGACGTACGCCCAGGGTGAGACGCGTCCCTCGGCCGGCACGGAGGAGAGCGTCGAACGGCTGGCGTTCCAGGTGGCGAGGGCCGGTCTGCGCAACCTGCGCACGCGCGTACCCCTGCCGAAGATCGACATCGCCGGGTTCGGTGCGGACGCCCGCCTGGCCGGGACCGCGCAGCAGCGGGAACAGGCCGCCCGGCAGAGGGGTGACCGGCGCGCGCGGACCGCGCGTGACCTGTTCGTCCGGAAGCTCGACGACGCGCTGAGCACCCTCCAGACGAACCTGCCGGAAGGGCGGACGCGACTGTCCGCGAGGGACTTCAGGATCACGTCGCGCGGCCGTGCGCGTCTGCCCGGCCGGAACGGCACCGCGGCCATGTCCGACGCGGTGAGCCGCGCGGACCTGGGCCGGCAGGCCACCATCGCCCTCACCTCGCCGGGGCACGCGGCGGCGGTCGAGACCCTGGACGCGCTGCGCCGCGACGACCGCACGCTGCGCGCCGGGGAGTTCGACATGGACGCGGTCACCCGGCGCGTCCGGCGCCTCGGCCCGTCCGTGCTCATCGACCCGGAGATGCACCGGGACCTGTACACGACGGTCGAGCGGGCGCTCACGGCCGGGCGGGCGGGCAGCCTGGCCTCCCTCACGGCGTTCGCCCTTGAGGATGAGGGCGTACTCGCCGCCGACCGCACCCGGTACGTCACCATGGGAGGCGACCGGGTGGCGGGCCTGAACTGGGCCGGGTCCGAGGTCGCCGACATGGCGAGCCTCTTCGTGGACGACCTCCAGGAGGACCGGGCGGGCGGGCTCGCTCCGACCGGAATGACGGACTTCGTCCCCTGGGGATGGGACGTGACCCCGTATACCGTCCTCGCGGAGGGCGGCCACGACACGGTGACGGCGCTGCTGCCCGACGGAACGACGCGGGATCTCGATGTCGACGAGTTCATCGAACTGGTCGCGGCCGACCCGGCGTTGCAGGGCCTGCCGGCCGTGGCCCCGATCGTGCTGGCCGTCCCGTTCACGGGCGACCGGTATCTGGAACTGCCGCGCAAGCTCGCGGAGCGCACCGGCCGCACGGTGTGGGCGCACAGCGGCCTGGCGCGGCGCAACCCCGATCCGGCGGCGGTGAACACCGTCGCCGTGATCCAGCGGGACGGGATGCCCCACGGTTCGTGGGTCCCGGTCCGGCCCGGCCTGGCGCCCGACGCGGACGACAGCGCCCCGGACTGGCATCGCGACGTACTGTCCCAGCCCATCGTGAGCGTGCGGACCGGGCAGCAGATCGGCCGCAGTCTGCACCATCCCGGCGAGCTCACCGAGTCGTCGCGCGAGGACAACTTCAACCGTCTCGACCAGATGACGCTGTACGTCCACTTCAACCGCGCCACCGGCACCTATTCCGCCAAGCTTCCGCTGGCCGACCCCGGGCCGAAGGACAAGGCGTACCACCTGGCGGGCCATGGGCTGCCCGGCAGCCTGATGCTGCCCCTGGCCGACGGCGGGTCGAGGACGGCCGACCGGCACGAGGCGGGGGAGTGGCTGCGGCGCCGCAAGAGCCTGTCGAGCCTGCCCGAGGACCACTGGATCGACATGGTGGTCTGCTACTCCTCGGCCCCGCAGGACAGCGCCGTGCAGGACCTCTCGCAGGTCGGTTACTCCTTCCCCGTACCGTTCGCCGCCGATTCGCTCTCGGACGACGCCCTGTCCCTGGGACAGCACCTGGCGAACGTCACCAGGCGCACGGTCCGGCTGTCCCACGCCCTCCAGGGGGCTTTCACCTACCAGGACGACCCCGTGCGGGTGCTGTTCACCGACGCGAGCGGACAGCGGTGGTGGTGGGACACCAGCCGTCCGGAGCCCGGTGAGGCCGAGCTGGACCGGCTGGCGGCGACGGCCGGGTTCACGGGGGAACCGTCGCCGGGGAGCCGGGCCGAACTGCTGCGCCTGGTACGGGCCCTGAAGCTGCTCCTGGGCCACGACGTGGAGGACGCCGCCGACTTCGCGACCCTCGTCCGCGGAGCCGGTGCGCTCGCCAACATGTGGCACTCCGATCCGTACCTCGGCGGGACCGGCCCCTTCTCCCCGGACCTGCTGCGCCGGGTGATCGCCGCCCACGCGGAGGCCGCTTCCGGAGTGGACCGTCAGGCCACCCGCCGCGTACTGGCCGCGGCCGCACAGGCATGGCAGGACGGACCCTCCCTGCCGGTGAGCGGGTTCGTCGACCTGCCGGTGCTGCACTCCGCCGCCCGATGGCTGCAGGACACCGTGGTGGTGGACGAGGCGGCCGTCGCCGCCCTGGGGCTCTCCGGTCCCGACGACGTGGGCGACGCCGAGCGGGCGCGGATGTTCTGGGCGCGCGTCAAGGCCGAGGAGACGCTGGCCGGCCCCGACGCCGACGCCCTCACCGCGAGGATCCGGCACCTCGACCCCGGTACCGAGGTGAACGGCACACTGCGCGAGGAGGCACTGACGGTCCTGACCCGCGGGTTCGCCGCGGGCCGGAACATGACGGACCCGAACGTGGCCGCCGCGTACGACCTGGAGACACGCGGCGCCTTCGGCCGGTCCTCGGTGGCCACGGCCATGGGGTCCGCCACGGGCGGCGGCCGGGACTGGGCGGACCTGTCGGCACCCCAGCCCGGACTGGCTGAATTCCGCACACCGGGCGGACTCACCGACGCCCCGTGGGCCGGGCAGGACGTGTACGGCAAGGACAAGCCCGTCCCGCACCTGGTCCTGGCGGACGTGGGCTTCCAGGACGACGGCCGCGTCCAGATGAGCTTCGACGGTGCCGCCTACGAGGTGACTGCCGCGGAGTTCGCCGAACTGCTCGCCGCAGACGTGGAGTTGAACCGAAAGGGGCTGACCGTCCCCGTCCTCCTGATGCTGACCGGACTCGGCGGCCCGGCGCCCGGCGTCGCTGAGGTGATCGCCCAGCGGCTGGGCCGCAGCGTGTGGTGGAGCCCGTTCCCGGCGGACCTGTCAGGCAGGGACGACGCAGGCGTCGCGGTGCCCACGCTCGTCGACTCGCTGATGACCCTGACCAGCCCGACGGTCGCCGACTGGCGGGAGGCACGGCCCGTCGACCCGGCCGGGACCCAGGAGGGCCCGCGTCCCGTCGAGCCGCCGCTGCCCGCGGCACCGTCGTCCGGGAAGAGCCCCACGGCGGCGGCGACCTCCTCCACCGTGAAGTCCCGCTCCTCGGCCGGGGACCCCATGCAGGGCGTGGAGATGACCTCGGTGCCCACGCTCGCCACACCGGTGTACACGGCCCCGGCCGCTCCGCAAGCGGCCCGGCCGCTGCCCGTCCTGCCGACGCGCGCCCTGGTGGCGTACGGGCCCGGGGAGACGGCCCCGTCGGCGAAGGGTGCGGACACCCTGCGCCGGCTGGCGTCCCAGGTGGCCGCCGCCGGGCTGCGTAACCAGCGGGCGGGCGCGTCACTGCCGCGCGTCACCGTCACCGGCTACGGCGCCGACGCGCGCCGGACGGACAGCTCGTCGCACGTCAGCGAGCAGGCCTCGGCGGGCAGGCGGCGCGCGCAGGCCGCCCGCACCCTGTTCGAGCGGCTGCTGGCCCGTGCGCTGGACGACCTCCAGAAGGACGGCCCCGCCGGCGAACCGCGTCTGACCGCCGCGGACTTCTCGGTCGGGGCGAAAAGCCTGACACGGGCCCCCGGTGACTGGGTGGGCACGGGTGCGCTCGACGGTGTGACCCGGGCCGAGCTGGGCCGGCAGGCCACGATCGGTATCTCCCAGTCGCCCGACGCGGCCGCGGTGCAGACGCTGGACACCCTGCGCCGCCGGGAGCCCTCGCTGCGCGACCGTCCGCTGGACGTGGACGCGCTCGCCCGCCGCGTACTGCACCTGGACTCCGACGCGAGCGCCGGACCGGACCTTCGCACAGAACTGTTCGCGCTGGTGGAACGGGCCACGGCGGCAGGCGCGGTGACGAGCCTCGCCGCACTGGGGGCCTTCCACCTGACCGAGCTGGGCGTGCGGGCGCCGGGCCGCGCCCGCCACTTCACCGTCCAGGGCCGCCGCGTACCGGGCCTCAACTGGGAGGACGATGCCGTCGCGGAGCTCGACACCGCCCGGGGCGACGTACTGGAGGACGCCCCGTCCGGCACGTACGACGTCCTCGACACGGCGCCGGCCCCCTGGCCGCAGGGCACGACCCCGTACGTCGTGGCCGCCGACGGAGGGCACGACCGGGTGGACGCACGGCTGCCGGACGACTCGACGCTCGAACTGGACGTCGACGAGTTCGTGGAACTGGTCGCGGCCGACGTGGCACGGGAAGGACTCACGCAGGGCACACCGATCGTGCTGGCGATCCCCTTCGCCGGGGACGGCTACCTCGACCTGCCGCGCAAGCTGGCCGACCGTACCGGCCTGACGGTCTGGGCACACAGCGGCGAGGCGATGCTCAGCTCGGCCCCCGGCGCGGCGAGCACCATCGACACCGTCCGCCGTTCCGGTGTCCCCCAGGGTGACTGGATCGCGAGCGAGCCCGGCCTGGCGCCCGACCCCGACGACGTCGCACCGGACTGGCACCGCGACGTGGTCACCCGGCCCATCGTCAGCGCGCTGAGCGGGAAGCAGATCGGGCGGGCTTCGCACCACCCCGCCGAGTACGCGAAGGACTTCGAGGACGAGGGCCGCCATCTCGACCGGATGACGACGTTCGTGCACCACTACCCGGCCACGGACGGCATGTCCCAGGAGTACGACCTTCCGCGTCCGGGCCCCGAGGACACCGCCTACCGCCTCGACATGCACGGCGAACCCGGCCTCCTCCAGCTGGCCCTGCGGGACGGCACCGTCCGGCTGGTCGACGAGCGGGAGGCCGGGCCGTGGCTCAAGCGTCGCAAGAGCCTGGCGAGCCTGCCCGAGGACCACTGGATCGACCTCGTGGTCTGCTGGAGCGGAGCGCCCAAGGACAGTGCCGTGCCGGCCCCGAACACCGTGGGCGACGCCTTCCCCGGCCCGTTCGTTCCCGACCCGCTGCGCGACGTGTCCATGGGGCAGCACCTGGCGAACACCACGGGACGCACCGTTCGCCTGGCCTACAGCTCGCAGGGGACGCGGTCGGACAACGGCCGTTACACGCGCACGCTGTTCGCCGACGCGCAGGGGCGCCACCGGGCCTGGGACCTGTTCCGGCCCGAGCCCGCGGGCCCCGGACTGGACCGCCTGGCCGAGGCCGCCGGATTCGGCCCGGCCGGCGGACCCGTCACGGAGGAGACGCGCGAGAGGACGCTGCGCCTGGTGCGGGCACTGCGGCTCACCTTCGGGCACGACGTGGACGACGCGCCCGACTACGGCGGCCTGCTGCGCGGCGCGGCGGCGGTCGACCACATGTGGCGCGCGGACTCCGACTTCGACACCGCCGGCCCGTTCACGCTGGACCTCCTGCGCCGGGTGGTCGAGGCGCACCCCGACGCCGCGTCCGGTGTGAACCAGGAGGTCACCCGACGGGTACTGGCCGCCGCCGCCGAGCAGTGGACGATGTGGCCCGGCGACCCGCTGGTGGGCTTCGTGGACCTCCCCGCCGTGGAGGCAGCCGCCCGGTGGATGCGGGACGCCGACCCCGAGGAGGAGGCGGCCACCGCCCTGGACATCGACGAGGACGCGGTCGGAGAGCCCGAGCGGTCGCGCATCTTCTGGGCCCGGGTCAAGGCCGAGGAGACGCTGGACACCCCGGGCCCGGACCAGGACGCGTTCGTCGCGCAGGTCCTCCATCTGACGCCCGGCGCACGGCCGGGTCCCGACGAACACGGGGAAGCACTCGACCTGCTCACGCGCGCCTTCGCGGTGGGCCGCGAGGCGTCCGACCCCGACGTGGCGGCGGTGCACGACCTGGATGAGGCCAGGGTGTACGCCACGTCCGGTCTGCGCACGGTGCAGGGTGGCGCCCGCGGACTCGGCCGCGACTTCACCGGCGGACAGCCGCAGTCGTACGTGGATCTGGCACAGTTCCGCACGTTCGCCGTGGTGGCGGACGCGCCGTGGACGCAGGGCGGGCGCAAGCGGGTCCCGTACCTGGTGCGGGTCGCCCCTGACGCGTACGACCCGGAGCTCCTCCGGCTGACCTACGACGGTGAGACGGCCGGCGTGTCCACCCGCGAGTTCGTGGAGCTGCTGGCGCACGACCCCATGCTGACGCGCAGGGAACTGACCACCCCCGTCGTCCTGGCGTTCACCGGACAACCCGCCGACGCGGGCGACGTGGCCGAGCGGCTCGCCCAGCGGCTGGGCCGCAGCGTGTGGTGGACCGACTTCCCGGCGGACCTGTCCGGCACCGGCGACTCCGGGCAGCCGGTGCTGACCATGCACCCCTCGGCCGTCATGGGGACTGTGCCGGGGGGCGGCGTCTGGCACGAGGCGCGCCCGGTCCAGCACGCCGCGCCCAAGGACGCGCCCCGCACGCTGCCCGCACCGGTGCCCCGGTCCACGGGACGGGGCGCCACGAACCCGGACCCGTCCGCCGACAGCGGGCCCCGGGGCTCCCTGACGCCACGCACGTCGCCGTCCGACCCCGACTGGGCCTTCGCCCCGGGGACCGACACGGCGTCGGCCCCGGCCTCACCCGTCTCCTCCTCGGACACGTCCGGGTCGTGGTCCACGGACTCGCTTCCGTCCGCAGACTCCGCCGACGCGGCCTCGGACCCGCTGTTGTCCGGCGACACGCTGATGAGCGATACCCAGGGCGCTCCGCTCGGGCGCGACTGGACCGGCTCCGGCATCAGCAGCGTCGACACCACGCGGATCCAGCTCCACGAACAGCGGGGCGGCGAGCTGCGGAGGGTCTCCGAGGAGGCCGCCCCTTGGGGGGAAGGGGCCTACGTGGTGGCGGCCGAGGGCGGCTACGACGAGGCGCTGTTCGCCGACGGCCGGGAGCTGGACCCGCAGGCGGTGGCCGGCCTGCTGGCAGCCGATCCCGTACTCGCGTCGCTGCCGCTCGACGTCCCGGTCGTGCTGGCGAGCCCGTACGCGGGCGCCCAGTACGGCCAGTTGGCACGGGCCGTGGCGGAGCGGCTGGGCCGCAGGGTCTGGGCCCCCAGCGGCGACGGACGCCTCATGGAGCCCGAGACCGAGCCCCACGCCACGGCCGACGCGACGGACACCGGGCCGGCCGTCCACGTGCTGTCGCTCGTCGACTCCGACCCCGGCGACGCGTACGGCGACTGGGTGCCCTTCGACCCGCCGTCGGCCGCGAACGGGCAGTCCGTGGAACGCGAATGGGTCACCGTGGACGGAATCCGGTTCCGGGACAGCGATGTGGACACCCGCCCGCTGGTCGGGGCGGACCACCGCTTCGAGGGCCGGGAGTCGATGCCCGACGACGGCCGCAGGCGGCTGCGGGAGCGGCGGCTGAGGCTGTACCGGGGCATGCGGGAGCGCGCGCACGTCCTCCGCCTCGGCGACACGTTCCACACGGTCGGAGCCGAGGAGACCGCCCCGGACCCCGAGGCGTCGGTCTACACCTTCCACGCCCACGGCGTACCCGGCGGGCTGAAGCTGGCCGGCAAGGACGGCCGGGTGCTGCTGCTCGGAGCCGAGGACGGCGGACGTTACATCGGCGGGCTGCCGGAGGTGGTCGAGCGGGCGGCCGGGGACGAACTGCACGTCGCGAGCTGCTACGGCGCCGTGGCGGGCGACCCGCTGCGCCCGCAGTCACTCATCAGGCCCGCGCCGCCCGTCGAGGACCCCCTGGAGGAGGTCGCGCTCGCGCAGCACGCCGCCAACAGCAGCGGGCGCACCACCACCGCCGCCACCGGCAGGACCGGCTACAACGACACCACACGGCTGCTCGCGGCGACGCCCGACGGCACCCTGGCACGCATGGAGACGTTCCTGCCCGAACCGGTGCACTCGACGGCGGAGTTGAGCGAGGCCGCCGGCCTGCGCCCCCTCGCACGTCGCACGGGCCTTCCCGCCTGGGACGACGAGGGGCCGCGTGCCCTGCGCCTGGTACGGGCGCTGCGGCAGGTCTTCGGGAACGAGGTCGAGGACGACCGCGGTGTGCCGGACGGGCGTTACGAGCGGCTGCTGCGCGGGATCGGTGCGCTGGAGACGCTGCGGGCGAACGACCCGGCGCTGAGCGCGCTCACCCCGCTGCGCATGGAGCTGTGGCAGCTCCTCGCGTCGCCCCCCGACGGGAACGCCCCGGGGCCCGACGACTTCGAGGCCGTGCTCGACCGCGCTCTGGCCACACCGGGGGACGTGGCGCTCACCGACGCATGGGACGCGCCCCCGCTGCGGGACGCGCTGGACAGGATCGCCACCGGCGGCGACGCCGCAGTGCGGGCGGTGCTGCGGATGCCCGCCGGTCCGCTCACGCCGCGCGAGTACGCCCGCGCACTGTGGGCGATGACCGGCGCCTCGCAGCTGCTGGACGCCAGGACCCCCGCGCGACGGGAGGAACTGGGGCGTGCGGCGCTCCACCTGCCCGCCGGGGCCGGGTGGGACGCGTCCACGGAGGCCCGGCTGAAAGAGCTGGCCGAACAGGCCTTCGCCACCGGGCGGAACTCAGGCCACCCGGGTGAACTCGCCGTCTTCCACCTGGAGACGCTGGGGGCGTTCGCCGACGAGGGCCGCATCCGCACGCCAGGCGGCCCCCTCCAGGGCCGCAACTGGGGCCCCACGCCGACCCCCGGCGGGCTGGAGCCCTCCCGCCTGTACACCGACAGGACCGGCACCGCCGGGAACACCGGCTCGCTGGAGTTCGCCCCGTGGACCCAGCAGGGCGCCGCCGCTCCGTACTTCGTGTACGCGGACACGAACGACGCCGGTGCGGTGGTCCTGCGGCTGCCGGGCGGCACCGTGCAGGTCACCCCGGGGGAGTTCTTCGCACTGCTGGAGTCCGACCCGGAGCTGCCGCTGATCGACCAGCACCGCCCCCTGGCCCTGCTGCTGCCCGGTATCGGAACAGGGCAGCTGCCCGCACAGCAGGGCTTCTCCCTCTCGAACGACCGGACCGTATGGAGCTACGACGGCGCGTTCACGGTGTCCGGGGGCGGCACGACGCGGCCGGGCGTCGTGACGGCTCTCGCCGCGAACGCGGGGCGGCCCGGCGTCTGGCACCGGACCGTCCCGAGGATGCCGTCCGCCGAACCGTCCGTCGCTCCGGGCACGGTGAACACCTCGCGGACCGCCGAGTGGAACGCGACCACCGCGCCCGCCGCCGGCACGGCCCCGGCGGGGCAGCAGGTCCTGCCCTATTCCGCGGACGGGCAGTTCGACGGTCGGTACGAGGAGACGCTGGAGGCGTTCCCCGTGGCCGTCTCAACCGACCGGCACACCGTGTGGGGCTACGGCCAGGACGATCCGGACTTCCATGTGTTCGTGGCCGAGATTCCGTCGCTCGGACTGCGCGGCGAGTACAACTCCGACGGCCCGTCCGCCGGTGGTGTCACGGACATGGCCGGGCGGGTGTACTCCAGGGGCCCGGCCTGGGACTGGTACCTGCCCGGTCGTGGACTCGTCGCCTCCTCCCGTCTGTTGACGGACGAGGGCGCCGAGCCCGTACCTGTCGGCTGGCCCGCCACCGGACCGGTGAGCCCGACCCCGCCCGTCGACCCGGCCGTCGTCGCGGCCGACCCGGCCGCGCTGGCAGGCAGCACACTCCCCGACGCGCTGTGGCGTGACCACGAGGGCCCGCTGTTCCGCTTCAGCCCTGACGGGCCCGAGCAGGTCTTCCGCGAGGGACTCAAGCCGTACGGGCCCGAGATGGTGCACCTCATCGACCACGTCTACGGCGGCAGCGCCCTGGTTCCGAACACCGTCTTCGCGAGCGCGACCGCGAACCGTGACTACGTGCGCGACAGCGCCCGCGCCAACCCGATGGGTGCGGACGCGCTGCACCGCCGTTACCGCTGGCGCTACGACATGGAGGTTCCCGGCGGCATCGACGTGAACGCCACTCTGGGGCTGGCCTCGCCCTTCCCCGACCAGGAGGAGGTGCTCTTCCCCGGGGGCATCGACCGCCGGTACATCCGTGGCGTGCAACCGATGGCGTACGGCATGCCGGTCGGGCCGTACGTCCCCAACCCGTACTTCGCGCCGCACACCGGAAGCGGCGGGGCGTCCGTCGTGGACGCGGACTTCGCCGGTCCGGTGCTCGAATCGTTCCCGACCCTGTCCCTGGATTCGGACTCGGACGACGATCCGCGGCCGCTGTTGTCGAGGGACGACGACTCGGACGACGATCCGCGGCCGCTGTTGTCGAGGGACGACGACTCGGACGACGACCCTGCGCCGCTGCCGCAAAGGCGGGAACCGTCCACGGAACGCGAGGGCACCCCGGTGCCCGGGAACTCCCGAGGGGGGACCGAGCCGGATGACTCCTCGGAGCCCGACGAGCAGGCCGGGCAACTCGACGCGCCCCCCTGGGCCCTGGCGCGCGTCCGCTACGCACAGGAGGCCCTGTACTTCGAGCAGCGGCTCGCCGCACACCTGGGCGACAACCAGCAGATCAACGACGAGTTCGGCAAGGTCGTGCGGGCGTTCTGGGCGATCGCCCTGCACAACCGCACGGACTACCGGCAGTTCGGCAGCAGGAACGGCGAGAACGCCGGATCCGTCGGGACCTCGTACGAGAAGCTCGCGCGGGTCGTGGAGTCCGGCAACCTGCGTGAGCGGGTGACGTTCCTGTTCAACGGCGTGGCGAGGGACCTCGTCCCGTACCTGATGGGAGGTGTCGAGCCCCAGCATCCGGTGATCGGGGTGGAGCGACGTGACCGGCACCGGACCGAGCAGCTCAAACGGTACGAGCGTGAGCGTGCCGAACTCCTCGCGGCGGGCCTGGACTCCGAGGACGAGGACCAGGAGATGGAGGAGCTGGAGGAGCTTCTGCGGACACCGCTGCGGCCCCACGAGGTCTGGCCCGCGCTGAGCCCGGCAGAACGGCGCCTGGCGGTCCGGGACGGGGTCCTGCTCTGGTCGCCCGCCGGGATGACGCACACCCTGCCGATGGCCGCGGACTTCCAGGCGCGTTCCGAGGACTCCGGTGGCCTGGTGCTGACCGGCACCTCGGGCAGCGCCTACCGGATCATCACGCACGTGGCCCGGCTCACCCGGCTCGCGGGCGTGCCCGTGGACCTCGGTCTCATCAGGTCCGGACTGGTGAGCATCCTGGTGGGTGTGGGCCACCACAGCTTCCACGAGGTGATGACCGGAGCCCAGCACGCCCTGGACGAGTCCGACCGCACGGCGGCCTCGGTCTACGTGAACAACTGGGGCCGGTACTGGGACGTCCACCCGCTGTCCGAGGAGGAATTGCGGGCTTACGTCGCCCGCGAGGGGCTGTTCCCGGACGAGCACGCCCGGGCGCTGCTGGCCGAGTTGGAAGCCAGGCCGGCGGAAGAGACCGGGAAGGCAGCCGGAGCGGGGGCAGGGAACGACGGCCGTGCGCACGGGTGATGAGATGTCCTCGTGTCTTCCTCTGCGAGCCGGGCATCCGCGCGGCGTGACTGGATGGAGCGACCCCCATGCCGACCTCTGACGGACGGCCGGACGCCGCCCGCGGGCCGATACCTGTTCCCGGCACGGCGCCCGCCGGTGTGTCCGCGCGTCCGCCCGTACCCGTAGGGCGGGACCAGCCGCACTTCCCGGTGCCGCCCGAGGACATCGTCGCGGCCGCCCGGTCCGCCCCCGACCACTGGCTGTCGGTGACCGACCGGCACTGGCTCGGCGAGAAGGCCGACGAGCCCCCGCCCCCCTGGGCCGTACTCGGCCGCTGGCGCAGCGACGCCAACGGCGAGATCGCCGAGTGGGAGGCCAACCCTGACTACCGGCCCTCACCCGCCGCACTCGGATGGGCCCCACCGGTCAGCGACGCCGACGCCGCCGTGCACCTGGCTGCCACCGGTTACGGTCCGGACGAGGATGTCGCCGAGGCTCTCGCGGAGGCCGGCACCGTGGCCGTGTGCGTGACCGGGGACGGGGAGCCGGCGTGGACGCGGGCACCCGGCGGCGCTCTCGCGGTGCCCGTCTTCCCCGTGTCGCCGCAGGCGTCGGCGGACCGCCTTCCCGTGCACGTGCTGATGGCGCTCCCCGACCTCCTCGACCGGCTGCCCGCCGGCCGTGACGTGATGTTCCTCAGCGCCTCCGCCCCGGCCGCACTGCTCGTCCCGGCGGACGATCTGCGGGCACGGTGGGCGGAGGTGACCGGCGAATCCGGACCCGGCACCCCGGCCCGGGCCGCCGGGCGCCCCCACACCGACTCAGGTACC
>NZ_MAPV01000047.1 GCF_001700505.1 Streptomyces mutomycini
GTGGTGAGCCAGACAGCAGCCCCGCCGGCCCCGGTGGACCCCGCATCTCCCGCCCTCCTCCCCGCGTACGAGCCCGGCGAGCTGGCCGCTCTCGCGGCCCGGCACGGGCTGACCGTCAGCGGGGCCCGGCCGACGCTCGGCGCGTACCTCCGGCAGCTCTGGGGACGCAGGCACTTCATCACCGCCTTCGCGACGGCCAAGCTGACCGCCCAGTACAGCCAGGCGAAGCTCGGCCAGATCTGGCAGATCATGACCCCGCTGCTCAACGCGACGGTCTACTACTTCATCTTCGGCGTCCTGATGAACACCAAGCACGGAGTCCCCGACTACGTGCCCTTCCTCGTCACCGGCGTCTTCATCTGGACCTTCACCGCCAGCTCGATCACGGCCGGCACCCGGGCCATCAGCGGCAACACCGGACTCGTCCGGGCCCTGCACTTCCCCCGGGCGTCCCTGCCGATCGCCCTGGCCATCCAGCAGCTCCAGCAGCTGATGTTCTCCCTGGGCGCCCTGTTCCTGATCCTTCTCGCGTTCGGTCAGTACCCGCGGCCGTCCTGGCTGCTCGCGGTCCCCGCCCTCGCGCTCCAGGCGCTGTTCAACACCGGCGTCTCGATGGTCATGGCCCGGCTGGCCGCCAGGACCCCCGACATCGCGCAGCTGACGCCCTTCATCCTCCGCACCTGGATGTACGCCTCGGGCGTCATGTGGAGCCTCGACACCCTGCTCACCGCGGACCGGGTGCCGCGGCTCGTCCTGCTGGCACTGGAGTGCAACCCGGCGGCCGTCTACATCGACCTGATGCGCTACGCCCTGATCGACAGCTTCAACGGCACGCAGCTGCCCCCGCACGTGTGGGCCATCGCCACGGGCTGGGCGCTCGTGTGCGGCGTCGGCGGTTTCATCTACTTCTGGAAGGCCGAGGAGAGGTACGGACGTGGCTGACACCCTCGACACACGAGTACCCACCGTCGTCGTCGACGACGTCCACATCACCTACACGGTCAACGGAGCCCGCACCGGAAAGGGCAGTGCGACCTCCGCCCTGAACCGGATCGTGTCGCGCCGGCAACCCCGGGGCGCACGCCAGGTGCACGCCGTGAAGGGCGTCAGCTTCGCCGCGTACAAGGGCGAGGCCATCGGCCTGATCGGCTCCAACGGATCCGGGAAGTCGACGCTCCTCAAGGCGATCGCGGGACTGCTGCCCCCCTCGAAGGGCAAGGTCCACACACAGGGCCAGCCCTCGCTGCTCGGCGTGAACGCCGCCCTGATGAGCGACCTGACCGGGGAGCGCAACGTCGTGCTCGGCGGGCTGGCCATGGGCATGACGCGCGAGCAGATCCGCGAGCGCTACCAGGACATCGTCGACTTCTCCGGCATCAACGAGAAGGGCGACTTCATCACCCTGCCGATGCGCACCTACTCCTCCGGCATGGGCGCCAGGCTGCGCTTCTCCATCGCGGCCGCCAAGAGCCACGACGTCCTGCTGATCGACGAGGCGCTGTCCACCGGCGACGCGAAGTTCCAGCGGCGCAGCAAGGACCGGATCATGGAGCTCCGCGAGGAGGCCGGCACGGTGTTCCTGGTCAGCCACAGCAACAGGTCGATCACCGAGACCTGCGACCGGGCGATCTGGCTGGAGGCGGGCACCCTGCGGATGGACGGCCCCGCCAAGGAGGTCGTCGCCGCGTACGAGGAGTTCACCGGGCCCGCGAAGCCCAAGAAGCCCAAGAAATGACGCGGTGACCGGGTGACGCCGTAACACCGTGACGCCGTCCGCCGGACGGGCCGATGGGGCCCGTCCGGCGGACGGCTGTGTCACGGCCCGGCCGGCCGCACCGGGTCAGGAGTGCGTACGCAGCAGGGTCCGCATCGTCCGCATGGCCACCGACAGGTTCGCCAGGTCGAAGGCCTCCGAGCTCCGGATCTCCTCCAGGGTGGCGCGCGAACGTGCCAGGATCGCCGCGTTCTTCTCCTCCCAGGCCTTGAACCGCTGCTCGGGCGCCGACGTCCCGTCGCCGACGGACAGCACGTCCGACGTCAGCGCCGCGTGCGCGGCGTACAGGTCCTCACGGATGGAGGCGCGGGCCATGGACTGCCAGCGGTCGGCCCTCGGCAGCTCGATGATCCGGTCCATCAGCTGGGTGATCCCCAGCCGGTCGGCGAGGTCGTAGTACACCTCGGCGACGGCCAGCGGGTCCTTGTCCGTACGGTCCGCGATCGCCACGATGTCCAGCGCCGGGAAGGCCGAGGAGAACCCGGCCACCCGGACCGCCAGCTCCTCGGGGACCCCCGCCGAGGTGAGCTCGTCGAGGATCGACCCGTACCACTCGGTGTCGGCACCCCTGAGCAGCTTCGGCAGCTCGTTCCAGACGCGCTCGACACCGTCGCGGAAGAACTCGATGGTCTCCGCGATCTCCACCGGCTGGGGCCGGTTGCCGAGCAGCCAGCGCGAACCGCGCTCGACGAGCCGGCGCGAGTGCAGCCGGATCCGGGTCTGCACATCCGCGGCCACCTTGTTGTCGAGCGCCTCCACGGCGTCCCACACGGCGGAGAGGCCGAAGATCTCACGAGCGGCGAACTGGGCCCGCACGATCTCCTCGAGCGACGCCCCGGTCTCCTCGCGGAGCCGGTGCAGGAAGGTCGAACCACCGGTGTTCACCGTGTCGTTGACCAGAACCGTCGTGATGATCTCGCGGCGCAGCGCGTGCCCGTCCACCGCCTCGGGGAACCGCGCGCTCAGCTGCTCCGGGAAGTACGCGTGCACCAGCCTCTGCAGATGCGCGTCGTCCGGCAGGCTGGTGGAGATCAGCTCCTCGGCCGCAGTGATCTTGGTGTAGGCGATCAGCACGGCCAGTTCCGGCTGGCTGAGGCCCTTGCCGTGGTTCAGCAGTTCACGGATCTGGCGGTCGTTCGGCAGGAACTCCAGTGCCCGGTCCAGGTGTCCCTCCCGGCCGAGCCTGCGCATGAAGCGCTGCTGGGCGTGGAGGAGTGACGGCGCCTGGGCGCAGGCGTTGGCGAGCGCGGTGTTCTGCGCGTAGTTGTTGCGCAGCACGAGCTGCCCGACCTCGTCGGTCATCTCCGCGAGCACCTTGTTGCGCTGCTTCACGGTCATGTCGCCCTCCCGGACGAGACCGTTGAGCAGGATCTTGATGTTCACCTCGTGGTCGGAGGTGTCCACACCGGCGCTGTTGTCGATCGCGTCGGTGTTGATCCGGCCACCGGCCCGGGCGAACTCGATCCGGCCGAGCTGGGTGGCCCCGAGGTTGCCGCCCTCACCGACGACACGGGCCCGCAGGTCCACCCCGTTGACCCGGATCGAGTCGTTGGCCTTGTCACCGACGTCGGCGTTCGATTCGGCCGTCGACTTGATGTACGTGCCGATGCCGCCGTTCCACACGAGGTCGACCGACGCCATGAGGATGTTCTGCATCAGCTCGGCGGGCGTCATCTTCGTGACCTTCGAGTCGATGCCGAGCGCCGCGCGGATGTGCGCGTTGACCGGGATCGACTTGGCTGAACGCGGGTGGATGCCGCCGCCCGCGGACAGCAGGTCCGTGTTGTAGTCCGCCCAGGAGCTGCGCGGCAGGTCGAACAGCCGGCGCCTCTCGGCGTACGAGGTCGCGGCGTCCGGGTTCGGGTCGATGAAGATGTGCCGGTGGTCGAAGGCCGCGACCAGCCGGATGTGCTCGGAGAGCAGCATGCCGTTGCCGAAGACGTCACCGGACATGTCGCCGACGCCGACGACGGTGAAGTCCTCGGTCTGGGTGTCGTGGCCCAGCTCGCGGAAGTGCCGCTTCACGGACTCCCAGGCACCGCGGGCGGTGATGCCCATGCCCTTGTGGTCGTAGCCGGCCGAGCCTCCGGAGGCGAAGGCGTCGCCGAGCCAGAAGCCGTACGCGACGGCCACGTCGTTGGCGATGTCGGAGAAACTCGCGGTCCCCTTGTCGGCGGCGACGACGAGATAGGTGTCGTCCTCGTCGTGACGCACCACCTCCGTGGGATGCACGACCTCGCCCGTCACCATGTTGTCGGTGATGTCGAGCAGCGCCGAGATGAAGATCCTGTAGCAGGCGATGCCCTCGGCGAGCCAGGCGTCACGGTCCACGGCCGGGTCCGGCAGCTGCTTGGCGACGAAACCGCCCTTGGCGCCCACCGGCACGATCACCGTGTTCTTGACCATCTGCGCCTTGACCAGGCCGAGGATCTCCGTACGGAAGTCCTCCCGCCGGTCCGACCAGCGCAGCCCACCGCGGGCGACCTTGCCGAAGCGCAGGTGAACACCCTCGACGCGCGGCGAGTAGACCCAGATCTCGTACGCCGGGCGCGGCGCGGGGAGGTCCGGGATCGCCTGCGGGTCGAACTTCATCGACACGTAGCCGTGCGGCTCGTGGTCGTCGGCCAGCTGGAAGTAGTTCGTCCGCAGCGTGGCCTTGATGACGGTGAGGAAGGACCGCAGGATCCGGTCCTCGTCCAGCGAGGCGACCTGGTCGAGAGCCCCGTCCAGCTCCTCCAGCAGCCCGTCCGTCAGTTCCGTACCGGCCTTCTGCCGGGTGGGCGACATCCGGGCCTCGAAGAGCGAGACCAGCAGCCGGGTGGTGTGGACGTTGTTGCGGAGGGTGTCCTCCATGTAGTCCTGGCTGAACGTGGAACCCGCCTGGCGCAGGTACTTCGCGTAGGCGCGCAGCACCATGGCCTGCCGCCAGCCGAGGCCTGCGCCCAGGACCAGGGAGTTGAAGCCGTCGTTCTCGGCCTCGCCGGTCCAGATGGCCGCGAACGCCTGCTGGAAGCGGTCCCGGGCGTCGTCCGCGAGGTAGCCGCCGTCACCCGCGGCCTTCTTCGGCAGACGCAGCCCGAAGTCGTAGATCCAGGCGTGCGTACGGTCCGCGCAGCGCAGCTCGTACGGCCGTTCGTCGACGACCTCGACACCGAGCCGCTGGAGCGCGGGGAGGACGGCGGAGAGCGAGACCTGCTCTCCGGTGCGGTAGATCTTGAACCGGCGCTCGGCGGGGGCGGCGCCGACCGGCTCGTACAGGCTGAGGGCGAAGTCCTTGCGCTCGCTCTTGAGGTTCTCCAGGTGCACCAGGTCGGCCACGGCGGCACGTGGCGAGTGGTCCGCCTTGTAGCCCTCGGTGAACGACTGGCCGTAACGGCGCATCAGCTCGGCGGCACGCTCCTCGCCGCACTCCGCGTTCAGCGCCTCCTGGAAGCCGTCGGCCCATGAGCGTGCGGCCTCGACGAGGCGTGCCTCGATGCGGTCCGCGTCGGCGTCGGTGAGGTGCGGCAGCTCGGTGCCCGGGGGGACCCGGACGACGAAATGCAGCCGGGAGAGGATCGACTCCGTGTTCCAGGCCGTGAAGTCGACGCTGACGCCGCCCAGTTCCTCCTTGAGGATGTCGATCAGGCGGAGCCTCACACCGGTCGTGTAGCGGTCACGCGGCAGGTAGACGAGGGCCGAGTAGTAGCGCCCGTACTCGTCCTGACGCAGGTAGAGCCGCAGTCGGCGGCGCTCCTGGAGGTACAGCACGGAGGTGACGATGGAACGCAGCTGGTCGACGGGCGTCTGGAACAGCTCGTCGCGCGGGTACGTCTCCAGGATCTGCAGCAGGTCGCGGCCGTCGTGGCTGTTGGGAGTGAAGCCCGCGCCCTCCAGCACCTCGGCGACCTTGCGGCGCACCACGGGCACCCGGCGCACCGACTCGGTGTACGCGGCGGAGGAGAACAGCCCGAGGAAGCGCCGCTCGCCGATGACGTTGCCGTCCGCGTCGAACTTCTTCACCCCGACGTAGTCCAGGTAGCTGGGGCGGTGCACGGTCGCCCTGCTGTTCGCCTTGGTCAGGATGAGGAGCTTGTGTTCCCGGGCCTTGGCGCGGGCGTCCGCGGGCAGCCGGTCGAAGGACGGGCTGACCGGGTGGGCCTCGTCCTCGCTGTGCTTCGGGTCGGAGCGCAGGATGCCGAGACCGGTGCCGGGGACAGCCGTCAGCGCGTCGGAGTCCCGGAGCTCGTACTCCCGGTAGCCGAGGAAGGTGAAGTGGTCGGCGGCGAGCCAGCGCAGCAGCTCACGCGCCTCCTCGACCTCCTCGTCGGCCAGCTCGTCCAGCGGCTCGGAGGGAAGGTCGTCGGCCATCCGCAGCGCGGCGTCGCGCATCTTGTCCCAGTCCTCGACGGTCTCCCGTACGTCGGACAGGACACGGAGCAGATCGGCGGTGATCTGCTTCAGGTCGGCGCGGTCGGTCTCCCGGTCGATCTCCACGTGGATCCAGGACTCGACGAGCGCGTCGTGCGGCAGCTCGGGGCGGGCCTCCTTGCCCTTGGCCCGCATGCCGCCGTTGCCCTTGGGCCGCTCGTCGGCGAACACCTCGATCAGCTTGCCCGCGACGTCGCGGCGGACGATCACCTGCGGGTGGATCACGAGGTGGATGCCGCGGCCCTGCCGGGACAGCTCGTTGGTCACTGAATCGACCAGGAAGGGCATGTCGTCCGTGACGACCTCCACGACCGAGTGGCTGCTGGTCCAGCCGTTCTCCTCGACCGTCGGGGTGTGCACCCGGACGTTCGCCGTGCCCTGGGGGCGGTTTCCGGCGAGACGGTAGTGGGAGGAAGCGGCACCGAAGACATCGTCCGGGTCGCGGTCGCTGATGTCCTCCGGGGCCGTGTGCAGGTAGTAGCGCTGGAGATAGGCGAGCAGCATGTCCCGGCCCTGCCGGTCGCCCTGGCCGGCCTCGGTACCGTCGTCCGTTCCGGTGCCGTCCGCTCCGGTGCCGGCCACCGCTCCGGTGCCGCCCGCCGCTTCGGCAAGGTGCACCCGGAGGCCACCTCCCGGGCCACCGACACCACCGCCCGGACTTTTGTCAGCTACCCGGGCCGCCCTTGCGAGCAGCTCGGCCTTGGCTTCGTCCAGCTTGGTCTGCATGTCCTCTGGCTCCTGTCGCGCGCCGTTGCGTGACGTAGGTGAAGAAGGCGACGTAACGCCACGACGCGGGGTTTCCGGTCTGGGTCGACGCTATGCCGCCTGGGGAGACGCCCGGGGCCGTATCGGCCATTTTCGGCAGAGGTCCCGGGGCGTGGAGATCACGCATCACCCGGGTGCCGTGGCACTCCGGGCGCATGCCGGGGGCTTCGCTGCCCCCGAGGCGTATCGCGCTGATCACGGCACCAGGCTATCCCTCCTGCACCCACAACCGTCATGAGCCGCATATGTACAAAAGAAGGCCCCGAACTTTGACACTCTGGACATCGCACAAGACCGGTCCTGCGCGTACGGACGGATCCCGCGTGTACGGGCGTTCCTGCATGTACGTACGGATCCTGCGCATACGGACATACACCCGCACAGATGCGGTCAACCGGTCATATTGCCCACGCGGCCGTCGCGTCGGCCGCCCGGGCTGCCCGTCGCGTCCCTCAGTCCGCCATCCGCTCGGCCAGTGCGACGGCCTCGGCCAGGGTGTCCACGACGGGCACACCGGCCGCCTCCAGGCTGCTGCGGCTGTGCGAACCGCCGGTGTAGAGCACGGCGCGCGCGCCGACGTGCGCCGCGGCCACGGCGTCGTCCACCGCGTCACCGATGACCACCGCCGATTCGGGAGCGATGTCCCCGAGCACCTCGAAGTGACGCTCCATGTGCTGCGCCTTGCTGCCGCCGGAGGGGCCCGTACGGCCGTCGACGCGCACGAAGTGACGCTCGATGCCGTATCCCCGCACCACCGGGACCAGGTGCTCATGGCCGTACATGCTCAGCAGCGACTGGCTGCGGCCGCCCAGCTGCCACCGGGTCAGCAGCTCCTCGACCCCCTCGGTCAGTGCGCAGGCCCGGCGCTGTTCGGTGTAGTGGCGGTTGAAGAGGCCGTCCATCCGCTCCCACTCGGCCGGAGTGGGCAGCCTGCCCATGAGCCGCTCGTAGAACCTGGGTATCGGCACGCAGTACGTCTCGCGGTACTGCTCCAGCGTGATCGGCGCCAGGTCTACCTCCGCGAAGGCGGCGTTCGTCGCCCCGAGGACCGCATGGATGTCGTCGAGCAGTGTGCCGTTCCAGTCCCAGACCAGATGTGTGCGGTGCTTCCCCGATGTCGCCATGGGTAAAAAATACCCGCCCGCTACGACAGCCACCCGGACACAGGCGCAGGAACCGACGGGACCGGCAAGCTCGCGTGACCAGCGAGCGATCAGGCGATCAGGCCGGGGATCTCCTGGACCCCGAACCACAGCAGCTCGTGGTCCTCCGCGCCGTCCACGGTGAACTGGGCGTCGTCGTCGCCGAGGTCAGCCGCCCCCAGCACCGCGGCCGCCGCGGTGACGTCCTTCTCGGCGTCCTCGCCGTCCACGTGGACCGCTGCGGCCTTCGACAGCGCCACCGCGTCCGCGATCCGCACCTCGCCGAGCGACGACGCCTCCAGGGCGTGGTCCGGATCGGCGACCGCGGCCCCGTCCGGCACGTCGAGAGCCACGACGACCCGTCGCCGTGCCTCGTCCGGCCGGCCCGCGATCAGTCGCAACGAGGCGGCGGCGGCCCTGTTGAGCGCCGCGTACTCCAGTTCCTCGATGTCGTCGGAGACGTACCACTCGCGCAGACCGGGCGTCACGGCATAGGCGGTCAGCGGCCCCGGACCGACCTCGCCCGCCCCGTGCACCGCGGCGAGACCGGAAAGGGTCAGAGGGACGTACACACGCATGGATGACCGCTTTCGTAGTCGATGACGCCCTCAGGATACGTGCGACGTCCCCCTTCGGGGTTGCGCATCCGCCCGTCGCCGTCCACCGCCCGACGACCGTCACCCCCGAAGTTCCCTTGCGGCGCCCGGCCCATCACCCGGATAGGTGATCCCGACGGCCCCCCGGCGGGGCCCAACCGCCGCTTGCGGGGCCGTGGACCGGCCCCGTAGAAGATCCCCAGCAGAAGTTACCGCCCGGTATCACCCGGGCTCCGGACAGCAGCCACGGGGGCTATGAGCATGAACAAGGACAGGACGAGGCCGGCCGGACGACACGACCGCAGCAGGCCGGGCACCGTACCGCCCCAACGGCCACGGCGGCCGCTGCGCCCGCACCAGTGGTTCGCGGAACGCCTCCTGGCCGTCCTGAGCGGACAGCGCCCGGTGCACTGGATGCTCGGCCACACGATCGGAGAGGCCTACGACCAGCTCGCCGAACTCGCCCCCGACGCCCCGCTCGGCGCGGGCTGCGGGCGACCGGTGGTGCGCACCTGCCACGGCAGCCAGCCGGCCACCGGCGTGGTCGAGGCCTTCGCCAGCATCGCCACGGGCGAACAGGTCCGCGCCATGGCCTTCCGCCTGGAACAGGGCCATGACCTCCGCTGGCGCTGCGCCGCGATCGACCTGGGCGGCGAGCGCCTCCCGGCGCTCAGATGACCAGCCGCCGACCGGACCGAGCCCGCACCCGGCAACCGGGCCCGGCCGGACCAGGCCCGTCCGGCGAGTGAGGACATGGCGCGACGCGGCCGCACAGCGGCCCTCGGCAGGCCTCTGGCAGGCCGGGTGGNNCCACCCGGCCTGCCAGAGGCCGGTAGCGGCCCGTAGCGCCCGTAGCGGCCCGGGAAACTAGAGGCCCGTAGCGCCCGTAGCCGCCCGGGAAACGCGCCTGGCCCGGACACCGCACTCGGTGTCCGGGCCAGGCCCCGCTCAAGCGTGCTGCGCGCTACTTCTTGCGACGCCGCCCGCCCGTGCTCTTCTGCGCCTTCCGGCGCTCCGCACGCGTCAGCCCGTCGCCCTCGGAAGGCGCGGCGTCACCGTTGGAGAAGTCGCCCTCGACGACCCCGCCTTCCCCGTCCACCGTGGGAGCCGAGAAGTGCAGCCGGTCCGGACGCTGCGGCGCGTCCAGACCCTTGGCCCGGATCTCCGGGCGCCCGGTGGCGGCCGCCACCGGTGCGTCCTGCTTCTCGAGCGAGGGGCGCTCCGCGCCCTCCTGCACCGGAACCTCCTCGACCTGCTGCTCGACCTGGACCTCCAGGTTGAACAGGTAGCCGACGGACTCCTCCTTGATTCCCTCCATCATGGCGTTGAACATGTCGAAGCCCTCGCGCTGGTACTCGACCAGCGGGTCCTTCTGCGCCATGGCCCGCAGGCCGATGCCCTCCTGGAGGTAGTCCATCTCGTAGAGGTGCTCACGCCACTTGCGGTCCAGTACGGACAGGACCACGCGGCGCTCCAGCTCACGCATGATGTCCGCGCCGAGCGACTTCTCCCGCTCCGCGTACTGATCGTGAATGTCGTCCTTGACCGACTCGGAGATGAAGTCGGCGGTCACGCCCGCCAGGTCGCCCGCGGCCTCCTCCAGCTCCTCGACCGTGACCTTCACCGGGTAGAGCTGCTTGAAGGCACCCCACAGCCGGTCGAGGTCCCACTCCTCGGCGAAGCCCTCGGCCGTCTCCTGCCTGATGTAGTCGTCGATCGTGTCGTCCATGAAGTGGCGGATCTGGTCCTGCAGATCCTCACCCTCCAGGACGCGCCTGCGCTCGCCGTAGATGACCTCGCGCTGCCGGTTGAGCACCTCGTCGTACTTCAGGACGTTCTTACGTGTCTCGAAGTTCTGCTGCTCGACCTGCGACTGTGCGGAGGCGATGGCCCGGGTCACCATCTTGTTCTCGATGGGGACGTCGTCGGGAACGTTCGCCATCGACATGACGCGCTCGACCATCTGCGCCTTGAACAGCCGCATCAGGTCGTCACCCAGCGACAGGTAGAACCGGGACTCGCCCGGGTCGCCCTGACGGCCGGAACGACCGCGCAGCTGGTTGTCGATGCGCCGGGACTCGTGCCGCTCCGTGCCCAGCACGTACAGCCCGCCGAGATCCTTGACCTCTTCGAACTCCGCCTTCACGGCCTGTTCGGCCTTCTCCAGAGCGGCGGGCAGGGCGGCCGCCCACTCCTCGACATGGTCGACGGGGTCGAGACCGCGCTGGCGCAGCTCCGCCTCGGCGAGGTCGTCCGGGTTGCCGCCGAGCTTGATGTCGGTGCCTCGGCCGGCCATGTTCGTGGCGACCGTGACAGCACCCTTGCGGCCGGCCTGGGCGACGATCGTCGCCTCACGGTCGTGCTGCTTGGCGTTGAGGACCTCGTGCTGGACACCGCGCTTGGAGAGCTGCTGCGAGAGGTACTCGGACTTCTCGACGGAGGTCGTGCCGACCAGGATCGGCTGCCCCTTCTCGTGCTTCTCGGCGATGTCGTCGACGACCGCGGCGAACTTCGCGACCTCGGTGCGGTAGATCAGGTCGGACTGGTCGGCGCGGACCATCGGCCGGTTCGTCGGGATCGGGACGACGCCGAGCTTGTAGATCTGGTGGAACTCGGCTGCCTCGGTCATCGCCGTACCGGTCATGCCGGAGAGCTTGCTGTAGAGGCGGAAGAAGTTCTGGAGGGTGATGGTGGCGAGCGTCTGGTTCTCGTCCTTGATGTCCACCCCTTCCTTCGCCTCGATGGCCTGGTGCATGCCCTCGTTGTAGCGGCGGCCGGCGAGGATACGGCCGGTGTGCTCGTCCACGATCATGACTTCGCCGTCGATGACGACGTAGTCCTTGTCCTTCTTGAAGAGTTCCTTGACCTTGATCGCGTTGTTCAGGTAACCGACGAGCGGGGTGTTCACCGACTCGTAGAGGTTGTCGATCCCGAGCCAGTCCTCGACCTTGGCGACACCGGGCTCGTGGATGGCCACGGTCCGCTTCTTCTCGTCGACCTCGTAGTCGCCGGTCTCCTCGATGCCCTTCAGCGGGTTGCCCGCCTCACCCCTGGTGAGACGCGTAACCAGCTTGGCGAAGTCGCCGTACCACTTGGTGGCCTGGTCGGCCGGACCGGAGATGATCAGCGGCGTACGGGCCTCGTCGACGAGGATCGAGTCGACCTCGTCGACGATGGCGAAGTTGTGTCCGCGCTGGACGAGCTCGTCCTGGGACCACGCCATGTTGTCGCGGAGGTAGTCGAAACCGAACTCGTTGTTCGTGCCGTACGTGATGTCGCAGGCGTACTGCTCACGGCGCTGTGCCGGAGTCATGTTGGCGATGATGCAGCCGACCTCGAGACCGAGGAACTTGTGTACCCGGCCCATCATCTCGGAGTCACGCTCGGCCAGGTAGTCGTTGACCGTGATCAGGTGCACGCCCTTGCCGGAGAGCGCGTTGAGATAAGCGGGCAGGGTGCCGACGAGGGTCTTGCCCTCACCGGTCTTCATCTCGGCCACGTAGCCGAGGTGCAGGGCGGCACCGCCCATCATCTGGACGTCGTAGTGGCGCTGTCCGAGGACGCGCTTCGCGGCCTCACGGACGGTCGCGAATGCTTCGGGGAGCAGGTCGTCCAGGCTCTCGCCGTCCGCGTACCGTTCCTTGTACTCGTCGGTGAGCGCCCGCAGCTCGGCGTCGGAGAGGTTGACGAAGTCCTCTTCGATGGAGCTGACCTGGTCCGCGATGCGGTGCAGTTTGCGCAGGATCTTGCCTTCGCCTGCACGCATGAGCTTGTTGAAGACGGACACTGAGGCTGGTCTCCTTGCCGGTCGGGCCTGGCACTGGGTCGTGTGATGGACTCTGGCGCGGGCACGGCAGGTAGGCCCCACCGCAACGGCCATCGTAAGCGAGGACCGCGCCGTGCCGGGAGGGCTGTCACCGCGTTCTCCCCACCGCGCCCTTCCCGGACAACGGCCGGGGCGGACGGAAGGTGCCGGGAAGCACCGAAAAGTGCTCGCATCCCGCGCTCCCGGTCACCAGAATCCCTGCATGGAACCCATCGGCCTCAGCACTGAACGCCTGCTCATGCGCACCTTCGCGCCCGAGGACACCGACGCGGTGTACACCGCCTGCCAGGACCCGGAGATCCAGCGCTGGACAGCTGTCCCGTCGCCGTACACCCGTGCCGACGCGGAGCTCTTCACACGGAAACTCTGTCCCGCGGGCTGGCAGGACGACACGATGTACAACTTCGCGGTGCAGCTGCGGGACGGCGGCCCGCTCGTCGGCGCGCTCGGCGTCAGCCGCTGCACACTGCCCGGCACCTACGAGGTGGGCTTCTGGACGGCCCGGGAACACCGCGGCGCCGGTTACACGACGGAAGCGGCGCTGGCAGCGGCCCGCTGGGCCTTCACCGACCTCGCGGCGGACCGCATCGAGTGGCGGGCGGAGATCGGCAACTCCCCGTCGCGGGCGGTCGCCCTGCGTGCCGGATTCCGCATGGAGGGTGAACAGCGGTCGGGCCTGGTCAACAAGGGAACACGGCGCGACACCTGGGTCGGCGCCCTGCTCCCGGCCGATCTGGGCCTGCCCGGCGCCCTTCCGTACCTCCCGGCCCCCGATGTCAGTCGCGCGCTCTAGGGTTCACCGCATGACGTCCGTACCGCCGCCCGTTCTGGAACTCTCCGCCGACCAGGCACGCCGGATCGCCCTGCGCGCCCAGGGCTTCCTGGGCGCCCCGGACCGCCGGGGCGGGGTGCCGGGCGTGCTGCGCCATCTCGGAGCCGTACAGCTGGACACCATCTCGGTCCTGGCCAGGTCCCACGAGCTCGTGCCGTACGCGCGTCTCGGCGCGCTCGGCAGACGCGCGGTCGACGACGCCTACTGGTCGGGCGGCCGCTCCTTCGAGTACTGGTCGCACGCAGCGTGCATCCTGCCGGTCGAGGAGTGGCCGCACTTCGCGTTCCGCCGCCGCGCCTACCGGTCCCGGCCCCAGTGGAACCACGAGCTGCCCGCCGGGGCGTACGAGACGGTGGTCGAGCAGCTGCGCGCCGAGGGCCCGCTGACCGCGACCGAGCTCGGCGGCGCGAAGAACGGCGGCGAGTGGTGGGACTGGTCCGCCTCCAAGGTCGCCGTCGAGCGGGCCCTGATGTACGGCGAGGTGGTGTGCACCGAGCGGCGCGGCTGGAAGCGGGTCTACGACCTGGCGGAGCGCGCGATCCCGGACGCCCTGCTCAACGACGACCTGGACGACACGGAGTGCCTGCGCCGCCTGGTGGCCCTGGCGGGCCGCTCGCTGGGCGTCGGCACCCGGGCGGACATCGCCGACTACCACCGGCTCAAGGCCGAGCAGTTCGACGCCGTCGTGGCGGATTCCGGGCTGGTTCCGGTGTCGGTGCGGGGCTGGGCGAAGCCTGCCTGGGCACACCCCGAGGCCCTGGCCTCGGAACCGCGCGGGCGGCACCGCACGACGCTGCTGTCGCCGTTCGACTCGCTGATCTGGGAGCGGTCACGCACGGAGCGTGTCTTCGGCTTCACGCACCGCCTGGAGGCGTACGTCCCCCGGCCCAAGCGGATCCACGGCTACTTCGCGATGCCGCTGCTGGCGGGCGGCATGCTGAGGGGCAGGGTCGACCCGGCCAGGGAAGGGACGACGCTGGTCGCACGCCAGGTGTCGCTGGACGGCGCGAAATACGTGACCCCGATGGCCGAGGCCCTCGTCGAGGCGGCTTCCTGGGTCGGCTGCACGGATGTGCGACTGGAGCGCGTCGACGCACCGGAGCTGCGCGAGCCGCTCATGGCGGAGATCGCCCGCATCCTCCCGTAGGCGCCGGACAGCTGCTCCACCGCTAACCGATCTCGAGGATCTTCTCCCGCATGGCATAGACCACGGCTTCCATCCGGGAGTGCAGCTGGAGCTTCTCCAGGATATTGCGGACGTGGTTCTTCACCGTGTTCTCGGAAATGAACAATTCCTTGGCGATATCACGGTTGTTCATGCCGGTGGCCACCAGCTTGAGCACTTCCAGCTCCCGCTCGGTGAGTCGCGGCGCGGGAACGAGCCGGCGCTCGTCGGTGCGCTGGATCATCGACTTGAACTCGGTCAGCAGCTTGGAGGCCATCGACGGACTGATCTGGGACTGGCCGTCCGCCACCGCGCGAATGGCCGTGGCCACCTCGTCGGTCGAGATCTCCTTGAGCAGGTAACCGGTGGCTCCCGCCTTGATCGCCTCGTAGAGATCGGCCTCCTCGTCGCTGATCGTCAACATGATGATCTTCGCGCTGGGAGCCACCTCCTTGATGGAGGTACAGGCTTCGATGCCGCCGCGCTTGGGCATCCGGACATCCATCAGCACGATGTCGGGCAGCAGGTCCGCCGCCTTGTCGACCGCCTCCGCGCCGTCCCCCGCCTCTCCGACGACCTGGATGTCCTCCTCCTGTGCGAGGACGATCTCCAGACCCCTGCGGAAGAGCGCATGATCATCGACCACAAGCACCCTGATGGGCTCCTTGCGGGAACTTCCGTCATCCGCAACGGAATCCGCACCGGCAGCACTGTGGGCATCGCCCGTGCCACGCATGGGCCCGAAGGTCTCCGCCATCGTTCCTCCCCCTGAAGGCCACTGCCTGAGGTCACAGGCTGTACGCCAACGGCAGTGCACAGAGCACTGATTGGCCTGGGGCGCCATGCTTTCATGCCCGGACGCCGAAGCGGTCCCCCGTGCTCGCACGCGGTGCCCCTGGAGCGCTCGGACGCTCCAGGGGCACCGTGTATCGGGCTGTGAATGGAGGGCGTCAGCCGCCGAGCGCACCGCCCGCGCCGCCCGCCCCGTCGGAGGCCAGCGGGTCGGTCCTCAGGTGGATGACACCGTAGTCGTAGGCGTGCCGCCGGTAGACGACACTGGGCTCCTTGGTCTCGGAGTCGACGAACAGATAGAAGTCGTGCCCGACCAGCTCCATCTCGTAGAGCGCCTGGTCGAGCGTCATCGGTGCTGCGACGTGCATCTTCTCGCGCACCACCAGCGGTCCCTCGCCCTGCACCTCGAGCGAGCCCATCCTCGTGGTGGGCACGGACTGCTCCGGCTCCTCGGGAATCAGCTCACCGTCCCCGTTGAACGAGGCTGCGCCCGGAACGACCTCCGCGACCTCGGCCGCCGACAGCCGGCCGTTACCACGCCTGCTGTAGCGCTTGTCATGCTCCTTGCGCAGCTGTGTGTCCAGCTTGTCGGTAGCCAGGTCAAGCGCTGCGTACGGGTCGCCTGCCGCCGCTTCCGCCCGGATGACCGGCCCACGCGAGCGGAGCGTGATCTCCACCCTTGCCGCCCGGTCCGCCTGACGGGGATTCGGCTCCTTGGACACCTCGACGTCGAGGCTGATCACCTTGCCGTCGAACTTCTGGATCTTGTCCAGCTTCAGCTTCTCGGCCACGTGCTTGCGGAACCGCTCGGGCACCTCGGTCTTGCGGCCCTTGACGACGATGTCCACGCAGAACTCCGTTCCCGGATCGCTCCGCTTCGGCGGCGGAGCATCTCCCTTTTGCACCAGGCCCCGGTGATCGCCGGAGCCGCGGACTCGGTGGCTGTCACCTCCTCGTCCCCATCGGCAGGGTTTCCACCCCACCGAGTTTCATGCTTCTTGCATCCCGGTGAGTTACCTGCCCGCAACCTGGTGGCGCATTCGTCGAGGCGCGGAATTCACCGCCCTCACAACTGAACATAGCCTGCCCACCCCCGTGTCGGCACCCGCTACTCACGCGTACCTCCGATCGGGGCCCTTTACCCACTCACTACCTGCAACGATGAAATTCTTCTGTCAGTTCCGGTTTATTTCGAAAGCGGACGGAGATGCTGCGACAACCGCGGCCCGGAGCCCTTCCGCCGTGCCGGGGCCGGCGGGCTTCACGGCACGCACCGCGCGTGCCGCCTCCGCCAGCGACGCCCCGGTCGTCAGCACGTCGTCCACCAGCACGACCCCACCGACGCCGAGCAGGCGCCGGCCGCCCTCCGCGACGACGAGTGCGCCCGCCAGATTCGTCTTCCGGTCCCGGGCCCCCAGACCCGCCTGGTCCGCCACCGCACGCCGCTGCCGCAGCACGGCGAGCACTCCGGCCGGCGTGCCCCCGCGCCGGAGCTCCGCGGCGGCCACGGCGGCCATCCTGCGCACCGGGTCGTGTCCGCGCCCTGCCGTGGCCCGCCGCGCCGACGGCACGGGAACCAGCAGCAACGGGCCCGCGTCACCCCCGTGCCCCGCCCCGGCCCGCACAGCGGCCGCCAGCGCCCCGCCGAGCACTCCGGCAAGGCCAAGAGCCCCGCGCTCCTTATGGGCGAGCAGCATCGCCCTGACGGCGTTCTCGTACGGGGCAGCCGCGTGGACCGCGGGCAGTCCCCCGGGCTCGGGCGCGGGTCTCACACGCCGGGGCCCGGCGTGCAGACCGGCGGCACACTCGTCGCACAGCTCCGTCCGCGGACTGCCGCAGCCCCCACAGGCCACCGGCAGCACCAGTCCCACGATCTCCCGCCACCAACCCCGCACAGCCCCACTGTGCACCGGACGGCGAACTCCCTGCCATCCCTGTGGACAACCCCTGTGGACAACCGGAAACCCAGGAGCCGGCCGGGGCGGATCAGCCGGGGTAGACCAGCGATGAGCCCTTCTTGAGGACCGTCTGCCAGTTGTCCCCCGGCGACAGCTTCACTATCCCGTCGCTCTCGGTGTCAGCCATCAGCGGCAGCTGCTCGTCGTCGGCTGCCGCGACCGCCGTCACCTGGTTCACGCCCGGCAGCACTCCGGAGGAAGCCGTGGACCCGTCGGCCTGCACATAACGCACCTGCTGCACACCGCCCTCCTCCTTGCCGACCACCACGAGACGACTCCGGCCGGACCAGGAAACAGCCGTCACATCCGCCAGCTGGGGTGCGGCCCGGCGCAGATCCTCCACCGACACCGTCTCGGCCTCTTCCGAGCCGTGCCGCTCCACCCGGCCGATGTGCAGCGTCGTGTGCCCGTCCTCCGACACCCGCAGGGCGATCCGCGCCCCGTCCGCCGACATACGCAGTGCCTCGATCCGCCCGCCGCTCAGGCCGGGTACCGAGACCTCCTGCGGTTCTCCGGCACCGTCCACCAGGCGCAGCAGCCTGGGTTCCGACGGATCACGGTCGGCGACCCACAGATCACCCCCGCCGTCCCAGCTCGGTGCCGAAAGCCGGTCCGCCGGTTCCTTCGCGCGGCTGCTCACCACGGGGGCGGACAGCTCGCTCTCCTCGGTGAGGGAGGACACGTAGAGATGCTGCTGATCCGCCGAGACCGCGGCGGCCTGCTGCTCGTCCCGGGCAACTCCCACGGCGCTCATGGCCACCGTCCCGCTGCCCAGCGGACCGGTCACCGGCTCCGGATCACCGCTGCCGTTGCTGCTTCCGGGGATGCGCTGCACGTGCCCCTCGTCGTCGACGAAGTACTGGCTGTCGGGCCCGTCCGAACCGTCGTCCGAGGCGAACTCCTCGGCCTCATCGGACCCGAGGGAGCACAGCGGACCATGCTCGCCCTGCAGCTCCACCTGCCCCACCCGTGCGGACGTCAGGTCCCGCAGCGTGAAGAGGACCTGGGCCGCCATCATCCGGCAGGCGCCCTGCCCCGCCTTCTCGGCCTTCTTGTTGAGCGGCACCTTCAGGACGTTCTCGTCGTCCGGCGCCAGCGAAGTGACCCCGGACTTCAGCGCCGTACCGGCGGGGAAGCGCGAATCGACCACCGGCCGCAGCCAGTTCGACGGGCCTTCCAGCAGCGTCCGCACCGTCTGCGTGGCCGTGTCCATCCGCGTCACGGGGTCCGTGCGGTTCCGCACGTAGACGGGGTCCGCGACCAGTGCGGACTCGTCGTCCGTCCGACCCGCGGCGAAGTAGTACTTGTTCACGGACCGGTAGAGGCGCTTGAAGTCGGACTGCCCGAGCACGAGGCCGTCCGGCACGATGTCGATGCGCCATTCCTGCTTGCCGTCCGACCCTTTCTGCCGGACCAGGTGAAGCATCTGGGAGTACTCCGACGGGGCCAGCGGCCGGTAGGAACTCTGCGCGTCGACAGCCGCCACCTGTTCGCCGGTCAGCGTGTAGGTCGTCCCGGTCGTCCTGCGCTGCTTGTCGTGGATCGTCGGCCCGTTGCGGTTGGGCGCCTGCGCGAGCACCGTGGTGCCCTCGCCCGGCTGCCACGTGCGGGCGGCTTCCGCCGTCAGATATTTGCGGGTCGTCCGAAAATCGGGGTCGTCGCTGGTCATCGACTCCAGGAAGCCGTCGACGACCTCGATGGGCGCGGCACCCTCCCTCGGCGGCACCGCGTACACCTGGACCTGGGCATCGCCCGGCTGCGAGGCGTCGACCGCCTTCACGTCGCCGGTGACCGGCATCGCTCCGCACCCGGCGAGCAGCACGACGCCGCAGCCGAGCAGCGCGGACAACCGCACCGCACGGCCGCGGCCGCCCCGACGGCGGTCAGTGTCCACGGGTCGAGCCCTCCTGCTCCGGGTCCTGCGCATCTGGGCCGGTGTCCCCGTCCGGCCGGGTTCCGGCCGGCCGCGACACCACACGTGCTCCGCTGCCCGGCAGGGCCGCAGGGTCGACCGACGCCGGCGTACGCGACACCGCCGGCCCCTGCGCCGGCACGGCCAGCTGCGAACGCACCCCGGAACCCGTCCGGGCCGGTACGGGCATCAGCCGGTGATCGTCCGCCGCCGGCGCGGACTCCGCACGCTCACGGTCCTCCCGGTTGCCCCGGGAGTCCTCCGGCTCCAGCGGTATCGGTGACCCGCGCAGCGGCTCGTCCGCCGTACGCGGCAGAGTCAGCCGGAACTGCGAGCCGCCACCGGGCTCGCCCCACGCCTGCAGCCAGCCTCCGTGCAGACGGGCGTCCTCGACGGCGATCGAAAGCCCCAGACCGGTGCCGCCGGTGGTGCGGGCACGTGCCGGGTCGGCCCGCCAGAAACGGTTGAAGACCCGGGTCGCCTCGCCCGGCTTGAGCCCCACGCCGTAGTCCCTGACGGCCACGGCCACGGCGCCCTGCGCGACGCCCATCCGCACGACGACGTCGCGGCCCTCGCCGTGCTCGACGGCGTTGACGACGAGATTGCGCAGAACCCGCTCGACACGGCGCGCGTCGGCTTCAGCGATCACGGGCTGCTCATCACCCACCACCAGGATCCGGCTGCCCTTGCGCTCCGCCAGCGGCTCGGCGCCGCCGATCACCCGCCGGACGACCGTACGCACGTCTATCGGCTCGGCCTCCAGCGCCGCGGCCCCCGCGTCGAACCTGCTGATCTCCAGCAGATCGGACAGGAGCGACTCGAAGCGGTCGAGCTGATCCCCGAGCAACTCCGCGGACCGGGCCGTGACCGGGTCGAAGTCGACGCGCGCCTCGTGGATGACATCGGCGGCCATCCGCACGGTCGTCAGCGGGGTGCGCAGCTCATGGCTGACGTCCGAGACGAAACGCCGCTGCATACGGGAGAGCTCCTCCAGCTGCTGGATCTTCAGCTGGAGGTTCTGCGCCATCTTGTTGAAGGCCTCACCGAGACGTGCGATGTCGTCCTCACCGGTGACCTTCATCCGCTCCTGGAGCCGGCCGGCGGAAAGCCTCTCGGCGATCCCCGCCGCCATCCGCACGGGCGTGACGACCTGGCGCACCACGAACCAGGCGATCGCACCGAGCAGCGCGACCACGAACAAGCCGGCCGTGGCCAGTGTCGTCGTCACCAGGGTCAGCGACTTCTCCTCCTGCGTGAGCGGGAAGAGGTAGTACAGCTCGTAGGGGTTGTGGTCGACGTCGTAGAGCCGCTTGCCCACGACGAGACCGGGCTCCGGCTGCTTCCCGTAGGAGTACCGGATCAGCGAATAGGTCTGGAAGGCACCTGAACCCTCCCCCACGTCGTCCCGCAGCCTCTGCGGGATGCTGGACGCCTCAACGCTGCCCGAGCCGCGTGGGGCGCGGCTGGTGGTGTTCTGTCCGACGGAGTCGTCGCTGAGCGCCACCACGTTGAAAGCGTTCGTACCACCGCTGGCCAACTGATCGACGAGCTCGGTGCGCCAGGACGTACTGGCCGTCACGCCGTCGGCGCCCTCCGCGCTCTGGTCACCCGGGACCAGAGGCGCGTTCGCGTTCGCCTGGGCTGCCGCGAAACCACCGGCCGCCTGTGTCTGCGCGGCCTTTCCCTTTGCGTCGAGCAGGCCGTTGCGGACCTGCCCGATCACGACGAAGCCGAGGAGCAGCACCACGGCGATCGACATCAGCAGCGTGCCCGCCACGACGCGCAACTGAAGATTGCGCCGCCACAGCCGGACGGCCGGCAGCAGCGGCCCGCGGATCCACCGCATGAGCAGCCGCGGCACGGGGCCGCCGGGCGTCCGGTCATGGAACAACCGGGCGCCCCGCGGGAACCTGCCGAGACGAGGAGTGATCCGTGCCGGACCGGCAGCCCGCTCCGTACGGGCCCCGGGCACCCCGGGTGGCGGAGCAGCGCTGCCCAGGGTCATATCAGCTCGGTCCGGCCTTGTAACCGACACCACGGACGGTCACGACGATCTCCGGCCGCTCCGGGTCCTTCTCCACCTTCGAGCGGAGCCGCTGGACATGCACGTTCACCAGGCGGGTGTCTGCGGCGTGGCGATAGCCCCACACCTGCTCGAGCAGCACCTCACGGGTGAAGACCTGCCACGGCTTACGGGCGAGAGCGACCAGCAGGTCGAACTCCAGCGGTGTGAGGGCGATGGACTGCCCCTCCCGCTTCACCGAGTGACCGGCCACATCGATGACCAGGTCCCCGATCGCCAGCTGCTCCGGCGCAGGCTCTTCGGACCTCCGCAAACGCGCCCTGATCCGGGCAACCAACTCCTTCGGTTTGAACGGCTTGACGATGTAGTCGTCGGCTCCGGATTCCAGGCCCACCACCACATCCACCGTGTCGCTCTTGGCCGTGAGCATGACGATCGGCACACCTGACTCGGCCCTGATCAGCCGGCAGACCTCGATGCCGTCCCGTCCGGGCAGCATGAGGTCCAGCAGCACCAGGTCGGGCTTGGCCTCACGAAATGCGGCCAGTGCCCTGTCGCCGTCCGCTACGAACGACGGCTCGAAACCTTCTCCACGCAGCACAATGCCGAGCATCTCGGCCAGTGCGGTGTCGTCGTCGACGACAAGGACGCGTCCCTTCATAAACGACATCATCCCATTAGCTAATCGTTACCTGCGATGACCTGGCACACAGCTCTGCCAGTCCGACCCCCGTGACCGGGGAAATGACGCCCTCCTCCGTGACGATCGCCGTGACCAGTTCGGACGGCGTGATGTCGAATGCGGGGTTGTACGCCTGGGTTCCCGGGGGTGCGACGGCTCTCCCGCCCCCGCCGCCCCCGGCCGGAGCACCAGGTTGCGATGTGAACTCTGTCACTTCCGTCGCGGAACGCTGCTCCACGACGATCGATGTGCCGTCCACCGTCTCCAGATCGACCGTGGTCGTCGGCGCCACGACGAGGAACGGAACATGGTGGTACTTCGCGAGCACCGCCAACGGATAGCTCCCCACCTTGTTGGCCACCGAGCCGTCCGCCGCAATACGGTCCGCCCCGATGATTACGGCATCCACCTCCCCTGCCGCAAACAGCGAACCCGCCGCGTTGTCCGTGAGCAAGCTGAACGGCATCCCGTGCCGCCCCGCCTCGTACGCCGTCAGCCTGGCCCCCTGGAGCAACGGCCTGGTCTCGTCCACCCACAGCTGCCGCAGGCTGCCTCCGCGGTGCGCCCTCAGAACCACCGCGAAAGCCGTGCCCTCACCGCCGGACACGAGCGCCCCGGTGTTGCAGTGAGTCAGCAGCCGGTACCCGCCTCGTCCCGGGAGAAGTTCCGCCAGCAGCTCCAGACCGTACTGCGCCATCCGCCCACTGGCGGCCGCGTCCTCCTGATGCAGAGCCCGAGCCTCTGCCAGAGCCACCACGGCCGCCGCCTCCGGGACGAGCCCGCTCCCGACAGCCGCCCGGTACTCCCGCGCCACCCGCCGCGCCCCGTACCCGAGATTGACCGCGGTGGGCCGCGCCTGCCCCAGAAGCTCCGCAGCCTGGTCCACGTCCTCGCCCCGGGCGGCGGCCAGCGCCACCCCGTAGCCTCCGGCGATGCCCAGCAGAGGCGCCCCCCGCACCGCCAGCATCCTGATCGCCCGCACCAGCGCGGGCACATCGGCGCACACCAGCTCGGCCTCCTCGGCGGGCAGCCGGGTCTGGTCGAGGAGCACCACCGCGGGACCTCCCGGAGGCTCGTCCCAGCGGAGTACGGAGAGGGCCGGAGGCTCGATACCCACCGGCGTTTGCGCGTCCTGATCAGCCATCCGCCCAGTCTGCCCGCTGAACCGCCCGCACACGACGGCAAGAAGGAGATACAGCGCCAGGCCCGCCCCGGACCAACGCGTGGCACGATGGCTGGCAACCTGCCGCCCCGATGAGCGGGCAGGACTGTGAAGGAGCGACGATGAACGACTCTCCGGGCTGGGCCTCGCCCGGATCCGCCCCCTCCGACGGCCAGGAGACGGGCATCCCCAGACCCTCCTCGCCCGTCGACGGAAGCGGACCCGCCGGACAGTGGTCTCCCGCACAGCCGCCTCCGGGGCAGTGGTCCCCGCCGAGCGCCCCCGGCAGCGGCCCGGGCGCGCCACCGCCCGCTCCGGGCTGGGGCGGCATGCCGCAAGGCCACGGATGGGGCCGCCCGCCCACGGCCGCGAAGCCCGGCGTCATCCCACTCCGTCCCCTGGGGGTCGGCGAGATCCTCGACGGTGCGGTGTCCACCATGCGCACCCACTGGCGCACGGTCCTCGGCATCAGTCTCACCGTCTCCGTGATCGCAGAGATCCTGATCATCCTCGTGCAGCGCTACCTCCTGCCCGAGCAGAAGTCGGTGGACCCGAACGCGACCGGAGCGGAAGCCCTCCGCCAGGCCTCCGACTCGGCACAGTCGCAGCTGATCAACAGCGGACCGACCACGCTCATCGCGATGTTCGCCACGCTGATCACCACCTCGGTCCTCACCGTGGTGGTCAGCCGCTCCGTACTGGGCCGTGGAGTAACGCTCTCCGAAGCATGGTCCGAGGCCCGCCCCCGGATTCGGCCGCTGCTGGGGCTGACCCTTCTGCTGAGCCTGATGAGTGCCGCGATCATGGCAGCGGGCCTGCTTCCGGGCCTGCTCCTGGGCGATGGCGCGGGTGGGCTCGCACTGACCTTCCTCGGCTTCCTCGCCGCCTGCGCCGTCGTTCTCTGGCTGATGATCCGCTTCATTCTCGCCGCGCCGGCACTCATGCTGGAACGACAGCCCGTACTCGCCGCCCTGCGCCGGTCCGCCAAACTGGTCAGGGGCAGCTGGTGGCGGACGTTCGGCATCCTGGCCCTCACCTACCTGCTGGTCATCGTCCTGACCTTGATCATCGCGATTCCCTTCGGCATCGTCGCCGTGTCCCTGGACAGCAACGGCCTGAGCGAATTCCTCAACAGCAGCTCGACGGACTTCGGCTGGCCGTTCCTCATCGTCACGGGCATCGGCGAAGTGATCGTCTCGACGCTCGTCTACCCGTTCACCGCCGGAGTGATGGCCCTGCTCTACATCGACCAGCGCATCCGCCGTGAGGCGCTCGACCTCGAGCTGGCCCGGGCCGCGGGCGTGCCCGGCTACGAGACCCCCAGGAGCTGATGCGGTGACGGGGGGCACCACCGCGGCGGTACAACTCATCCGGGCGGGCGAGGACATACCCGTGGACACCCCACGCGTCCCCGCCCGCGAAGCGGCGCAGGACGAACTGTCCGACCCGGTGTACCACGAACACGATCCCAACCTCCTGGAACGCGGCCTCGACCATTTCTGGGACTGGGTCGGCGACCTCTTCGCCGATGCCGCCGGGGCCGCCCCCGGCGGCCCGCTCGGGCTCGTCGTTCTGGTCCTGGCCGTCGCCGGGCTGGGTGCCGCACTGTGGTGGAGGCTCGGCACGCCGAGCCGCACCGCCCGCGTCCCGCAAACCCTCTTCGGCAGCACGGCCCGCAGCGCGGCCGACCACCGCACCACGGCCGCGGCACACGCCGATGCCCGGCGCTGGACCGAAGCCGTCCAGGAACTCATGCGCGCCCTCGTCCGCTCCCTGGAGGACCGGGCCGTGATCGACCCACGCCCCGGCCGCACCGCGGACGAGGCAGCAGCCGAGGCAGGCCGCCTGATGTCCGCGCACGCCGACCGGCTCCGCGCTGCGGCACGGACCTTCGACGACGTCACATACGGCGGCCGCACCGCCGACGAGGCCGCATACCTGACCCTGCGCACCCTCGACCGGGAACTCCGGGCAGCCAAGCCGGTGCTGAGCACCGGCGCAGCCCGAGGAGCCGTCGGATGACAGCCACCACGGCCGATCCCACCACTTCGGAATCCCGCACCCCCCGACAGGTCTGGCAGCGCGTGCGGGGTCTGCTGCTCGCCGCCCTCGTCCTCGTCGTCGCCGGAGTCGCCTTCGCCGCCGTCCGCTCCGGTGGCCAGCACGGCCGGCTCGACCCCCGCTCCGGGGACCCCTACGGCAGCCTGGCGGCCGCCGAACTCCTCAGGGACCGTGGCGTATCCGTCGACGTGGTCACCACCCTCGACGAGGCGGCAGGTGCGACGGGCCCCGACACCACCTTGCTCGTCACCGGCCCCAACATGCTCACCGCGCACCAGCAACAGCGCCTCCACGCGGCGACTGCGGGCTCCACGGGCCGCACCGTGCTCATCGCCCCCGAGGGCTCCTCCGTGGCCAGGCTCGTACCCGGCGTACGCCAGGAAGCGCGTGGACCGGTAACAGCACGCCCTCCGCGCTGCGAACTTCCCGCAGCCCGCACTGCCGGGACCACCGACATGGGCGGCGTCCTCTACTCGACGGACGCACACGAGGCCATCGGCTGCTACCCGGACGACGAACTCGCCTCCCTCCTCGTCCTGCCTGGACGAGGCAACGGGGACACCGTGCTGCTCGGCTCCCCCGACATCCTCCACAACGACCGTCTCGACCAGCAGGGCAACGCCTCGCTGGGCCTGCAACTCCTCGGCTCCCGCACACATCTCGTCTGGTACCTCCCCTCGCTCGACGATCCCTCCGCAGCCGAGAACGGCTCCGGCAGCCGGAACACCGGCGATGACCGCGGAGCCGGGGGCGAGAGCGAATTCATCGGCCTCATCCCATCGGGATGGCTCTGGGGCACCCTCCAACTGGCCCTCGCCGCCGTCCTCGCCGCCCTCTGGCGTGCCCGCCGCTTCGGCCCGCTGGTCACCGAGCGGCTCCCGGTAGCCATCCGGGCCTCCGAATCCACCGAGGGCCGGGCCCGTCTCTACCGCAAGGCAGACGCCCGCGACCGCGCCTCCGCCACACTGCGCTCCGCCACACGGACCCGCATCTCCCCGCTCCTCGGAGTGTCCCCCCGTGACGCCGACTCCCCTGCCGTGCTCCTGCCCGCCCTCACCGCCCGTCTCGGCAACACGGGCAGCGAACTCAGCTCCCTCCTCTTCGGGCCGGCTCCGACCGATGACGCCGCCCTTGTCCTTCTGACCGATCAACTAGACGCCCTCGAAAGAGAGGTACGCACTTCATGACCGCCCCGACCCCGGAGACCGCCGAGCTTGCGGCACCCGCAGAGACCCGTGCGGTCGCCGTGAACTCCGACAGCGCACGCGCCTCCCTGGAGGCGCTGCGTGCCGAGATCGCCAAGGCCGTGGTGGGCCAGGACCCGGCCGTCACCGGACTGGTCGTCGCTCTCCTCTGCCGGGGCCATGTCCTGCTGGAAGGCGTCCCAGGAGTCGCAAAGACCCTCCTGGTCCGTGCACTTGCGGCCTCTCTCGAACTGGACACCAAACGCGTGCAGTTCACCCCCGATCTGATGCCGAGCGATATCACGGGCTCACTCGTCTACGACGCCCGAACCGCCGAATTCTCTTTCCAGCCCGGCCCGGTGTTCACCAACCTCCTGCTCGCCGACGAGATCAACCGCACTCCTCCCAAAACACAGTCCTCCCTGCTGGAAGCCATGGAGGAACGCCAGGTCACCATCGACGGATCGCCCCGGCTTCTGCCCGACCCCTTCCTGGTCGCGGCCACCCAGAACCCCGTCGAGTACGAGGGCACCTACCCTCTTCCCGAGGCCCAGCTGGACCGCTTTCTCCTCAAACTGACGGTCCCCCTTCCCTCACGCGAGGACGAGATCGACGTGCTCACTCGCCACGCCGAGGGGTTCAATCCGCGAGACCTCAAGGCAGCAGGCATACAGCCCGTAGCCGGCCCTGCGGACCTTGACGCAGCTCGCGCCGCGGTCGCCGCTACCTCTGTCTCCCCCGAAATCGCGGCCTATGTCGTGGATATCTGCCGTGCCACGCGTGAATCCCCCTCACTCACCCTCGGCGCCTCCCCCCGAGGAGCCACCGCCTTGCTCTCCACAGCAAGGGCATGGGCCTGGCTCACGGGCCGGGACTACGTCATCCCGGACGATGTGAAAGCCCTCGCTCTTCCCACGCTCCGCCATCGCATACAGCTGCGGCCGGAAGCGGAGATGGAGGGCGTCACCGCCGACTCCGTCATCACGGCTGTCCTCGCCCACGTCCCCGTCCCCCGGTGAGGAGGTGACCATGGCCCTCACCGGACGGGCCGCACTGGTGGCGGCTCTGGGGTCACTCCCTGTAGGCATCCTGGCCCCCAGTTGGACCGGGATGCTTGCGGTGAATGTCCCCCTGTCACTGGCAATTCTGTGCGACTACGCCCTGGCTGCGCCAGTGCGTACCCTGCAGTTCACCCGATCCGGTGACACATCCGTTCGACTCGGCGACACCGCAGCAGTGCAACTCACCGTGACCAACCCGTCCCGGCGACGGCTCCGCGCCCACCTCCGCGACGCCTGGCCCCCCAGCAGCTGGACCTCCGAGGCCGAACAGGCTTCGTCGCGGCACCGCATCGCCGTACCTGCCGGGGAGCGGCGCCGTCCGACCACACTCCTGCGTCCCTCCCGGCGCGGTGACCGCCAGGCGGACCGTGTGACCGTCCGGTCCTTCGGCCCTCTCGGGCTCATCGCCCGCCAGGGGCATCACCGTGTGCCCTGGACCGTCCGGGTCCTGCCCCCCTTCACCAGCCGGAAGCATCTGCCTTCGAGGCTCGCCAGACTGCGTGAACTGGACGGCCGGACCAGCGTGCTCACCCGCGGAGACGGCACGGAGTTCGACAGCCTGCGCGCCTATGTCGCGGGAGACGACACCCGTTCCATCGACTGGCGAGCGACCGCGCGCCAGTCCGCGGTCGCTGTCCGCACCTGGCGCCCTGAGCGCGACCGCCACATCCTCGTCGTCATCGACACCGGCCGCACATCGGCAGGCCGGGTGGGCGACGTGCCCCGCCTCGACGCCGCCATGGACGCGACCCTCCTGCTCACAGCCCTGGCCACCCGCGCCGGCGACCGCGTGAACCTGATCGCTTACGACCGGCGTGTCCGAGCCCAGGTGCGGGGCAGGACAGCAGGAGGGGACGTCCTGTCGACGTTCGTCAGCACTCTCGCCACCCTGGAACCTGAACTCGTGGAGACCGACGCCCGCGGCCTCAGCGCGGCTGCACTGGCAAACGCTCCCCGCCGCTCCCTGATCGTGCTGCTCACGAGCCTCGACACCGCTCCCGTCGAAGAGGGCCTCCTGCCGGTCCTCCCGCAGCTCACCCAGCGCCACACGGTTCTGGTCGCGGCAGTCGCGGATCCCCACGTCGAGGCGATGGCCCGCGCACGGGGCTCGGTGGACGCGGCCTACCAGGCAGCGGCCGGCACTCAGGCACAGGCCCAACGTCGCCGTACCGCGGACCGACTCCGTCGCCACGGCGTCACGGTGGTGGACGCCCCGCCCCACGACCTCGCCCCCGCGCTGGCTGACGCCTATCTCGCGCTGAAAGCAGCCGGCCGGCTGTAGACGGCGCGCACGGAGACGTCAGCGGGTCGGGGATACCGTTCGGGCAGCAGTGGCGGTACCGCCCCAAGGGGCTCGGTAGGGTGACTGCCATGCGCACGAAGATCCTTTACATGGTCATAGCCGCTGCGGTGAGTCTGTCAGCCTCCGGGTGCGCGAGCGAGGACTCCGATGCCGCCGGTGCAGAGGCACAGACCATCGGCGAGATCCTGCCGCAGAAGCTGGCCAGACCAGCCGATAGGCCGAAGGAGGATCTGCAACCCTCTCCGGCCGACGACGCCACGTTCGGGGAGAACCTCGCCTACGAGCTGCGCCGCAAGACGCTCGCCATGGCCGACGCCTCGGGCGAGGCCACCGCCGAGTGCCCCGAGGACGTCGGCTCCAAGAGCGGTACCCAAGTGAGCTGCACCGTCACCTACGAAGGCCTCGAAGTGGCGTGGAACGTAAGCATCGGCGACGAGTCCGGCTGGTCCGAAAACGTCGTGGAGTACACCGCGGCCCCTCGCAACGGTCTACTCACCCGCGAAGGCGTTGCGCGGCTGCTGTACGGAAACCATCGCGACAGCATCGACTACGCGCTCTGCAACGACATCCCCGAAGCCGTACTGGTGCCCCTGAACACGGAAACCGATTACGCCTGCGAGCTCGTCCCCAAGGGCAAGAAGCCGATTGGCTTCAACGAGAAGGTGCGCGTCACCGAAGCCGGCCCGCGGGTCTACTGACCAGGGCCCCGCCGCTGCCCAGGACCGGCGGCTCTGCCGCCGGCGTGATCAACGTGTCACGGTGGGCAGCTTGCGGGGCTCGATGCGCTCCTCCACTGCACCGTTCCCCTCGCGCTTGACCACGTAGGCACCCTTCCCCGACACCTCTGCCACCGCTTCAACCAGTTCGGTTCCCCGGTAGACCAGACCGACTCCGTCATCTGTGCAGTGAGCCGTTGGCAGGGTCCCGTCCGCGACAAGCTGATGGATGAGCGGACGCCGCCCTTCGTCCGAGTCATAGTGCACGCCATTGCCGTAGGGCAGGAAGGAGAGAGCGTTCGTGATCGGGCGCAGATCCGGTCCGAACGAATCGGTCGCACCCCCCTGGAACCAGCAGATGGACCCCGCACTGACACCACTGAGCACGACGCCGTCCTCCCAGGCTCGGCGCATGACGAGGTCCAGGCCGTGGACCCTCCACACGGCCAGCAGATTGGCGACCGATCCGCCCATGACCCAGACGACGTCTTGATCGAGCACCGCACCTTCGATGTCCTCCACGTTGGGCATGGGGAACAGGTGCAGCGGCGTCAGGTCGAATCCGGCTACCCGCGCGGCCTCGCTCATGCGGCTGGTGAAGTGCTCGGCATCTCCGATTGCGGTGCCGACATACATGATTCGTGGGCGGCGGCCGTGCACTCCTGAGAGATCAACCGCGTGATGCACCAAGGAATCGAACATCACCCGGGTGCGTCCTCCGACGCGGTGCCCACCGGAGGTCGCGAGAATGGTCGGTTCCGATGCCGTCATGGCCATGATGATATCGAGGGCCTATTCGGGCCAGTCAGCCGCCCACACAGGCCGAGACCGGCTCCCTCCCGCGTCGGCATCGGCATCGGCATCGGTGGGAGTCGTGAACGCAGAAAAGCCCCGTGCCACAAGGGCACGGGGCTTTCCCGGAAAAATTGTTCGGCGGCGTCCTAC
>NZ_MAPV01000048.1 GCF_001700505.1 Streptomyces mutomycini
CACGGTGGTGACGCTGCTGCGCGCGACCTACACCGACGCCACACGCAGCAGCGTCACCACCGTGGGCATGGTCTTCACCGAGGGGGACGCCGAGGCGATGGGCGCCCTCAGCACCCGGTTCACCACCCAGCGCCTCGCCGCCCGCTCCGACCTGATGCCCCGCACCTACCCGGTCAGGGGCACCGTCGCCGCCGGCTTCGGCGAACAGCAGAGGGCCAGCTGGACCGTGCACGTCCTGACCGAGGTTCCCGTCGTCGTGTTCTCCGTCTCCGGCTTCGCCGACGGCCGTACGGTCGCCGAGCCGCAGCCCGCCGCCGAGGCCATGGCGGACGGTGCCTCGACGGCCACCGCGCAGGCGGGACTCGGCCACGAGGCCAAGGGCGTCGCCGACCGGGTGGAGCGCACCCTGCGCAGGACCGTCACCGACCTCACGGAGAAGCCGGAATGACCCGTCCCCGCCGGCTCCGGGCGCTCGGCGCCGTGGCCACGGCCACCGCCTTCGCACTGCTGCCCGCCGTGCCCGCCCACGCGGACGCCATCCGTGACCAGCAGTGGGGCCTGGAGGCCCTGCACACCGACGAGGCCTGGCAGACCACGAAGGGCAAGGGCATCACGGTCGCCGTCCTGGACACCGGGGTCGACGACGAGCACCCCGACCTCGCCGGACAGGTACTCCCGGGCAAGGACCTCATAGGGTTCGGCGCCGGACGCGGCGACCGCTCCTGGGCCCTGCACGGCACCGCGATGGCCGGAATCATCGCCGGCCGCGGCAACGGGCCGGGCCGGGCGGACGGCGTGCTCGGTGTCGCCCCCGAGGCGAAGATCCTGCCCGTGCGGGTGATCCTCGAGTCCGGCGACGCCTCGCGCTCCAAGGCCCGGGAGTCACGCGGAACCGCGCTCGCCGACGGCATCCGCTGGGCGGCCGACCACGGCGCCGACGTCATCAACCTCTCCCTCGGCGACGACAGCGAGTCGGCCCACCCGGAACCCGGTGAGGACGCCGCCGTGCAGTACGCCCTCGGCAAGGGCGTCGCCGTCGTCGCCTCCGCGGGCAACAGCGGCGACAAGGGCGACCGGACCTCCTATCCGGCCGCCTACCCGGGTGTGATCGCCGCGGCTGCGGTCGACAAGTACGGAACCCACGCGGCGTTCTCCACCCGCCGCTGGTACGCCACCGTCAGCGCTCCCGGCGTCGACGTCGTCGTGGCCAACCCCGACCGGCACTACTACATCGAGTGGGGCACCTCCGCCGCGTCGGCCTTCGTCTCCGGAGCCGTCGCACTCGTACGCGCCGCGCACCCGGGTCTCTCGCCCGCGCAGATCAAGAGCCTGCTCACGGACACCGCACGCAACTCCCCCTCGGGCGGCCGCGACGACGCCAGGGGCTACGGCCTGGTCGACCCCGCCGCCGCGATCAAGGCCGGGGCGAAACTGCGCCCCGGCGATCTGAACGCACGGTCCGCCGAGGCCGGATACAGCGACGAGTACTTCGGCCCGGGCCCGGCCCCGAAGGAGGACGACGGGGGACCGGCCGGCTGGCTGGCCCCCTCGGCGGGCGGCCTCGGGGCCGTACTGCTCGCCCTGGCCGTGGTCCTGTGGCGCGGCCGGAACAGCGGCGGGCGGAACACCGGTGGCGGGAACACCGGTGGCGGGAACACCGGCGTGGGGAGCACCGCCGCACCCGGCTACGGCCCGTTCCCCACCGGCCCCCTCCGCTGACCGTCCGTCCGGCCCGCCTCAGCCCGTCGCGGTCACCGAACCGGCCACGCCGGCCGCCGCCTTCGCGACGGACTCCACGAGACGGATGCCGGCCTCCTTCGTCGCGTGACCGCGCGACAGCACCGCCACCAGCAGGGTGTGGCCGCCGCTCTCCACCCGCCCGATGCTGTTGATGTCCCACAGCCCCGTCGTCGTCCGGGGCATCCAGCCGTTCTTCAGTACCGCTCCGGTGCCCGCGGCGGAGACTCCCCACCGCTGGTCCGCCTCTACCTGGCCCATCAGCTCCGCCACATAGGCGCGAGAGGCAGCCGACAGCTCCGAGTCCGCCCCGGAGACCGCCTCCAGCAGCCGCACCTGGTCGGCGGCCGTGGTCTGGGTCAGCCCCCAGGCGTGCGCGGCCTTCGTCGCGGTCAGCCCGAGCCTTTCGTTGGCCGCGTCGAGCCCCTCCTCCCCGCCGATCACCTTGAGCAGTTCGGTGGCCGAGGTGTTGTCGCTGCGCCGGATCATGGCCTGGGCGTACGCGTGCTCGGCACCGTTCAGCTCGCGGCCCTCGTCCTGCGCCCGGAGCAGCAGCGCCGCCAGGATGTCGACCTTGACGATGCTGGCGGTGTCGTAGGCCCCGTCCCCGTACGCGCCACCCGCGCCGCTCTCCGTGTCCAGCACGGCGACCGAGACGTCGGCGCCGTCCGCCAGGGGCGCCAGCGCATCGGCCAGCTCCGCGTCGAGATCCACCTCTGGCTCCTCGCTACGGCCGACGGGCTCGACGCGGACGATACGGCGGCCACCGCCGCGGACGCGCCATCCGGCGAACGACCCACCGGATACGCACCTCCCGCGGTGGAACCGGCCGAGAGCAGGACGGCGGCGGCCACGAGGCCGGACAGCGCGGGCCTGCGCGTTCTGTGACGGGACAGGCCAGGACGCCGGCCGGCGCGGCCCGCAGCAGGCTGTGCCCGACCTGTCGCCCAGGCGGGAGAACCGACCCACTAGGCTCGTCACGTGGCGCTCAAGAACATCCCGGACCCCGGTTTCTCCGACGACGACGGCACTGCCTCGCCCGAACTGACAGCGGCCCTCGCGGCCTGGTCCGAGGACCGTGAGGCGATCGGCCCGGTCCTCGCGGCGCTCAGGGACGCCCGGCTCCTCGTGCCGGTCGTCGCCGTCCTCGGCGAGGTCGAGGAGGACGAGAACGGGCTGCGCCGCGAGAAGACCAGCGACATGGCGGTGCCGACCCTGCAGGCCGGTGACCGGCGTGCCCTGCCCGCCTTCACCTCCACCGCGTCGCTGGCCCGCTGGGACCCGCAGGCGCGCCCCGTCGCCGTACCCCTGCACCAGGCACTGCAGGCCGCCGCGCACGAGAAGGCGGACACGGTGGTGCTCGACCTGGCGGGGCCCGTCGCCTTCGAGCTGACCGGCCCGGCGCTGCTGGCCCTGGCCGAGAACCGCGTCAGCACCGACCCGCTCGACGACCCGGCCGTGGTCGCGGCGGTGCGGGAGGCGGCCGCCGCCGAGCCCGCGGTGCTGCGCGCGCACCTCGGCCCGGGTCAGGCCGACGGGACCCTTGCCCTGGTCCTCTCCCCGGACGCCGTCGTCGCCGATGCCGCCCGGCGGGTCGCCGACGCGCTCTCGGCCAGCGAGGTGCTGCGCGCCCGGCTGGTCCGCGGGATCGACCTGGCACTGCTGCCGGCCGGCGCCGAAGCCCCGGGCGTCCCGCTCTTCAGCCGCTGACGCACACGAGCCCGCCACCTGTCGCAGGCGGCGGGCTCGTCGGGGCCGTGGTCCGGCCCGAGGATCAGCCGTAGACCGGGCCGGTGTACTTCTCGCCCGGGCCCTGGCCGGGCTCGTCCGGTACGAGCGAGGCCTCACGGAAGGCCAGCTGGAGCGACTTCAGGCCGTCGCGCAGCGGCGAGGCGTGGAACGTGCTGATCTCGGTGGCGCTCGCGTCGAGCAGTCCCGCCAGCGCCTGGACCAGCTTGCGGGCCTCGTCCAGGTCCTTGTGCTGCTCGCCTTCCTCGGTCAGGCCGAGCTTCACGGCTGCCGCGCTCATCAGGTTGACGGCGACGGTGACGATCACCTCGACCGCGGGAACCTCCGCGATGTCGCGGGCCATGTCGTCGAAGCCGGGGTTCTCGGTGCTGGGGGTGGTCGCGTCGCTCATGCCCCACACGATAAGGCCACGCCGGCGCGGTTCCTCCTGCGGGAGCCGCCCGGGCAGCGGGTTCGCCGTACCCCCCGGGAGCTGCTAACCTTGTGTAACGACCGGCCGGACACCTATGTGCTCGGCCCACAAGTGGAGGCTCCGATCTCCCACCTGACCGTCCTCGCGGATGGCAGGTCACCGGTCAGGTGGCGACCATCGTTCCGTACGGACGATGGAGCTGCTCGATGCGCCCCGCGGTTGACCGCGGCGGTGTTCCGGTATTTCCAGGAGCCCCGCCTGTGTCCCGTCCGGGGCTTTTTTCCTTTCCCGGTTCGGTTGGTCACACAACAGACGTTACGCGGCTTCTCTCCAGGCAGTCGCGTGGTGCTACCGAGGAGGATCCATCAGCGCCGAGCCCCGCATCAACGACCGGATTCGCGTTCCCGAGGTGCGACTTGTCGGTCCCAGCGGCGAGCAGGTCGGGATTGTTCCGCTTGCCAAGGCCCTGGAGCTCGCACAGGAGTACGACCTCGACCTGGTCGAGGTGGCGGCGACAGCCCGTCCCCCCGTGTGCAAGCTCATGGACTACGGGAAGTTCAAGTACGAGTCGGCCATGAAGGCCCGTGAGGCGCGCAAGAACCAGGCGCACACGGTCATCAAGGAAATGAAGCTCCGGCCGAAGATCGACCCGCACGACTACGACACCAAGAAGGGTCACGTCGTCCGGTTCCTCAAGCAGGGGGACAAGGTCAAGATCACGATCATGTTCCGTGGTCGTGAGCAGTCCCGCCCGGAGCTGGGCTTCCGACTGCTCCAGCGTCTCGCTTCGGACGTCGAGGACCTCGGCTTCATCGAGTCGAACCCGAAGCAGGACGGCCGGAACATGATCATGGTTCTGGGCCCGCACAAGAAGAAGACCGAAGCCATGGCCGAAGCCCGTGAGGCCCAGGCCGCCCGCAAGGCGGAGCGTCAGGGGACCACCCCGGACGCCGAGTCCGAGGGTGAGACCGCTGAGGCCCCGGCCGCAGCTGCCGAGGCTCCGGCCGAGACACCTTCCGAGGCGTGACCTCCGGGGGCTGCCACCCAGGCGCCCCCGGGTCCCTCGGGAACCACCCAAAGATCTGACGCCCCTGCAGTCCGGTGCCCGCACCGAGAGGGGCGCCACTGACGAGGAGAGAACGGCGCGATGCCGAAGAACAAGACGCACAGCGGTGCCAGCAAGCGCTTCAAGATCACCGGCTCCGGCAAGGTGCTCCGCGAGAAGGCCGGCAAGCGCCACCTGCTCGAGCACAAGTCGTCCAAGAAGACCCGCTCGCTGACCGGCACGGTCGTCGTGGCTCCGGCCGACGTCAAGAAGGTCAAGAAGCTTCTCGGCAAGTGAGGACGCGGCCTCCGGTGAATCCGGAGGCGCGACCTCGATCCGACCGGGACCAATTCGTTTCCGGGCTTGGTGAGTCGACAACGTGATTCCCAGCCCCGCTGCAAGGAGTTAAAAGTGGCACGCGTCAAGCGGGCAGTAAACGCCCACAAGAAGCGCCGGGCGATCCTCGAGGCCGCCAAGGGCTACCGCGGTCAGCGCTCGCGCCTGTACCGCAAGGCCAAGGAGCAGGTCACCCACTCCCTGGTCTACAACTACAACGACCGCAAGAAGCGCAAGGGCGACTTCCGTCAGCTCTGGATCCAGCGCATCAACGCCGCTGCCCGCCAGAACGGCATGACGTACAACCGCCTCATCCAGGGTCTGAAGGCCGCCAACATCGAGGTGGACCGCAAGATCCTGGCCGAGCTCGCGGTCAACGACGCCAACGCGTTCGCCGCCCTCGTCGAGGTCGCCCAGAAGGCCCTCCCGAGCGACGTCAACGCCCCGAAGGCCGCCTGATCCAGGCAGCTCTCCAGGTAGTCAGCCGGACCCGCAGGCGCAAGCCGTCTGCGGGTCCGGTGCGTTGCAGGACACTCCGCGTACGCAGCCACCCGTACGCAGAGAAACGTACGCAGTGAAGCAGAGTTACGCAGAGAGGCTCGCCGCCGACCATGGGCACCCCCGAAGTGATCTCCGCGCGGTCTCCGCGCGTCGCCGCCGCACGCCGGCTGGCCAGGCGTAATTTCCGCGGCAAGGAGCGCAGGTTCATCGCCGAGGGGCCGCAGGCCGTGCGGGAGGCCGCAGGGCACCGGGGCAGCGACGGGGAGCCCACGCTGATCGAGCTCTTCGCCACAGCGGAGGCCGCCGGACGGTACGCCGCCATCATCGACGCCGCACATGCCGCCGGCGCCCGGGTGCACCTCGCGGACAGCGACGTGCTCGCCGACGTCTCGCAGACCGTCACCCCGCAGGGCCTGATCGGTGTCTGCCGCTTCCTGGACGCGCCCTTCGAGGAGATCCTCGCGGCGAAGCCCAAGCTGGTCGCCGTGCTCGCCCACGTACGCGACCCGGGGAACGCCGGTACCGTGCTGCGCTGTGCCGACGCCGCGGGCGCCGACGCGGTCGTGCTCACCGACGCGTCCGTGGACCTCTACAACCCCAAGTCGGTCCGCGCCTCGGTCGGTTCGCTGTTCCACCTGCCGGTGGCCGTCGGAGTGCCCGTCGAGCAGGCCGTGCAGGGGCTCCGGGACGCCGGAGTGCGCGTCCTGGCCGCGGACGGCGCCGGCGAGGACGACCTCGACGACGAACTCGACGCGGGCACCATGGGCGGGCCCACCGCCTGGGTGTTCGGAAACGAGGCATGGGGCCTCCCGGAGGAGACGCGCGCCCTGGCCGACGCCGTGGTCCGGGTCCCGATCCACGGAAAGGCCGAGAGCCTCAACCTCGCGACCGCCGCCGCAGTGTGCCTCTACGCCTCCGCGCGGGCCCAGCGCCCCCGGCACACGGGCTGATCCCGGCCGGAACCCCACCGATCGATACGGGCCACACTCCGCCGGCGCCCGCCCCGAGGGTGTCGCCCGGCCGCTGACGCCTAGTAGGGTGATGAACTCGGGGACCCACTGCACCGGTTCGAGAGGTGGGGTACGGGAAGATGGCAGTCGGCATGAGCAGGCCGCGAGCGACACACACGGCCTCCGTGCGCGCCCTCTCCGACGAGGCCGGCGGAAGCCGGGCCCTCGGAGAACCCGTGACGGGCATCGACCCGGACGATCTGCCCGACGGTCTCGTCGTCGCCGACGAGAACCGCAAGGTCATCTGCTTCAACGCCGCCGCAGCCAGGATCACCGCCACCCCCGGGGCGACCGCGCTCGGCCTCTCCCTGGACCAGGCGCTGCCCCTGGAGGACCTCAAAGGGCGACGCTGGTGGGACCTGACCGACCCGTACGGCGGGCTCGCCACCCGGGTCGGCCAGCCCGAGCGGAATCTCCTGCTCCCCGGCGGCCGAGAGGTCCTGGTCTCCGCACGGTACGTCCGCGAGACCCCGACCGGTCCGCTCCGCCGGCTCGTCGTGTCGCTGCGCGGCACCGAGGCCCGCCGCCGCACCGAGCTCAGCCACGCCGAGCTGATCGCCACCGTCGCCCACGAGCTGCGCTCCCCGCTGACCTCGGTCAAGGGCTTCACCGCCACACTCCTGGCCAAATGGGAGCGGTTCACCGACGACCAGAAGCGGCTGATGCTGGAGACCGTCGACGCGGACGCCAACCGTGTCACCCGGCTCATCGCCGAGCTGCTCGACATCTCCAGGATCGACTCCGGGCGGCTGGAGCTGCGCCGCCAGCCCGTGGACGTCTCCGCGGCCGTCGAACGCCACGTCCAGGCGCTCATCGCGACCGGGCAGGCGCCCGGCCGCTTCCTGGTGCACACCCGGAAACCGCTGCCCGCGCTATGGGCCGATCCCGACAAGGTCGACCAGGTGCTCGGCAACCTTCTCGAAAACGCGGTGCGTCACGGCGAGGGAACCGTCACTATTGAGATCGCCCCTGCGCCCGCACCGGCGAAGAGTGACGAGAACGGAACGGCAGTCACCGTGAGCGACGAAGGTCCTGGCATCCCCGAGGAGTCGATGGGCCGCGTCTTCACCCGCTTCTGGCGGGGCAGCAAGCGCGGCGGGACCGGCCTGGGCCTGTACATCGTCAAGGGCATCGTCGAGGCGCACGGCGGCACCATCACGGTCGACCGCGCACCCGGCGGCGGCGCGGAATTCCGATTTATCCTGCCCGTGAGCGCGCCGGCCTACCTGGTCTGAGCGGCCCACGGGCTTCTTCGCCCCCCGGCGGCCCGTAGACTCGACTTTTGGCACCTTTGCGTCCTCAGTCGTCCAGCCAGGGTCGCCACCAGCCAATCGGAAGCACGGGAAGAGATGTCGGCACCGAACAAGTCGTACGACCCAGTCGAGGTCGAGGCACTGAAACCGGAAGAGATCGAGCGCCTGCGGGACGAGGCGTTCGCCGCCTTCGCCGCCGCGGGCGACCTCGACGCGCTCGCCCAGGCGAAGACGGCGCACACCGGTGGTACCTCGCCCCTGTCGCTCGCCAACCGGGAGATCGGCGCGCTGCCGCCCCAGGCCAAGGCCGAGGCGGGCAAGCGCGTGGGCCAGGCCCGCGGCGCCGTCTCCAAGGCGCTGGCCGCCCGCCAGGCCGAGCTGGAGGCCGAGCGTGACGCCCGGGTCCTGGTCGAGGAGGCGGTGGACGTCACCCTGCCCTACGACCGCACCCCGGCCGGCGCGCGCCACCCCCTGACGACCATCATGGAGCGCGTCGCCGACGTCTTCGTGGCCATGGGCTACGAGGTCGCCGAGGGCCCCGAGGTCGAGGCGGAGTGGTTCAACTTCGACGCCCTGAACTTCGTGCCCGACCACCCGGCGCGGCAGATGCAGGACACCTTCTTCGTGCAGGGCGCCGACGGCGCCAGGAGCGACGAGTCCGGTGTCGTGCTGCGCACGCACACCTCGCCCGTCCAGGCCCGCTCGCTGCTCAGCCGCAAGCCCCCCGTCTACGTGGTCTGCCCCGGCCGGGTCTACCGCACCGACGAGCTCGACGCCACGCACACCCCGGTCTTCCACCAGATCGAGCTGCTCGCGGTCGACGAGGGCCTCACCATGGCCGACCTCAAGGGCACCCTCGACCACATGGTCCAGGCGCTCTTCGGCCCGGACATGAAGACCCGGCTGCGGCCGAACTTCTTCCCGTTCACCGAGCCGTCCGCCGAGATGGACATGGTCTGCTACGTCTGCCGCGGCGATTCCGTCGGCAACCCGGACCGCCCCTGCCGCACCTGCGGCAGCGAGGGCTGGATCGAGCTGGGCGGCTGCGGCATGGTCAACCCGAAGGTGCTCATCGCCTGCGGTGTGGACCCCGAGAAGTACAGCGGATTCGCCTTCGGATTCGGTATCGAGCGGATGCTGATGTTCCGCCACAACGTCGAGGACATGCGAGACATGGTCGAGGGCGACGTCCGGTTCACCCGGCCGTTCGGGATGGAGATCTGATGCGCGTCCCGCTTTCCTGGCTGCGGGAATACGTCGACCTGCCGGCGACGGAGACCGGCCGTGACGTACAGGCCAAGCTCGTCTCCGTCGGCCTCGAGGTCGAGACCGTCGAGCAGACCGGCGCCGGACTCAAGGGCCCCCTGGTCGTCGGACAGGTCCTGACCATCGAGGAGCTGGAGGGCTTCAAGAAGCCCATCCGCTTCTGCACGGTCGACGTCGGCACCGCGAACGGCACCGGTGAACCGCAGGAGATCGTCTGCGGCGCCCGTAACTTCTCCGTCGGCGACAAGGTCGTCGTGGTCCTCCCGGGTGCCGTCCTGCCCGGCGACTTCGCGATCGCCGCGCGCAAGACGTACGGCAAGACCTCGCACGGCATGATCTGCTCCACCGACGAGCTGGGCATGGGCGACGACGGCACGCACGGCATCATCGTGCTGCCGCCGGAGTACGAGCCCGGCACCGACGCGATCGAGCTCCTGGAGCTCGTCGACGAGGTCCTCGACATCGCCGTCACGCCGGACCGCGGCTACTGCCTCTCGATGCGCGGAGTCGCCCGCGAGACCGCCATCGCGTACGGGCTGCCGCTGCGCGACCCGGCGCTCCTGGACGTGCCCGCGCCCAACGCGTACGGCTACCCGGTGAAGGTGTCCGACCCGATCGGATGCGGCAACTTCACCGCGCGCACGGTCACCGGCCTGCAGCCCGAGGCACGCTCCCCGATCTGGATGCAGCGCAGGCTGCAGAAGGCCGGGATGCGCACCGTCTCGCTCGCCGTCGACATCACCAACTACGTCATGCTGGAGCTCGGCCAGCCGCTGCACGCCTACGACCGCACCCGGGTCGAGGGCCCGATCGGCGTGCGCCGCGCGCAGCAGGGCGAGAAACTCACCACGCTCGACGGAGCCAAGCGTGTCCTGGACGCCCAGGACCTCGTCATCACCGACGACCGCGGGCCGATCGGCCTCGCGGGCGTCATGGGCGGTGCCGACACGGAGATCGCGGACGCGGCCGAGGAGGCCGGGACCACCGAGGTCGTCATCGAGGCCGCGCACTTCGACGCGATCGCCATCGCCCGGACCGCACGCCGCCACAAGCTGACCTCCGAGGCGTCCAAGCGCTTCGAGCGCGGGGTCGACCCGCAGGCCGCCGCCGCTGCCGCGCAGCGCACGGTCGACCTGCTGGTCCTCCTGGCCGGAGGCACGGCCGAGGCCGGTGTCACGGAGATCACCGCCCCGTCCGCACCCCGCACCATCGCGATGCCGGCGAACCACCCGGACCGGGTGGCCGGAGTCGCGTACGGCCGCGAGACCGTCGTACGCCGCCTCCAGCAGGTCGGCTGCGACGTCTACGGGCAGGACGAGCTGATCGTCACGGTGCCGTCCTGGCGGCCCGACCTCGCCGAGCCGAACGACCTGGCCGAAGAGGTCATCCGGCTGGAGGGGTACGAGAACCTCCCGTCCACCCTGCCGACGCCGCCGTCCGGTCGCGGGCTCACCGACCGCCAGCGGCTGCACCGCCGCATCGGCCGGGCCCTCGCGGGCGCAGGTTACGTCGAGGCGCTGAGCTACCCGTTCATCGGTGACGCCGTCCTCGACCAGCTCGGCCTGGAGAAGGACGACGCCCGGCGCCGTACGGTCACCCTCGTCAACCCGCTCTCCGACGAGGAGCCCGCGCTGCGCACCACGCTGCTGCCGGGTCTGCTCGGCGCACTGCGGCGCAACGACGGCCGCGGCAGCCACGACCTGGCGCTCTTCGAGACCGGCCTCGTCTTCAGGCCGACCGGCGAGGAGACCAAGGCCGTGCGCCTTCCCGTCGACCGCCGTCCCACCGGGGAGGAGATCGCCGGACTGGACGCCGCGCTGCCGCGTCAGCCGCGCCGTGCCGCCGTCGTCCTCGCCGGTGCCCGCGAGCAGGCCGGCTGGTGGGGCAAGGGCCGCCCGTCCGACTGGGCGGACTCCGTCGAGGCGGCGCGCACCATCGCCCGTGAGGCCGGGGTCGAGGTCACGGTCCGCGCCGACCGCCACGCGCCGTGGCACCCCGGCCGCTGCGCCGCGCTGTACGTCACGGTCGACGGTGTGGAGACGCTCTTCGGACACGCGGGCGAACTGCACCCGCGTGTCGTCAAGGAGCTCCACCTGCCCGCGCGGACCTGCGCCATGGAGGTCGAGCTCGACGTCCTGGAGCAGGCTGTCGACGGCGCGCTCCAGGCGCCCAGGATCTCCACCTTCCCGGTGGCGACCCAGGACGTCGCGCTCGTCGTCGACTCGGACGTGCCCGCCGACGCGGTGGAGAGGGCGCTCCGCGACGGCGCCGGCGACCTGCTCGAATCGCTGCGGCTGTTCGACGTCTTCACCGGCGAGCAGATTGGTGAGGGCAAGAAGTCCCTGGCGTACGCGCTGCGGTTCCGTGCCCCGGACCGCACGCTGACCGTGGAGGAGGCCTCCGCGGCGCGCGACACGGCGGTCGCCCTGGCCACCGGGCGCACCGGCGCGGTGCTGCGCGGCGCGTAGCGGGCAAGGGAGTTGAGAAGGGGCGTATCCGGACACCGGATACGCCCCTTCTGTTCTCGCGGGACGGCGGTGGGACGCACACGGGGCTGCTGCCATCGGGACAGCGGACTGTGCGGCCCGGCGCCGCCCGCCCTGCCACGGAGTGTCGGGCAGGCCGGCAGAACGAACGGCGCGGGTGCGGGTCGTCGAACTGTACGAGGGGGAGCCGACGACCCGGCCGCCTCTTGCGAGGGACTCATTCAAGCGAGCGGCGTCCCGGCGCGGCAGGGTGCACGGACGGACGGTTCGGGCATTCCGTTCACACCCCGTGTGAATCGTGCTCCACTAGGCTCATTGCGACGCGTACATGGGGGGGCAATGGAGCCCAACGTCCTGCTCGAATCCCTGATCGACGAGGCGGGTGTGTCCCGCGCCGGGCTCGCCGGCCATGTCAACCAGGCCGGCCGTGCCCGCGGGCTGTGCCTGCGTTACGAGCACACGGCGGTCAGCCGCTGGCTCAAGGGCCCCCGCCCGCGCGGGCGGGTCCCGGACCTGATCTGCGAAGTCCTGGCCGGCCGGCTCGACCGGCCCGTCACGCTCGACGACATCGGCATGGGGATCCCCGGGATGCGTTCGCCCGCCCACGCCGCCTGCCTCTCCGGGTTCGTCGAGCACACCACCGCTCTGTGGCGTTCCGACGAACAGCAGCGTCCGCACCTCGCCACCGCGCCCGCCGCCACGGGCACGACGGCCGTGATGCCGGTCTGGGAGTGGGAGAACCCTCCCGAGGACGCCGACGTCTCCCGCCCCGGTCCGTCCCGCGTGAGCATGGCGGACATAGCGATGCTCCGGGCGGCCCGCGCGCACTACGAGCAGATGTACCGCAAGGCGGGCGGCATCGCGACCAGGTCCCGCATCGTCGGCTTCCTCAACGCCGAGACCGCGCCCCTGCTGCGCGGCGGGTACAGCGACGCCACGGGCCGCCGGCTCCACCGCGCGACCGCCGGGCTGGTGGCCGTCGCGGGAATCTGCGCCTACGACTCCGACGCCCATGGGCTCGCCCAGCGCTACTTCCACCAGGCCCTGCGCCTGGCCAAGGCAAGCGGGGACCGGGGCCTCGGCGGCTATGTGATCGCGCTGCTGGTGAACCAGTCGCTGCACCTGGCCGAATTCAGGCGCTCCGTCGCCTTCGCCGAGGCCGCACTGCGCGCGGCGGGCCCGCACATCACCCCGGCGCTGGCCGCCGATCTGCACGCGATGCAGGCCAAGGCCTATGCGCAGCTCGGTGACCACCGCAGCGCCCTGGTGTGCATCCGCCGCGCGGAGGCCGAGGCCGGCCGTATCCGGAGCGGCGGCGAACCGGACGAGACCGGGTATGTGCAGCCGGGCCTCGTCAACGTCCAGGTGGCCGAGGCGTTGCTGTGTCTCGGGGATCTCGCCGGTGCCCGGGAGCACGCGACCGCGGCCGTACGCTCCCCGGCGCACGATCGCGGGACCGTGCACCGGCTCGCCATCCTCACCCATCTCGAACTGCTCCAGGGAGAGGCCGACAGGGCCGCCGGCACGGCCTCGGAAATGGCGGAACGCGCCCGGGGTATGGAATCCCAGCGGCTCCGGGACCGGCTGCGCTCCGTACGGGAGTATCTGGCCGTGAGCGGCAGCGCCGACGCCACGGCGGCGGCCCGCCTCATCGACGGGGCGCTGCGCGTGCCTCTGTGAGCCCCGCCCGAGGAGCGTCCGCGCGTTCCTTTGCGAACCGGACCCTGATCAGATATTGCCATCGGCCAGTCGGAAGGTGGCAGACCTGTGCGGTGGACGAACTCAAAGGAACAGACCGTGTACGAGAATCCCTGGTTCCGGGTCAATCTGGCGGATGTCGTTCTTCCCGACGGCCGCCATCTGGACCACTTCCTCATCCGGCTCCGGGCCGTCGCCGCGGCGACCGTCGTCAACGAGGCCAACGAGGTCCTGCTCCTGTGGCGGCACCGGTTCATCACCGACAGCTGGGGCTGGGAGCTCGCCGCGGGCGTGGTCGAGGACGGCGAGGACATCGCCGCAGCGGCGGCGCGGGAGATGGAGGAGGAGACCGGCTGGCGCCCCGGCGAGCTGCGCCCGCTGATGACCGTGGAACCGGCCAACGGCCTCGTCGACGCCCGGCACCATCTCTTCTGGT
>NZ_MAPV01000049.1 GCF_001700505.1 Streptomyces mutomycini
CCCCCACCCCCACGTCCACGGAGGAATCCCGATGAGGATCTTCGACCCCCACATCCACATGACCTCCCGCACCACGGACGACTACCGGGCGATGTACGACGCCGGGGTCCGCGCGCTCGTCGAGCCCTCCTTCTGGCTCGGCCAGCCCCGCACCTCGCCCGCCAGCTTCTTCGACTACTTCGACGCCCTCCTCGGCTGGGAGCCCTTCCGCGCCTCCCAGTACGGCATCGCCCACCACTGCACGCTCGCCCTCAACCCCAAGGAGGCGAACGACCCCCGCTGCACTCCCGTCCTCGACGCCCTGCCCCGCTACCTCGTCAAGGACTCCGTCGTCGCCGTCGGTGAGATCGGCTACGACTCGATGACACCCGCCGAGGACACCGCGCTGGCCACCCAGCTCCAGCTCGCCGCCGAACACGGTCTTCCCGCACTCGTCCACACTCCGCACCGAGACAAGCTCGCCGGTCTGCACCGCACGATCGACGTCGTACGCGAATCGGACCTCGCCCCGGAGCTGGTCCTGCTCGACCACCTCAACGAGACGACCGTACGGGACGCCCTCGACAGCGGATGCTGGGCCGGCTTCTCCATCTATCCGGACACCAAGATGGACGAGGACCGCATGATCACGGTCCTGCGGAACCACGGCACCGACAGGATTCTCGTCAACTCGGCCGCCGACTGGGGAAGGAGCGACCCGCTGAAGACCCGCAAGGTGGCCGACGCCATGCTGAAGGCCGGATTCGACGAGGACGACGTCGACAAGGTGCTCTGGCGCAACCCCGTCGCCTTCTACGGGCAGAGCGGCCGACTCCAGCTGGACACAGCGGTCCCCGGCCCCCTCCACGAGGGCAACTCCATTCTCCGCGGCGGGGAGTGAGCCATGCGCTTCCGCCATCTGGACGGCTCCACCGTCCACCTCGCGTACTGCACCAACGTGCACCCCGCCGAGACCCTCGAAGGCGTCCGCGCCCAGCTGCGCGACCACTGCGAGCCCGTACGCAGACGGCTCGGGCGGGACCGGCTCGGCATCGGCCTCTGGCTGGCGAAGGACGCCGCCCGCGTCCTGATCAACGACCCCGCGGCGCTCCGTTCGCTGCGCGGCGAGCTCGAACACCGCGGCCTCGAGGTGGTCACCCTCAACGGCTTCCCCTACGAGGGCTTCGGGGCCCAGGAGGTCAAGTACCGCGTCTACACGCCGGACTGGACCGACCCCGAGCGGCTCGCCCACACCACGGACCTCGCCCGGCTGCTGGCCGCCCTGCTCCCCGACGACGTCACCGAAGGCACCGTCTCCACCCTGCCGATCGCCTGGCGGACTCCGTACGCCGACGACCCCACGGCGGCCGGAACGGCTCAGAAGGCACTCATCGCACTCGCGCAGCGCCTCGACGCCCTCGCCGAGCTGACCGGCAAATCCATCAGGATCGGCCTCGAACCCGAACCGGGCTGCACCGTGGAGACCACCGCCGACGCCATCGGCCCCCTCACCGAGGTGGGCCACGACCGCATCGGCATCTGCGTCGACACCTGTCACCTCGCCACCTCCTTCGAGGACCCGGACACCGCGCTCGACACCCTGCGCGCGGCCGGGATCCCCGTCGTCAAGTCCCAGCTCTCCGCGGCGCTGCACGCCGAACACCCGCACCTGCCCGAGGTGCGCGCCGCCCTGGGAGCCTTCGCCGAACCCCGCTTCCTGCACCAGACGCGCACGCTCACCGCCGCTGGCCTCCGTGGGACCGACGACCTCGACGAGGCGGTGACCGGCGGAGTGCTCCCCGACAGCACGCCCTGGCGCTCCCACTTCCACGTCCCCCTGCACGCACCGCCCGCGCCCCCGCTCACCTCCACACTCCCCGTGCTCCGGACGGTGCTCAACCGGCTCGTCGGCGGGCCCGCCCCCCTGACCCGGCACCTCGAAGTCGAGACGTACACCTGGCAGGCCCTTCCCGCCGAACTGCGGCCTCGCACCCGCACCCAGCTCGCCGACGGCATCGCCGCCGAACTCACCCTCGCCCGCGACCTCCTCGTCGACCTCGGACTGAAGGAGCTGCCATGACCGAACCCGGCACCAGCACGCGTCCCACCCCCCTCCTCGTCCTCGACGTCGTCGGCCTCACCCCCCAGCTGCTCCAGCACATGCCCAGCCTCCGGGCCATGGCAGGGTCCGGCGCACAGGCACCCCTCTCCACGGTCCTGCCCGCAGTCACCTGCGCCGCCCAGTCCACCTTCCTCACCGGCACCACCCCCTCCGAACACGGCATCGTGGCCAACGGCTGGTACTTCCGTGAGCTCGGCGACGTCCTCCTGTGGCGCCAGCACAACGGACTCGTCGCCGGGGACAAGCTCTGGGACGCCGCACGGCGCGTCCACCCGGGCTACACCGTCGCCAACATCTGCTGGTGGTACGCGATGGGCGCCGACACCGACTGGACCGTCACCCCCCGTCCCGTGTACTACGCCGACGGCCGCAAGGAACCCGACTGCTACACCAGGCCCCCGGCGCTGCACGACGAGCTGACCGAGAAGCTCGGCACCTTCCCCCTCTTCCACTTCTGGGGACCCGGAGCCGACCTCGTCTCCTCGCAGTGGATCATCGACGCCACCCGGCACATCCTCGCCACCCGCACCCCCGACCTGGCCCTCTGCTACCTCCCGCACCTCGACTACGACCTCCAGCGCTACGGCCCCGACGACCCCCGCTCGCATCGGGCCGCGGCCGACCTCGACCGCGCCGTGGCACCCCTGCTCGACGACGCCAGGGCCGAGGGCCGCACCGTCGTGGCCCTCTCCGAGTACGGCATCACCCGCGTCGAGCGGCCCGTCGACATCAACCGCGCCCTGCGCCGCGCCGGACTCCTCGAGGTCCACACCCAGGACGGCATGGAGTACCTCGACCCGATGGCCTCCCGTGCCTTCGCGGTCGCCGACCACCAGCTCGCCCATGTCTACGTACGCCGGCCCGAGGACCTCGAAGCGACCCGGGAAGCGCTCGCGGACCTGCCCGGCATAGCGGAACTCCTCGACGACGAGGGCAAGAAGGCCCACCACCTCGACCATCCCCGCTCCGGTGAACTCGTCGCCGTCGCGGAGAAGGACGCCTGGTTCACGTACTACTACTGGCTCGACGACGACCACGCGCCCGACTTCGCGCAGCTCGTCGAGATCCACCGCAAGCCGGGCTACGACCCCGTGGAGCTCTTCATGGACCCCCAGGACCCCTATGTCAGGGTCAAGGCGGTCTCGGCGGTCGCCCGCAAGAAGCTCGGGATGCGCTACCGCATGGCGGTCGTCCCCCTCGACCCCTCACCTGTCCGCGGCAGTCACGGCCGCCTTCCCACGAGCGACGACGAAGGTCCGCTCATCCTCTGCTCCACCCCCCACGCGTTCACCGGCCGAGTCCAGGCCACCGAAGTGAAGTCCCTGCTCCTCCAGCTTGCCGGACTGCACTGACAATCCGCCCCGCCCGCACGTTCACAGGGAGATTCGTGATCATGAGCCGCACCCCGAAGGACCCCGAGCTCGCGCGCAGACTCAGCCGCCGCAACGTCCTTGGCGTCGCCGCCGGAGCCACGGCCGCGACCCTCCTCGGCGGTGCCGCCGCCCAGGCCGCGGGCCCGCACCCCGGCCACGGAAACGAGCACGGCAGCGGCCACGGCAAGGGCCGTGCCGTCCTGCCTCCCGGCCGTCTCGGCATCCAGCTCTACAGCCTCCGCGACAAGGTCTCCACCCTCGGCTTCGCCCCCGTGTTCGCCGAGCTCGAGAGGTACGGCTACGACGAGATCGAGTTCGCCGGATACACCCAGGGCTCGGCCGGCGCCATCACCCTCGCCCAGCTCAAGAGGCTGGCCAAGGACCACGGGCTGAACCCCATCGGCAGCCACGTCGGCTACTACGACGACAACAACCCCGGTGCCTACACCTTCGCGCAGAACCTCACCAAGGTCCTCGACGAGGCGGAGGCCCTCGGCCTCAAGCACATCGGCACGGCCTCCGGCCCCTTCCGCCACGGCTCCACCGTGGACGGCTGGAAGCGTGCGGCGGAGGACTTCAACACCTACGGCGCCGCCGCACGCGAACGCGGCATGAAGTTCTACCAGCACAACCACGCGGAGGAGTTCTCCTTCGCCACCGACAAGCCGAAGGTGCGTCTCTACGACGTCCTGCTCGCCGAGACCGACCCCGACCTGGTCTACCTGGAGATGGACATCTACTGGGCGTTCTGCGCCCAGTTCCGCTTCGGCAAGCGGGCGGACGGCACACCGGCGCCCTTCAACCCCATCGACTACGTGCTCAAGCAGCCCGACCGCTACCCCCTCTTCCACGTCAAGGACGGCACCCGGAACGACGCCGCCCGCGACGGCTACGACATGACGGACGTCGGTGACGGCGACATCGACTACAAGAACTTCCTGAGCCGGGTCACCGCGCGCACCTACCGCAGTCGCACCTACCACCACTGGCAGACCGAGCACGACAACCCGGCCGAGTCGTTCGCCTTCGCCCGCAAGTCCAGCGAGCACCTGCACTCCCTCCGGGAGAGCCGCTGCGGCGACTGACGACTGATCCACACATGCGCGNNCGCGCATGTGTGGATCAGTCGGTCTCGCGGATCACGGGGGCCGGGGCCTTCACCAGTGGGTTGCCCCTCCGGTCGCGGCCGGGTGCCGCGAGGAACAGGGTGAGGAAACCCGCGAAGAACGAGATGCTGCCCGCCAGGCGAAGGCGGCCAGGACACCGGCGCGTACCTCCACCCGCCACGCTCCTCACCGCTCCACCACGCGGAGCCCTTCGGCCCGGTCGACACGATCGTCCTGGTCGACACCGAGGCCGAACTCCTCGCCGCGATGAACGCGTCGAACGGCGCCCTGGTCGCGACCCTGTCCACTGACGACCCGGCGACGTACGAGCGGCTGGTCCCGCAGATCCGGGCCTTCAAGACCGGTCACGGCACGCCGCGTTCGCGGGGTGACCGCGAGGAGCTGTTCGGCGGCTTCGGAGCCTCCTGGCGCGGGGCCTTCGTGGGCGGCGAACTGCTCGTACGTGCCGTGACCGACGGACCCGGCGACGAGAGGCTGCCGGGCAACTTCCCGGACTACCACCTCATGCCGTAGCCGGACACACCTCCTCGGTCTCCGGCGTCACCGGTGCGGCCCGGCAGCCATGACCGGGGCGACGGGGTACCGGTCGGGGCCGGTCACCGGTGCGGGTTGATGTGGGCCGACAGGAGGTGGGAGTCGAGCAGGGAGGTGTCCGCCGTTCGGTCGGCCCGCGCGAAGCCGGCCAGCATGCGCTTGGTCAGGACGAGGGCTTCGGGGGAGCGGCGGACGAGGGGCCTCGTCCAGGAGCCGACGGCCTCGTCGAGCCCGTCGAGCGGGACGGTCCTGTGCAGGATGCCGAGACGGTGAGCGGTTTCGGCGTCGAACACCTCGCAGGTCAGCATGAGTTCGCGGATCCTGGCGGCTCCGGCCTCGGAGACGAGGCGGCCCATCGCCCCTCCCCAGGCGGGGGGCAGGCCGATGCCGACCTCCGGCATGCGGAACCGGCAGGTGTCCGCGCCCACGCGCAGGTCGCAGAACGAGGCGAGCGCGAGCCCGGCACCGATCACCCGGCCGTGGAGCCTGGCGATGGTGACGGCGTGGGTGTTCTCCAGGGCCTGGCACAGGCGCTGGGCCTTGTCCGCGATGCGCCGCAGCGCGGAACCGGAGGGGTCCGCGGTGAGCGCCGCCCTGTACTCGTTCCGGTCGGCTCCCAGGCAGAAGTCCTTGCCCATGGACGAGAGGGTCAGCACGCGGATGTCAGGGCGGTCGTGCAGGTCGTCGAGCAGGAGGCGGAGGTCCTCGAGGACGGCCCCGTCCAGGGTGTCCTCCTGGTTCCAGGGGTTGAGCCGGACATGGAGTACGGGGCCGTCCTCCTCGACGCGTATCGCCTTGCGGGAGGAGTCGGTGAGGCTGCGGGCGGTTTCGTTCATATGAGAGCGACGTCCAGGTTCAGAGGGCGCCGGAACGCGACCCTGGGGGCCATCGTCGGGCGGCGTACGAGAGTGAGACGGGGCAGGCGACGGATGAGCTGACGGAGAAGGGTCTGGGCCTCCAGCCGGGCCAGCGGCGCGCCGAGGCAGTAGTGGATGCCGCCGCTGAAGGCGAGGTGGGCGGGCGGGCGCGAGGGGTCGAACACGTCGGGCTCCCTGTGTTTCGCCGGGTCCCGGTGGGCAGCCCCCACCATGAGGTGCACCATCTCGTCCTTGCGTATCTCCGTTCCGCCCAGGACGCAGTCAGCGGCGGCGACCCTGCTGATGACGTGGGTGGGCGGGTCGTAGCGCAGTGTCTCCTCCACGAACCCGGGGACCAGGTCCGGGCGGTCCGCGATCAGGTCCCAGCGCGCCGGGCTCTCGACGAGGAGGAGCGTCATGGTCGTCAGGAGGGTCGCGGTGGTTTCCAGGGCGGCCAGGAGGACGAACAGAACCAGGAAGTAGACCGCTTCGTCGGCCTTGTCGCGGTCGGGTTCCACGGAGTCCCAGGACTCTATCCAGCGGGACACGGGATCCTCGCCGGGGCGGGCGCGCCGGTCCTTCACCAGGTCCATGAAGTAGGCGCGCAGTTCGGCGGTGGCCGCGTCCGATGCCGCCAGCTGGCTCGCCGACGGAAGCAGTTCCTGGGTGAAGACCTGGTCGTGCGTCAGGTCCCGCAGGCGGGGCCAGTCGGCAGCGGGCAGCCCCAGCCAGTCGCCGATGGTGGCGATCGGCAGTTCCTCGCCGACGAGCGTCGCGAAGTCCGCCTCCCCGTCCCGCAACCGCTCCGCCAGGGTGTCCAGCAGCTGATCGGCTGTCCGGTTCACCGTCCGGCCGATCCGCTGCACCGTGGCCCGGTCGAACGTGCCGGCCGCCCGGCGCGCCCGAGTGTGGTCGGGAGGGTTGAGCGCGGCCAGCGTGTTGCTCATCTCCCGCGAGGACGGGGCGTTCCAGCGCGTGCCCGAACCCTGCCGCTCCCGCCAGCGTTTGTCGGGTTCGAGCCAGTCGCGGCTGCGTAGTACCTGATCGCAGACGGCGAAGCTCGTGACGAAGGTGCCGCCCCACGGAGCCGGGCTGACGCCGCCCCTCGACAACAGCTCCTCGTATATCGGGAACGGGTCGGCCTGCCCCCTTGCCGTCCGCAGACGCGAGAAGAGGGATGCGGACGCCCTGCGGTCGGACGACGGAGTTGTTGCTACTCCCATGATGGCGGCTCCTTTCTAGAACCAGCCGCCATGCATACCCACAAGATCGTTGAAGCATCCAATAACACAGGGGCATCAGGGGGTAACAAAAATCACTCCCCTCTCGTCCATGCCAGGAATCGGCTGAAGAGCCCCCCCTTGTGCTGTTGCGCAGCGGAACCCTGTGGCTGGGAACCATGGGATCCGGAGGGCTGACCGGCGGACGGGCCCTGCTGGGATGCTGCGCCCGGCTGCGTGTGGCCGGGGGCGGGCGCCGGCTGAGTTCGCGGGCTGAAGCGGACAGGGAGGGTCACCAGCGACCGGCTCCACGGACTCGGAGCCCAGGCGAGGGTCCTGAACGGCACGCGCATCTCGATGTCCGGCAGCCGGTTGAGCAGCGTCTCGACCGCGGTGACCGCGATCATGAACGCCGGGTCCTTGGCGGGGCACGCGTGCGGGCCCGCACCGAAGGCGAGATGGGCCTTGGCGCTGAGCTGCCGGCGGTGCTCGGTCAGTTTGGGATCGGTGTTGGCCGCGGCGAAGGAGATCAGCACGGGGTCGTTGGCCCGCAGGGTCCTGCCGCCCAGTTCGACGTCATGGACGGGGTAGTGAGCCGCGTAGTTGGCGATCGGAGCGTAGTTCCAAAGGCTCTGGGCCACCGCGTCCTCGACCGGCAGCCCGGTCTGCCATTCCTCGCCCAGGTACAGCGCGCTGCTGCTCCCGATCGTGGCGGTCAGGGGGGCTGTGCCTCCGGACAGCAGGGTCACGAGCTGGTGCAGCACCTCCTCGTCGCTCAACTGGGCCTGGTGCTCCATCAGGCGTGTCGTCAGATCGTCCGCCGGGCGGCGCCGTTTGAGGGCGATCAGCTCTGTGAGTGCCCCGCCCAGGACTTCGTCGGCGCCCGGAGTTCCCTCGAAGATGCCGCTGATCCCGGCGATCACCCGGTCACCGATCTCCGGGGGGCAGCCGAACAGGTCGCTGAAGACCAGCAGTGGCAGCGGCTGGGCGTACTCCGACATCAGCTCCGCCTGGCCGCGGGGCTCGGAACCGAAGCGGCTGATCAGGTAGTCGGCGGACTGCTGCGTCTGCCTCACGAGCTGGAGCTCGTTGACCGTGGAGAGGCTGTCGGTGACCGCCTGGCGCAGCCGGGCATGGGCCGCGCCGTCGCTGAACAGGGCGTTGGGGCGGTAGCTCATCATCGGCAGGGCCGGGCTGTCAGCCGGGACGCGGCCTTCGTTCAGCGCGTTCCAGCGGCGGGAGTCCCGGACGAAGGACGCGGGGTTCTGCAGGACGTAGAGGGCGGCGTCGTAGCTGGTGACCAGCTCGACCTCGACGTCCGGGGCGATGTCGACGGGGGCGCTCATGCCGAACGAGCGCAGATGTGCGTAGTGGCTGTCGGGGTCGGCTCCGAACGAGGGGCCGTACAGCGGGACGTTCTCGTGCGCGGGGCACCCGGGAGGTATCTCCTGCGGGTCAAGCGGCTGCTGCATGGTGCGGCGCTCCTAGCCGAGTTGGGACATGAGGTGTTCGACGAGGGTGATGAGGGCCTGCGCCGAGGTTCTTTCGTCGCGCACGTCGCACCTGGCGACGGGCGTGTCGGGGGTCAGGTTCAACGCCTCGCGGACTTCGTCGAGTGGATAGTCCGTGGTCCCCTCGAAGTGGTTGACGCCGATGGCGTACGTCAGACCGAAGCTCTCGACCAGGTCGAGGACGGGGAAGGACTCGTGCAGACGCTCGGGGTCCACGAGGACAAGCGCTCCCAGAGCGCCCCGCGACAACTCCTCCCACATCTCCTTGAAACGCTCCTGCCCGGGCGTTCCGAAGAGATAGAGGACCAGCGAGTCGCTGAGGGTGAGGCGGCCGAAGTCCATGGCCACGGTGGTCGTCTTCTTGTGAGGTGTGCCCGACAGGTCGTCGAATCCCTCGCTGGCTTCGGTGATCTCCTCCTCGGTCCGCAGCGGCTCGATCTCCGAGAGACTGCCGATGCAGGTGGTCTTCCCGACCCCGAAGTGCCCGACTATGAGGATCTTCACCGCGTGGGAGACGTCTGGATCCAGGTACACGCGTTACGCTCCGAATCGATTCTTCAGGCCTTCGAGCACGGCGCTGACCAGTTCTCTGTCGACACGCTCGGCGCGAGGTATCGGCCTCCGCACGAGGATGAGGCTGTCCTCCTCCAACTGCGCCAGCAGGATGCGCACGATGCCCAGCGGCAGGTGTGTGTGGCCGGCCACCTCGGCGACGGACAGGAAACCCTCGGTGACAAGGGCCATGACCTGGCCGGCTTCAGGGGAGAGTGTGCGTGCCGTGGCCGCTGCGTCCTGCGCCGCCATGACGAGTGTGGTGTGCTCGTACTCGTGGTCCGGGGGCAGGGCGCGTCCGTTGGTGATGACGAAGAGGGGGACTAACGAGGACGTCAGCTCCAGCTCCTGTTCGGGCTCGTCAGGCATGCGCCACCCCCTCTCCCCCCGCTGCCGACGGCGTCAGCTTCGGGATCACTTCGTGCAGGCGGGTGGTGAACTCCTCGATGTCGCAGTCATGTTCGGCGGCGGCGGCCAGGAAGGCCCCGGTACCCGCCGATATCAGGAAGATCCAGCCGTGCTGGAACTCGATGACCGTCTGCCGCCACCCGGCGTCCTCCTGGACGCCCGCGAACTGCGAAGTGACCCTGCTGTAGGCGTGGATGCCCGTCATCGCCGCGGATATCGTGTCCGCCATGTCCCTGTTCAGCCCGCTGGTGGCCCCGCGGGGCAGTCCGTCGGCGCCCAGCAGCACGGCGTGACGGGCGCCCTGCACATCGGCGATCACCTGGTCGAGATCGGCGAGCACGAAGCCCGAATCGCCCGAGCCCCCGCGCCGGGCCGTCCCGGTGTTCCGCGTACCGGCGTCATCCTCGGAGTTCACCCTGGGGGGCGAGGTGAGGTTGTTTCCCAGCCGGGCCACAAGGCGGTGCATGCGGAAGGAGATCTGCTGCATGTCCACATCGGGTGCCGCGGCAGCGGCCAGGTAGGCACCCTGCCCCGCTCCGATCAGGAAGCTCCATCCGTGGGAGAACTCGATGATCGTCTGACTCCACTGCCGGTCCGTCTCCGGTCCGGCGAAGTGGGCCGTGGCACGGCTGAGCGACTGCATCCCGGCCATGGCGGCGGAGATGGTACGCACATCCTTCTCGGCCAGGCCCTCAGTGGCCCCACGGGGAAGTCCGTCCGCGGACAACAGGACGGCGTGCCGTGCCCGGGGCACGTTCTGCACGATGTCCTCGAGCATCCACGACAGGTCTGTGGTCATGCGTCTTCGGACCCTTCGGGCGACGTGGTGTCGAGATTGCGGCCTGACAGAGTGCCGCGCTGGAAAGCCCCCAGGCTGCGTCCGGAGGAACGGCCGGTCCTCTCGGGCGCCGGGGGCGCCGACGGTGCCGGCGGCGTGGCCACCGGACCCGGCACGCTGGCGATGGGCGCCTGGCGCGCTCCGCGCTTCGGCAGGCCGTGAGTCGTGCGCGCGGTCCCGCTCTGCGACCGGCCCTCCGCACGCAGAATGCTGCTCACGGGCGCCTCCTGGGCGGGCGGTGTCTCCTCCATGGTCCACAGCTCCTCGGGCAGCAGTACGACGGCCCGGACGCCGCCGTACCGGGAGACTCCGGTGACATCCACCTTGAAGCCGTACTGACGAGCGATCAGGCCGATCACGGGGAAGCCGAACTTGGGCTGGTTCCCGAGCTGCGAAAGGCGGGGGACGACATCGCCGGACAGCAGCTCGGTCGCCCGCTGGCGGTCCTCGTCGTTCATGCCGACACCGGCGTCGTCGATGACGATGCACAGATTGCTCTGTGCCCGCTGGAACGTCACCTCGATCGGGGCGTCGTGCTGGGAGAAGCTGGCAGCGTTGTCAAGGAGTTCGGCGACCGCGAGTGCTACGGGCGCGACGGCCGACGCCTTCAGCGCGAGGGCGGTCTGCTGCATGACGGAGACCCGGTGGAAGTTGCGGATCTGCCCCTGGGCGCTGCGCACCACGTCGTAGACGCTGGCGGGCCTGTTGCGGCGGCCGAGCGGAGCACCGCACATGACCGCGATGCCCTGCGCCTTGCGGGCCATCTGCGCGTTGGCGTGGTTCACCTCGAGCAGATCGCTGAGCACGGCGTGGCCGCCGTACTTGCGCTGGACGCTGTCCAGGAGTGTCGTCTGCTCCGCCGCGAGACTCTGCAGGAAGCTGGCCGCGCCCTTGAGGACCGCCTTGGTGTTCTCCTCCGCGGCTTCCTTGGCCTCCCGGAGCGTCCCGTCCTGTTCGCTCCTGAAACGCTGCAGTTCGGCGCGGGAGAGGTGGAGGTGACTGTCGGATGTGTGCAGCTGGCGCCTCAGCTCGGCCTCGGACTGCTGCTTCTTCGCCCCTAGGGCTCTGTTGCGGGCGGCGAGTGCCACGACGGCGGCAACGGCTATCACCGTCACCGCAACCATGCACCACACGAGTGTGTCTTGCTTCATGGAAACCTTTCCCGGCGCAGGCGGACGGCGACGGACATACCTTCCGAGGACCCGCGACACAGCCACTCGGGCTGCCAGGCCGCTATTAGGTGGAGAGCAGGCCGCCGATCGCAAATCAGCATCTGAATCCAGTGGATCAAGATCACAGATGCCGGGATGCTATCACCGTGCCGCACGCCCACCGGAGGCAGGGAGTCCGGGGTGCGCATGCGGCAACACGGCGCCGCAAGACCCGTGTTGAGGAACTCGTTGGCCCCGTCGGGGTGCGAATCGTCAGTATCCCCGGTCTGGAGCAGGCCGATGTCCTGCACGTCATGGCCACCACCCGGCGCGGCACCGTCGTCACCCGCGGGGCCTCGGGCCCTCCCGTTCACGATGTGTTTCCCAACCCGTCACGGAGGAAGTGGGAACGCCGCTCGTGCGGGGCCGGGCGCATGGCCGCAGTTCCCCGGTGTCCGCCGGCCCGAGGAGACTCCTCCTGCGCCACCTGTCGTCCCGTCAGGGCACGCCGGAGCGACTGGTCCGGAGCGGAACACCGTCGCGGTACCGGTCACGCCGGTCAGCCGATCCCCTGACGGTCCGGGCGCAGCGCGAACGCCCGCCCGGCTGCCCCGGGCACCGTGCGTTCCACCGCCTCCACCAGGAGCGCACGGTGTCTGTGCAGCGGTTCTCGCCGCTCCTCGGGCGCGAGCAGCAACAGGTCGTCGAGCCCGGCCAGCATCCGCCGCGTGACTTGGGGACTAGCGGCCGCGCACCACCGGATCTCCTCGAAGGCGAGGTCCACGAGATCCGTCCACCCAGGCACCTCCTGAACGAGCCGTACGTCGCCCCGACGGTCCCGGTGGTGCAGCGTGGCGAGCGGCAGCCGGACAGCGACGGAGAGGAACTGCACGATCCGGTCGAGGCACTGCACCGCGGTGGTCGGATCGTGCACGGACGGCGACAGGGCGCGCAGCGCGATGTCCGCCAACTGCCGCAGGCCGAACGCCGGATCCTGGTGCAGTGTGCGCTCGACTCCGACCGACAGGGTGTGCCCCAGCGAGTGCGGGGGCGGGGCGGCCCCGCCGTGCACGGCGAGCACCGGTGTCCCCCGCACGACGAAGTCCCCGACCCGGGGCACCAGCCGCAGCACGACCCCGTGCCGTCGGGCCGCCCGCACCAGCCGGGCCACCGCCACGTCCCGCAGTACCCCCGTCCGCCCCTGGTGTGCGACGTGCACCGCGCCGGTCCCGGGCGGCTGTTCGTCCGCGGCCCCACCCGGCTGCCGCGCCAGCGAGCGCAGCGACTCACGGGTGATGTGGTCGAGGACGGGCCCGACCTGCATCAGACGCAGGGTGGCCGAGACGTAGGCGACGAACAGCAGCAGGCTGAGGCCGACCAGGCCGAGAGTCAGCAGGCTCTGCAGCAGGGGCGCCGACGTCACCCGGCGGGGGTCCGGCTCCGCCCCGCCCTCGTACGAGGTCAGGACGAGGAGGGAGAACGCGAAGGTCGTCAGGAACACCGTCAGCGTGAGCTTGCTGATCCTGCTCCGCACGAAGATCCGGACGACGCGCGGGGTGAGCTGTCCGCTCGCCATCTGCACGGCCACCAGCGAGATGCTGAAGACCACACCGATGAACGTCATCATCGCGGCGCTGACCGTGGTGACGATCGTCCGGGCGTCCACGGCGAAGGAGAGGAGATCGCCGAGCTCCGCGTACGCCCCCTCCTCCTTCAGGTGCGCGACGATCCTGGTGTCCAGATCGGAGAGGACCCACCACAGGACGAAGACGCACACCAGGCCCGCGGTCGGCGCGAACCAGAACGTGTCGCGCAGCCGCTCGCGCAGTGAGGTCAGTGCGGGGGGCGGCCGGTGGACGCGCTCGGTCCCGCCGCTCTTGCCATCCATGCCCGCGAAGGTAGCCCGTCGCGACACCGCGTACGCGGCACGCCACGGTGCGTAAGAGCGTCGCAGTCAGTCGCGCCCGACGGTGCCCGCACCCCACTGACCACCGAAAACGCAGGTGAGAGGTACCCCGAACCCCTGGTATTGTTTTCTCTGTCGCCACGGGGAACACCCCGGGACGACAGACACCTTGTCCGGGTGGCGGAATGGCAGACGCGCTAGCTTGAGGTGCTAGTGCCCTTTATCGGGCGTGGGGGTTCAAGTCCCCCCTCGGACACCAGCGAAGACCCCAGTTGATCTGGGGTCTTCTTGCGTTCCCCGGGTGCCCACCGCTTCCACCCGCTTCGGCCCCGCATCACGATCCGGTCTCTTCCGGCCTCCAGGTACTTGTTTTCAGCCGTGTAATCGATTCCAATCACCCATGTAATCGATTCCACGGCTTGATCCGATGGTCTCGAGGCTCACGGAAACCACAAGGAGGTGGTCCGGAAATGGCGAGCATCAAGGATGTCGCGGCCCAGGCAGGAGTCTCTGTCGCCACGGTCTCCCGCGTCCTGAACAGTCATCCCTCCGTCAGCCCGGACGCACGCGGACGCGTCCTCGCCGCCGTCGACGCGCTCGGCTACCGGCCCAACGCCGTGGCCCGCTCGCTGCGCACCGACCAGACCCGCACGCTCGGCCTCGTCATCAGTGACGTGCTCAACCCGTACTTCACCGCGCTGGCCCGCTCCGTCGAGGAGGAGGCCCGCGCGCTCGGCTACAGCGTGATCATCGGCAACGCCGACGAGCGGCCCGAGCAGCAGGACCACCACGTGCGCACGCTTCTGGACCGCAGGATCGACGGACTCCTGGTCTCGCCCGCCGACGGGGAGTCCCCGCTGCTGCTGGACGTCGCGCGCACCGGCACCCCGATGGTCTTCGTCGACCGCTGGATCCCCGGCGTGGACATCCCCGTCGTGCGCGCGGACGGCCACCGGGCCATCCAGGACCTGGTCACCCATCTCCACGCGCTCGGCCACCGCAGACTCGCCATCATCGCGGGCCCGGCGGCCACCACCACCGGCAACGAACGTGTCGAGGCATTCCGGGAAGCGATGACGGCACACGGACTCGCCCTGCCCGACGCCTACATCGGGCAGGGCGACTTCCAGGCCGACAGCGGCCGGCGCGTCACCGAGCACTTCCTGTCGCTCCCCGAACCGCCCGAGATCGTGTTCGCCGCCGACAACCTCATGGCGCTCGGTGCCCTGGACGCCATCCGCGCACGTGGTCTGCGTGTCCCCGAGGACATCGGCATCGCGGCCTTCGACGACATCCCCTGGTTCGTCCACACCGGCCCGCCGATCACCGCGATCGCCCAGCCGACGGGCGAGCTCGGCCGTGCCGCCGTGCGCGCCCTCATCGACATCGTCGAGGGCCGCCCCCCGCAGTCCGTCACCCTGCCCGCCAGCCTCGTCGTACGCAGCTCCTGCGGCGAGCGCACCACCGATTCAGGGAGCAACGAGTGAGCCAGTCAGTCGAGTTGCTGCGCATCGAAGGCGTACGCAAGACCTTCCCCGGCGTCGTCGCCCTGGACAGTGTCGACTTCGACCTCCGCAGCGGTGAGGTCCACGTCCTGCTCGGCGAGAACGGCGCGGGCAAGAGCACCCTCATCAAGATGCTCTCCGGCGCCTACCGCCCCGACGCCGGCCGGATCTTCGCCGGCGGTGAGGAGGTGCGCATCCACGGCGCGCAGGACGCCGAGAAGCTCGGGATCGCCACGATCTACCAGGAGTTCAACCTGGTGCCCGACCTGACGGTCGCCGAGAACATCTTCCTCGGCCGGCAGCCGCGCCGCTTCGGCATGATCGACCGACGGCGCATGGAGGCCGACGCCGAAGTGCTCCTGCGCCGGGTCGGCCTGCACATCTCGCCGAGGGCCAGGGTCCGTGAACTGGGCATCGCCCGGCTGCAGATGGTCGAGATCGCCAAGGCGCTCAGCCTGGACGCACGCGTCCTGATCATGGACGAGCCGACCGCGGTCCTCACCTCCGAGGAGGTCGACAAGCTCTTCGGGATCGTGCGGCAGCTGCGCGCGGACGGCGTCGGCGTCGTCTTCATCACCCACCACCTCGACGAGATCGCGGCCCTCGGGGACCGCGTCACCGTCCTGCGCGACGGCCGCAGCATCGACCAGGTGCCCGCCTCGACACCCGAGGCGGAACTCGTCCAGCTCATGGTGGGCCGCAGCATCGACCAGCAGTACCCGCGCGAACGCACCGAAACGGGCGCGCCGTTGCTGTCCGTACGCGGGCTCACCCGTAACGGGGTGTTCCACGACATCAGCTTCGACGTGAAAGCAGGTGAGGTCGTCGGCCTCGCCGGGCTCGTGGGAGCGGGCCGCACCGAGGTCGCCCGCGCCGTCTTCGGCGCCGACCCCTACGACACCGGCACGGTCGACGTACAGGGCGAGCGGCTCGGCAAGCACGACGTGACCGCCGCCATGGGCGCCGGGATCGGGCTCGTCCCCGAGGACCGCAAGGGCCAGGGCCTCGTGCTCGACGCCTCCGTGCAGGAGAACCTCGGACTCGTCACCCTCCGCTCGGCGACCCGCTCGGGAATCGTCGACGTCAAGGGGCAGCGCACCGCCGCCGCCCGCATCGCCGAACAGCTCGGCGTACGGATGTCGGGCCTCGGCCAGCACGTCCGCACGCTGTCCGGCGGCAACCAGCAGAAGGTCGTCATCGGGAAGTGGCTCCTGGCCGACACCCGGATGCTGATCCTCGACGAGCCGACGCGCGGCATCGACGTCGGGGCCAAGGTCGAGATCTACCAGCTCATCAATGAGCTGACGGCCTCCGGCCACGCCGTCCTGATGATCTCCAGTGACCTGCCCGAGGTCCTCGGCATGAGCGACCGGGTCCTGGTCATGGCACAGGGCCGCATCGCGGGAGAACTCCCCGCCCACGAAGCCACCCAGGACGCCGTGATGGCACTCGCCGTCAGCGCCGCCCCCGTAACAGAGCCCACCGAGAACGCAGAGAACGCAGAGGAGAGCCCCCGTGGCCACTGACACGCATCCGAGCAAGACGGGCGCGGGCGGCGCCGGACACACCCTCCGCCGCCTCCTGCTCGACAACGGCGCCCTCAGCGCCCTGGTCGTCCTCCTGGTGGCGATGTCGCTGCTCTCCGGCGACTTCCTCACCACCCAGAACCTCCTGAACGTCGGCGTCCAGGCCGCGGTGACCGCGATCCTCGCGTTCGGCGTCACCTTCGTCATCGTCTCGGCGGGCATCGACCTGTCCGTCGGATCCGTCGCCGCGCTCTCCGCCACCGTCCTCGCCTGGTCGGCGACGTCCGCGGGAGTCCCCGTCTGGCTGGCGGTCATCATCGCCGTCGGCACCGGCATCGCCTGCGGCCTCGTCAGCGGGGCCCTCGTCGCCTACGGCAAGCTGCCCTCCTTCATCGCGACGCTGGCCATGCTCTCGGTGGCCCGCGGTCTGTCCCTGGTCATCTCCCAGGGCAGGCCGATCCCGTTCCCCGACTCCGTCTCCGTACTCGGTGACACCCTCGGCGGCTGGCTGCCCGTCCCGGTCCTGGTGATGATCGCCATGGGCCTGATAGCGGCACTCGTCCTGGCCCGCACCTACATCGGCCGTTCCATGTACGCCATCGGCGGCAACGAGGAGGCGGCCCGCCTCTCCGGACTGCGGGTCAAGAAGCAGAAGCTCGCCATCTACGCCCTGTCCGGCCTCTTCGCGGCCGTCGCCGGCATCGTCCTCGCCTCCCGTCTGGTCTCCGCCCAGCCGCAGGCGGCACAGGGATACGAACTCGACGCGATCGCCGCCGTCGTCATCGGCGGCGCCAGCCTCGCGGGCGGCGTCGGCAAGGCGTCCGGCACCCTGATCGGCGCCCTGATCCTCGCCGTGCTGCGCAACGGCCTCAACCTCCTGTCCGTTTCCGCCTTCTGGCAGCAGGTCGTCATCGGTGTCGTCATCGCCCTCGCGGTGCTGCTCGACACGCTGCGCCGCAAGGCCGGTTCCGGAGCCGCGTCCGCCGGAGGCTCGTCCGCCGCAGCCGGAGGGCCCGGGAAGGGCCGCAAGGGAGCGATGCAGGTCGGTGTCGCGGTGGTCTGCCTGGCCGCGCTCATCGCCGCCGTGACCTTCTTCAAGTCCGGTTCCTCAGGAGGCACCACCAAGGTGGGCATGTCGCTCTCCACCCTGAACAACCCCTTCTTCGTCCAGATGAAGGAGGGCGCGCAGCAGGAGGCCGAGTCGGCCGGGGTCGACCTCACCGTCACCGACGCCCAGAACGACGCCTCTCAACAGGCCAACCAGCTGGAGAACTTCACCAGTTCCGGGGTGGACTCCGTCATCGTCAACCCCGTGGACTCCGACGCGGTCGGCCCCGGTGTCCGCGGTGCCAACAAGGCCGGCATCCCCGTGGTCGCCGCCGACCGCGGGGTCAACAAGGCCGAGACCGCGACACTCGTGGCCTCGGACAACGTCGCGGGCGGCAAGCTCGCCGCGAAGACCCTCGCGGACCGGCTGGGAGGCAAGGGCAGCATCATCGTCCTGCAGGGCACCGCAGGCACCTCCGCCAGCCGCGAGCGCGGAGCGGGCTTCGCCCAGGGCATCAAGGCGTACCCCGACATCAAGATCGTGGCGACCCAGCCGGCCGACTTCGACCGCACCAAGGGCCTCGACGTCATGACCAACCTGCTCCAGTCCCACCCCGGCATCACCGGCGTCTTCGCCGAGAACGACGAGATGGCGCTCGGCGCGGTCAAGGCACTGGGCAGCAAGGCCGGGAAGTCCGTCTCGGTCGTCGGGTTCGACGGAACCCCCGACGGTCTGACCGCGGTCGAGGCGGGCACCCTGTACGCGTCCGTGGCCCAGCAGCCCAAGGAACTGGGGAAGATCGCCGTACAGAACGCGGTCCGGGCGGCCGACGGCAAGAAGGTCGGCAGCATGGTGAAGGTGCCGGTCAAGGTCGTCACCCGGCAGAACGTCGCCGACTTCTCCTGACCGTTCCACCCGACCGCTCTTCTGACCGTTTCGCCTGATCACGGAAGGTACTGCCCCGATGTACGGACACGATGACGCGGCGGCCCCCGCGCCCCCCCGGTACGACCTGCTGGTCGTCGGCTCGGCCAACGCGGACCTCGTCGTCGGCGTCGACCGCCGCCCCGGGCCGGGGGAGACGGTGCTAGGCACCGACCTCGTCGTCCACCCCGGCGGCAAGGGCGCCAACCAGGCCGTCGCCGCCGCCCGCCTCGGTGCCCGTACGGCGCTGCTGGCCCGGGTCGGCGACGACGCCCACGGGCGGCTGCTGCGCGCCTCGCAGCAGGACGCGGGAGTCGACACGGCCGGAGTCCTCGTCGGCGGGGCGCCCACCGGCGTCGCACTCATCACCGTCGACCCCTCGGGAGACAACAGCATCGTCGTCTCCCCGGGCGCCAACGCCAGACTGACGCCGAAGGACATCAGGGCGGCGGGGCCGCTGTTCGCATCGGCCCGCGTCGTCTCCGTACAGCTGGAGATCCCGCTGGAGACCGTCGCGGAGACGGCCCGTGCTCTCTCCCCGGGAGCGCGGCTGGTCCTCAACCCCTCCCCGCCCGCGCCGCTCCCCGACGAGGTGCTGGCCGCCTGCGACCCGCTGGTGGTCAACGAGCACGAGGCGCGGTTCATCCTCGGGGGCGGCGCCGGCGGCACCCCGGAGTCCTGGGCGCGCGACCTCACCGCTCTCGGGCCGCGCTCGGTGGTGATCACACTGGGCGCGGAGGGGGCGCTGGTCTCCGACACCCGCACCGGCGAGGCCGTACGCGTACCGAGCCCCGAGGTCCGCGCCGTGGACACCACGGGCGCGGGCGACGCGTTCACCGCCGCCCTCGCCTGGCGGCTCGGCCTGGGCGAGGAACTCACCGAGGCCGCCGCGTTCGCCGTACGGGTCGGCGCGGCCGCCGTCACCAAGGAGGGCGCGCAGGTGTCCTTCCCGACCGCGGAAGAGGTCTCTGCACTGTGAAGAAGTCAGGCATCCTGAACCGCCGCCTCGCGGGAGCCCTGGCCGGACTCGGCCACGGCGACGGCGTCCTGATCTGCGACGTGGGCATGCCCATCCCACCGGGGCCCCGCGTGGTCGACCTGGCCTTCCGGGCGGGCGTCCCGTCGTTCGCAGAGGTCCTGGACGGGCTGCTGGAGGAACTGGTCGTGGAGGGCGCGACGGCGGCCGAGGAGATACGGGAGGCCAACCCGGAAGCCGCCCGTCTGCTGACCGCCCGCCTCCCCGGCCTGGCGTACGTACCGCACGAGGAGCTGAAGGCGCTCACCCCGTCCGCCCGCCTGGTCGTGCGGACGGGGGAGGCCCGGCCCTATGCGAACGTCCTGCTGAGGTGCGGGGTCTTCTTCTGACCCCGCACCATGACCCCGCACCATGACCCCGCACCGTGACCCCGCTCCCTGATCCAGCCCGACCCGACGAGAGACCCTACGGCCGCAGTACCTCCCGGAAGGTGTACACACCGGACGGCTCCATCCGCACCAGAGCCATCGGCTTGCCGTCCGGATTGCCGTCCGAGGCGAAGGAGATGGGCCCGCTGAGACCCGCCACGGCGGCCCGGCCGCTGAGCTGGAGCAGCATCTGGAGCGTGGCGCCCGTGTTCACCTGCCCCTTGCCGTCCGGGCCCGCCGCGTTGCGCACGGACACTCCCAGCGTCCAGACCGCGTCGTGGCCCATGATCACCTGGCCGTCCTGGAGGACCTGCATCGTGTCGTCGGCCGCTCCGCCGAACTCCGCCCGGTACAGGGAGAGGAAGTCCGGCAGCGGGTTGTTGGCCTCGGCGTACAGGCGGCCTGCCAGCGCGGGGTGCGCCAGCGACGAGTACAGGACGGTCACCCGGCTGTCCGTCCACTCCTGACGGAACTTCTCCCGCCGCGACTCGCTCTCCAGCGAGCCGTAGTACGCGCCGACCGCGTCGTCGCCCGTGATCACCGTGACCGGGCACCTGCGGTCGGGCGCGGACATCGAGTAGATGAAGTTGCGGATGTCGACGCCCCGGCCCGCGAAGAACACCGCGTCGGGCCGGAGGTCGCACACCTTGTCGGCGACGGACGAGAAGGCGTTGGACACGCCGTCCACACCGGAGAGGAACTCAAGCGCGCTCCCGTCGAGTCGCAGACCCCGGTCGGCGGCCGCCCGGGTGAACGAGGTGGACATGGAGGTGTTGTATATGTCGTCCTCGTTGCGGTCGCGGATGACCGCGACCTTGAAGTCCGGGTCCTTCTCCTGCTGCTTCTTCAGGTAGGCGGCCGCGCCCCTCGCCTGGTCGCGGTTGGGCGCGGAGGTGCGGAAGAAGCCGGGCCGGGCCGCGTCGGAGAGGCTGTCCGCCGTCACCGTCGCGCCCATCATGGGGATACCCGCCTCGCGCAGGGCGTCGACGGCGTTCTGGGTGCCCCCGCGGCTCTGGCCGAAGCCGGCGACGGCGACGAGGCGGTTCTCGTCCTCGGACATGGCCACGAGATCGTCGGTGAGGGACCGCCACTGCTCGGAACGCAGACCGAGATTGCCGACGAGCAGGCGTATCTGCGGCAGGTCGCCGCGGCCTGCGCCCAGATCGGGGTCGTTCAGCTCGCGCTGTGCCAGATACGCGCCCATCAGCTCGCCGCGCAGGCCGTTCTTGGCCTCCTCCTCGCCCTTGACTGTGGTCACCGGCTCGACGTAGGCGAGGGAGACGTACTTCTTGCCGGACTTCTCGACGCGATCGTTCTCCGCCTTGATCTTACCCATGACCTCCTTCAGCAAGGGGTCGAAGGCGAACGAGCCGTCACTGACTCCGACGCACTCCTCGCGGGCCCCCTTCTTGAGTATCCCGGGCGCGCACTCCACCTTGTTGTGCTGCCAGGCCTTGAACGCCTCGGCGCCACCCCACACCGCGGCGGCCAGCACGACGACTCCGGCCACGATCCACGGTGCCTTGCGCCGGGGCGGGCGCGGGGGGACGAACGCGTCGTCGTCGTTGAGGGCTACCACCACGGCTTCCTTTCGTAGCGCTGTGCCATACGCAGCAGCACATGGCGGTCGTGCTCGTTGCCGATGGGCCGACGGAGCGTCAGGAACTCCTCGACGATGTCGGGATACAGCTCCGCGTACGGATCGCCCAGCGGGTCCCCGTACGGCTGCGCGGCACCGTCGGGCCGCGGATGCGGGGTGATCCACCCGGCAGCCAGCAGCCGGGTGATGGCACGGCGTGCGGGGTCGCCCCCCGCGACGCCGACGAGGCGCTCGTACCGGTCGCGGGCCGCTTCGGGCAGCGCTCCGTCCCAGCGGTACGGGGCACGCTGGAGCCAGGCCAGGTCGGCGCACCACTCATCAGCACCCGTCTCGTCGAACCGGTCCCGCAGATAGTCGACGGCCGAGCCGAGATCGTCCAGCGCCAGGTCGTGGTACGCCACGGCCCGCCGGTCACCCCGGGCCACGGCTGCCGCGCGCAGCGCCCCGTGCGCACCCTTCCACGAGCCCGGCCCGCCGTCCTCCTGCCCGTCCTCCTCCGGGGCGCCGTCCAGCCGGCGGAGCAGCAGGAAGCGGGTGAGCCGGTGCAGGGCGGGCAGACCCTCGTCGGGCTCGGGCACGGTCCGCAGGTCGTCCGCGCAGTACCCGACGAACTCCCGCAGCACCGGCTCCTGCCCCTCCCACAGTGATTCGCAGGTCTCCGCCCGGCCGAGGGTGACCCCCGCGGCGGCCCGCGGCATCAGCCGGGCCAGCTGCGCGGAACAGTCGCGCTGCAGCAGTTCGAGCAGCCCTGGTCCGGCGGACAGTGCGGGTACGGGCTGGACGCTGCCGTCCAGCGGGGCCAGACACCGGTGGACCCGAGCGTCCCACGGCAGGTCGGCGGGCATGCGGCGAAGCCCGTCGAGCACGGCGGCGGTGCCCGCGGGGTGGCCCCGGGTGATCTCGTACACGATCCAGCCGAGCCACTGCACCGCGTTGTCGGTGCGCGGCAGCACGGAACCGGCCGGCAGCGTGTCGAGCGCCGCGGCCGCCTGCGCCTCGACCTCACGGCGGCTGAGATCACGCAACTGCCCCGCCACCAGGAGCGGTCCGGCCGGCAGCGGCCGGAAGCGGGCGGACTGCGGCCAGCTCTCCCGGTAGTCGGGGCGGTGTCCGCTGCCGGTCTCCGCGCGCACGAGCGTCTCCGGACGCCTGCGCGCGGTGGCCACGACGAGAAGAGGGTCGGGGCGGCCGGAACGCTCGCGCGATTCGAGCAGGAGCGTGAGGAAGGCCTCGCCGACGGAGGAGTCCGCGTTGTCCAGGAGGGCGAGGCAGTGCGTGGTCCGCAGCCGGTCGGCGCGGCCGGAGGCGTAGGCGGCGCGCAGATCGGCCAGGAAGGAGTCGAGCAGCACCCGCTCGGCCTCGGCCCGCTGGGCCGGATAGCCGTGGTAGAGCCGGTTGACGCCGACCAGGAAGTCGGCCGTCGCGCCGCGCCCGGGTCCGGAGGCGGACGTCTCGGCCAGGCGGCGGCGCAGCCGCAGCCCGAGCCGCATGCGCACCCCGCCCTGGACGAGAGGGACCACGACGGAACTCCAGCCGGGCAGCCCCAGGCCGGCGAGCTGGGCGACGCCGTCGACGATCCCCTGCAACTCCTGGTACGAGTGCTCCCGCGCACGCCCCGCCCGCAGCGCCTCGGCCATGTCACGCACGGCCTGCTCACGGCTGCGCGCGTCCACGGCGGTGCCGACGGCGGCGAGCAGCGAGCCCAGCGCGGGAAAGCCCAGCCGGGGGATGCCGTCGTGATGGGCACTCAGCTGGAAGGCCGTCTCGATCAGTACGTCGATGGGCGTCCCGCCGTGCTCACCGACCGGCTCCGCGTCGATGCTCGCCAGCGGCACGCGCTGCGCCCACTGGCGAAGATGCCCGGTGAACGCGGTCTTCCCGCTGCCTCGCGGCCCCAGCAGCATGAGGACCGGAAGCGGGCGCAACGGCCCCTGCTGTCTGTTCAAGGTCTCGGCCACACGCCGGCGCACGGCGATGTCCCGCTCCGACCGGCCGGCTCTTTCGTCGACCATTCAGCTCCCCCCGCGGACTGAACGACGTTTCCTGCTCGATGTGCGAACTCACGTGCCAGGCAAGGCTAGAACTCACGTGCCAGGCAAGGCTATTCGCATAAGCGGCCCACTGTTCCCATGCCCGCACCGGGCGCTCTTTACGCGCCTCCCGTGCGCCCTTCACGCGCCCCGGGGGGCCGGTGCCGCCCGCGCCGAAGCCGACACGACGTGCCTCTGAAGCCGGGCGTGAGCGCCGGCCGGTCAGGATTCCGCCTCCGACTCCGCCTTCCAGTGCCGCTGTATCTCGAGCCAGTGCACGTAGCGCGGAGGTGCCCCGCGCAGGTCGACGCTGAGTGGGTAGGGGTCGTGCTCGTCCAGGATCAGTCCGCGGAGGAACTCGACCATGCCGCAGGTGAACAGGGTGAAGCCCTCAGGAGTGTGGCGCCCGGCGACCAGGACGGGCCAGCGGTCCGGATCCGGGTCGGTGGTGAGCCAGCAGAGGATGTCGGCCCCCGACGTGACGCCCCACGCGAGGATGTGGGCCGGGTCGATGTCGAGGCCCTCCTGGCCACCCAGCATCTCCCAGGTGTACCGGGCGTTCTCCGTCTCCTCCTCGAAGGTTCCGGGGTCCCACTGGATGTACTCCTTGGGCAGGGGCATCAGGACGCCGAGATCGTCCAGCAGCGAACCGGCGCCGTAGACCGACATGAAAGCCATGTAGTCACGCGGGAAGCGTGTGCCCCAACGTGCCTCGGCCGCCGCCCAGTCGATCTCCTCGTCCGCACCCAGATCCGTGGGCAGTGCCTTCACCAGCGACGCGATGTCTGTTCCGTCCTCCACGCGCATCCCCTCGATCGGATTGTCAAAGCATATGAGGCGGCACTGACAGTGAGGGCGATGAGTCGGCTGACGCCTGCGCAACTCGCGCTGTGTGCTCTAGGATTGTCCGTATGACTGCCGGGTCGGCCATGGGCCGCACAAGAGAGAGACGCCCGGCTGACGCGTGAGCGCGTGGCGGGCACGAGCCCCGCCACCCTGTTGTGTCATCCCGCCCGGCGCCCTGATGCGGCGCCCCTTCCCAGCGGAATCCACGACACGGAGACGTATCAGTACATGTCACACACGCAGCAGCACCCGGACAGCGCCCCGCAGGGCGTCGACGTCGTCCAACTGGACCACCACGCCGTATACGCCAGGGACCGCAGCCTGTCGGCCGAGTTCATCGCCGCGGTCCTGGGCCTTGAGGTCGGCGCTCCGTTCGGGCCGTTCCTGCCCGTCGACCTGGGGAACGGCGTGACGCTCGACTACTACGAGATGCGGGACGCACCGGTGCAGTCGCAGCACTACGCGTTCCTCGTCCCCGACACGCAGTTCGACACCATGATCGCCCGGCTCCGGACGCTCGAGGTCACCTACTACGCCGACCCCCGTCACACCGAACCCGGGCAGATCAACCGTCTCTTCGGCGGCAGGGGTGCCTACTTCCTGGACCCGGACGGCCACAACATGGAGATCATGACCCGTCCTTACGCCCGTCCCAGGTAGCAGCGCCGGTCATGCGTCCATGAGGTCGTCCACCAGCCGGGCCAGGGCCGAGGCCAGCGCTTCGAGCCCCGGACCGGCGGGGCCGCCCGGCTCGGTCATGTAGAGGTCGCGACGGATCTCGATCATCAGCGCGCCGACCCGGGGGTCCGTCCCGTAGTGCTTGAGCGGCACGTACGTACCGGGGAAGGGGCTGTTGAGCTCCGTGCCGAACCCTCCGAACGCAGCCTCCGCCCGGGCCAGGAGCCCGGGCGGGGTGTGGAAGCCGTCGGTGCCCAGACAGACCGGAGGGCGCGGGCCGGTGCCGTGGAGTTCGTACGGGAGCGCGGTGGCCGGGTAGGAGTGGACGTCGATGACGACGGCACGTCCCGTCGCGGCGAGCCGTTCGTCGACCGCCGCGGTCATCGCCCGTGCGTACGGGTGGAAGTAGCGGTCGAGCAGCGGCTCCGGATCCGTACCGGTCGGGCGGAGCGGCTCCCGGTGGGTGGTGCGGGTGTAGACCGCGCCCATACCGGCGGCCAGCATCTCCTCCCGGTCGTCGGGGAACCGCTCGGGGTCCACCACCAGCCGGGAGAGACAGTTGACGAAGCGCCAGGGAGGGACCGTGCACGCCTCGGAGGCCAGGGCTGCCAGGGGAGCCGTGTGGGAGTCCGTGATGTGGTCGAGTTCCGTCTCCAGTGCCCCGTCGTCCAGCACGATGCCGCTCCGCACCTGTTCCGGGATGGCCCGGGAGGAGTGCGGCACATGCAGCAGCACCGGTGATTCGACGGCGCCCGGGATGAGCTGGAACGGTGCGGACTCGGGGATCAACGGTCGGTCCTCGTCGGTCGTGAACGGCGGGCGGAACTGTGAGGGGACGGGCGACCGCCGCCCACTCCCGGGCGCCGGGCGGACCCGGGCCCCGGGAGCGAGTGCTACTCGGCCGGAGCGGACCGGGTCAGCCCGCCCAGACCTCGGCGTCGTCGGCGGGGACGGTGGACGCGAGCTTCAGTTCCTTGCGGGCGGCGACCGTCTTGCTCGGGTCGATACCGGTGAAGGCCACGTCGTAGGCGACGTAGAAGTCGTCCACAGTGCCGGCCGAGGAGGCATCCTTCCACGCGTCGGCGGCGCCCTCCAACTTCGTGCGGAGCTTGCCGGCCTCCGGCTGCTTCATGCCCTCGAGGCCTGCCAGATGGGTGCTCAGCGCCGTGGCGACGGCCTTGGCCTGCGCCTTGTAGCCGGCCAGGTCGTCCTCGATCTGCTCCGCTTCGGGCTGGTTGCTCCAGAACGCCTCGTAGACACCGTTGGAGCCCTTGAGGAACGCGAGCTGGTCGGCGTTCAGGGACTTGCTCTTGAGCGAGCCGGAGAACGTGCCCGACTCCTTGGCGTACGTGCAGCTCACGGCCCGGTCGCCGGTCTTCCAGCTCTGGCTCGTGGGGTAGTAGTAGAAGAGGTCGACACCCGCGGGCACCGCCCAGGTGTCGTTGATGAACTTCTCGGACTCCGCCGGGCACCGCTCGTCGGCGATCTTCGTCGCCCCGTCGTCACCGGGGTACTCCGACTCCCCTTCGATGTCGAACTCTCCGACGACCTGGCCCTTGTGGGCCTCCCCGCACGGCACGATCTCGACGCCGAACTCCTCGCCCTCGGTCGCCCCGCTGTTCGGGTTGTAGCAGTCGCCCGGAGCGAGGGAGAAGACCGACCGCTGACGCACGGCCTCTTTCGCGCCGGCCTTGGCGCTGTCGATGACGTCGGCGCAGCCCACCGCACCTATCGCGAGGAGGGCGACGGCTGCGGACATGCCGCGCACTGAACGGGACGTGACACCGGAATACATGACGTGGGCATCCTCAAACGGAAGAACTGTGAACAGGTGTGCGCATCGTATGGCATGAACGTGACCATGTTGTGCATGGGTGGTGTCCGGATGAAGCACCCTGCTCCGCACTGCGCGAGTAACTCCCGTACCTGCGCATTCGGCAGCCGTTTCCGCTCCCGGAGGCCCGGAAGCGGGAGTCGCGCGCGTAGTAGGTTGTGTCCGGATAGCGATGCCGCTGTGTGAAGCAGCGCGGAGCACCGAGGGGCGCCGTGGAGCGAGCGCCGCTTCAGATCACCAGCCCGGCGCGGCTGTCATCCAGTTCGCCCAACAGGCCGCAGGGCCGGACTCGGAGCACGCATGAGAACACTGCAGACCGTGACACTCCTCGCCTCGGCCGTCGGAGCGGCCCTGATGGCCGGGCTGTTCTGCGCCTTCGCGTACGCCGTCATGCCGGGCCTGTCCCGCACGGACGACCGGGCCTTCGTCCGGAGCATGCAGCACATCAACCGGGTCATCATCAACGCCTGGTTCCTCATCCCGTTCCTGCTGCCCCTGCCGTCGCTCGTGCTGGCGACGGTCCTCGCTGCGAAGGGCCACAGTCCGGGAGGAATGCCGTGGATCGTCGCGGCGCTGGTGCTGTACGCGGCGGCGTTCCTTGTCACCGGAACGCGGAACGTCCCGCTCAACGACACGCTCGACAAGGTGCCGCTCGACGTGGCCCCTGACCGTCTCAGGGACGCGCGCGCAGCCTTCGAGGACCGCTGGACCACCTGGAACACGGTCCGCGCCGTCCTCCACACGGCATCACTCGGCGCGCTGCTCTGGGCGCTCTACCTCCACGGCGCGGCCGCCGGGGAGTTGAGCTCGTAGGCAAGATCCCCGGCGCCCGGCGCCCGGCG
>NZ_MAPV01000005.1 GCF_001700505.1 Streptomyces mutomycini
GTGACGCAGGGGCGTACCGGTGTGTTGTTCTCGGGTCAGGGTGCGCAGCGGTCGGGTATGGGCCGTGAGCTGTACGAGTCCTACCCGGTGTTCGCGGATGCGTTCGATGCGGTGTGTGCTGAGTTGGACCGGCATCTGGATCAGCCGATCCGGGATGTGGTGTTCGAGGGTGGTGAGCTGCTGGATCAGACGCAGTTCACGCAGGCGGGGCTGTTCGCTCTCGAAGTGGCTTTGTTCCGTCTGGTGTCGGCGTGGGGCGTGAAGCCGGACTATCTGCTGGGGCATTCGATCGGCGAGCTGTCGGCGGCGCATGCGGCCGGTGTGCTCTCGCTGGAGGACGCTGCCAGGCTGGTGGCGGCGCGAGGCCGTCTGATGCAGGCGTTGCCGGCGGGCGGGGCGATGGTCTCGCTCCAGGCAGCCGAGGACGAGGTCCTGCCGCTCCTGACCGACGGCGTCTCGATCGCAGCACTCAACGGGCCCTCCTCGACGGTGATCTCGGGGGACGAGGCCGACGTCCTGGCCGTCGCCGCGCACTTCGAGGCGGAAGGGCGCAAGACGAAGCGGCTGCGCGTCAGCCATGCGTTCCACTCATCGCGCATGGACGCGATGCTCGACGACTTCCGCGCGGTCGCGCAGACGTTGACCTTCCATGCCCCGCAGATCTCCGTCATTTCGAACGTGTCCGGTCTGGTGGTGTCGGGCGGCGAGATGTGCTCGGCGGACTACTGGGTGCGCCATGTCCGTGAGGCGGTGCGTTTCCTCGACGGGATGCGGTCTCTCGGGCACCAGGGTGTGACTACGTTCCTGGAGTTGGGTCCGGGTGGGGTGCTCTCCGCCATGGGGCAGGACTGTGTCGAGGACTCGACCTTCGTGCCGGCCCTGCGCAAGGACCGTGCGGAGGCGGAGACACTCGTCACCGCCCTCGGTGAACTGCACGTACGCGGATCGGTGGTCGACTGGCCGGCGTACTTCGCGGGCACCGGCGCACGCCGCATCGACCTCCCCACCTATGCCTTCCAGCGGCAGCGCTACTGGCCGAAGAACACCTGGCACAGAACCGGAGACGTGGCCGGGCTCGGACTGCGCACCGGTGATCACCCGCTCCTCGCCGTCGCGGTGGGTCTGGCGCACACCGATGAGTTCCTGTTCACGGGGCGTCTGTCGTTCCAGACGCAGCCATGGCTCGCCGACCACGCCGTCATGGGTTCGGTGCTGCTGCCCGGCACGGCCTTCGTCGATCTGGCCCTGCACGCGGGCGACCACGTCGGCTGCGAAGTGGTGGACGAGCTGACCCTGCAGGCGCCGCTGGTGCTCCAGGATTCGTCAGGTGTCCAACTCCAGTTGGTGGTGGGCACCCCTGAGGCCGACGGGCGCAGGCCCATCAGCGTGCACTCCCGCCCGGGGGAGGCCGATGGCGAGGAGAGTGACTGGACCCAGCACGCCACCGGCCTGCTCGCGCCGGTCGACGCGGCCGTCGAGTCCTCCGCAGAATCCTCCGTGCGGGAGTCCCTGGGGGCCTGGCCGCCGCGCGACGCGACTGAGATCGGTGTCGAAGGGCTGTACGAACGACTCGCCGACCAGGGCTTCGGCTACGGTCCCGCCTTCCGAGGCCTGCAGCGGGTCTGGCGCCGTGGCGAGGAGGTCTTCGCCGAAGTGGCGGTGGCGGGTCTCGACGTCGCCGGATTCGGTGTGCACCCCGCGTTGCTCGACTCAGCACTCCACTCCCTCGCGGTAGGCGGTCTGCTCGGAGACGGAGGGCCGGAGAGTCCGGCGAGCCACGAGGGTCGCGGCTGGCTTCCGTTCTCCTGGAACGGGATGTTCCTCCGTGCCACCGGGTCCTCCACGCTGCGGATGCGGATCGCGCCCACGGGACGCGACAACACGCTGTCACTCGTCCTGGCCGATGCCGCCGGACAACTGGTTGCGCAGATAGAGGCGTTGACACTGCGCGAGGTGTCCGCCGAGCAGTTCGACGACCGGCGTCGTGCCACCGCCGACTCGCTGTTCCAACTCAGCTGGGTCCAGATCACCCAGGACGAGCACTCGACGGAGTCGGCCGGAGGCGAGCGGACGTGGGCCGCGCTGGCAGCTGAAGGAACCGGCCCGGGCCTCGACGGCTGCGACACGTACGCCGACGTGACCGCGTTGAGCGCAGCCCTCGACGCGGGAGCCGCCGCACCGGAGGTCGTACTGGTCGACACCGAGGGAACGGCCGACGACGCAGATGTACTCGCAGCCGCGCACCACGCGGCGCACCGGACGCTCGGGTTCCTGCAGGAATGGCTGGCCGAACCGCGCTTGGACGCGTCCCGGCTGGTCGTCGTCACCCGTCGCGCGGTCGACACGGGCGGTGACACGAGTGTCGCTGCCGACCTGTCCGCCGCCCCGGTGTGGGGTCTGGTGCGGTCGGCGCAGTCCGAGAACCCGCAGCGTTTCGTCCTGCTGGACCTGGACGAAACGGCGGGGTCCGACGTCAGTGCCGGTGTCGTACGTCGCGCCGTCGACAGCGGCGAGCCGCAGCTCGCCGTACGCGATGGAGCACTCCACGCACTCCGCCTCGTACGGTCCGGGCAGGACGGCACACTGCTGCCGCCTGTGGACGGCACGACCTGGCGGCTCGACAGCGTGAGCAAGGGGACGCTCGAAGGGCTGCGGCTGCTGCCCCACCCGGAAGCGTGTGATGAGCTCGAATCCGGCCAGATCCGCGTGGCCGTACGTGCGGCGGGGCTCAACTTCCGTGACGTCCTGATCGCCCTCGACATGTATCCGGGGCAGGCCACGATGGGCATCGAGGGTGCCGGTGTCGTAACGGAGACCGGCCCCGGCGTGACCGGGATCGTGCCCGGTGACCGCGTGATGGGCCTGCTGAGCGGCGGTTTCGGCCCCACTGCTGTCACCGATCACCGCATGGTCGCGAGGATTCCCGACGGCTGGTCGTTCACCGAGGCCGCCTCGGTGCCCATCGTGTTCCTCACCGCGTACTACGGTCTCGTCGACCTGGCCGCGCTCCAGCCCGGCGAATCGGTCCTCGTGCACGCCGCGGCTGGCGGTGTGGGCATGGCGGCCACGCAGCTGGCGCGCCACCTCGGCGCCGAGGTGTTCGGGACGGCCGGTCCCGGCAAGTGGGACACCCTGCGGGAACTCGGCCTGCACGACGAGCACATCGCCTCCTCGCGCACGCTGGAGTTCGAGGAGAAGTTCCGCGCCGCCACCGAAGGACGGGGCGTCGACGTGGTGCTGGACTCCCTCGCCGGGCCCTTCGTGGACGCCTCGCTGCGGCTGCTCCCCCGTGGTGGGCGGTTCGTGGAAATGGGCAAGGCGGACGTCCGCGACCCCGAAGCGGTCGCACACGCCCACCCCGGAGTCGCCTACCAGGCATTCGACGTCATCCAGGCGGGCCCCGAGCGGATCGGCCGGATGCTGGCCGAGGTGGTCGCGCTGTTCGAGAGCGGCGCGCTGCGTCCGCTTCCGGTGCGGACCTGGGACGTCCGCCGGGCAGCGGAGGCCTTCCGCTTCCTCAGCCAGGCCCGGCACATCGGCAAGGTCGTGCTCACCGTTCCCCAGCCGCTCGACCGCGACGGAACCGTGCTCCTCACCGGCGGCACCGGATCGCTCGGCGGCGTACTAGCCCGGCATCTGGTCGCCACGCACGGCGCCCGGCACCTGGTGCTGGCGGGCCGGAGCGGTCCTGAAGCGCCCGGCGCGCAGGAACTCGCCGCCGAACTGACCGGACTCGGCGCCACCACCGTCACCCTGGCCGCCTGCGACGTCTCCGACGCCGGAGCGCTCGCCGGCCTTCTCGCGGCCATCGACGACGAGCACCCGCTGACCGCCGTGGTCCATGCCGCGGGTGTGCTCGACGACGGAATCATCTCCTCGCTCACCGACGACCGCCTGGACACGGTCCTGGGGCCCAAGGCAGATGCCGCCTGGCATCTGCACCGGCTGACCCGCGATCTCGACCTGCCGGTGTTCGCGCTGTTCTCCTCCACCTCCGGCCTGCTGGGGGCGCCCGGCCAGGGCAACTACGCCGCCGCGAACGTCTTCCTGGACTCACTGGCCCAGGCCAGACGGAGGCAGGGTCTCGCAGCGACCTCGCTAGCCTGGGGCCCGTGGGAACAGGCCGGCGGCATGATCGACCGGCTGAGCGGGACGAGCGCGGGCCGCAGCACCCGAGGTGGGCTGACCGCCCTGTCGGCGCAGGAGGGTGTGGCTCTGTTCGACGCCGCACTCGCCGCCGACGAAGCCGTTCTCGTACCGGTGAAGCTGGACGCGGCCTTCCTGCGCGGCCGGGCGGAGGAGCCGGCCCTGTTCAAGGGGCTGGGACTCGGCGGGCGCAGGTCCAGCAGGCGCAGCGCGGCTTCGACGGCCGTCGAGGCGTCGACGCTCGCCGAGCGGCTGAGGGGACTGGACGAGTCCGAGCAGACACAGATGCTCGTGGACCTCGTCAGCGCCCGGGCGGCCGCTGTTCTCGGACACTCCGACGCGGACGCCGTACGCCCCGGCCGGGCGTTCAAGGAGCTCGGCTTCGACTCCCTCACCGCCGTCGAGTTGCGGAACCGCCTGGGTGCGGCGACCGGACTGCGGCTTCCCGCATCGCTCGTCTTCGACTACCCGACTCCGGCACTGATGGCCGCCCACCTGCACAGCGTGCTGGTCGAGGCCTCCGGATCACCCGTGTCCGCCGACTCCGCCGTACGGGCCGGAGTGGCGGACACCGATGAACCGGTCGCGATTGTGGCCATGAGCTGCCGCTACCCGGGCGGCGTCAACTCACCCGAGGACCTCTGGGACCTCGTCGCCACCGGCACCGACGGCATCTCCGGCTTCCCCACCGACCGGGGCTGGCGGCTGCCCTCGCCCGACGACGGCTCCGACCTGCCCCACGAAGGCGGGTTCGTCCACGACGCGGGCGAGTTCGACGCCGCGTTCTTCGGGATCTCGCCGCGTGAGGCGCTGGCGATGGATCCGCAGCAGCGGCTGCTGCTCCAGGCGGCCTGGGAGGCGTTCGAACGGGCGGGCATCACCCCTGCGTCCGTACGCGGAAGTCGCACCGGCGTCTTCGCCGGGACGTCCTCCACCGGATACGCCACATCGCTCGACCAGCTCCCCGAGGGTGTCGCCGGACATGTGCTGACCGGCACCGCAGGCAGCGTCGTCTCAGGCCGTGTGGCGTACACCTTCGGCCTGGAAGGACCCGCGGTGTCGGTCGACACGGCGTGTTCCTCCTCGCTTGTGGCACTGCACCTGGCCATGCAGGCGCTGCGGTCGGGCGAATGCTCCATGGCACTGGCGGGCGGCGCCATGATCATGGCCGACGAAGGGATCTTCGCCGAGTTCGGAGGGCACGGCGGCCTCGCCGTGAACGCCCGCTGCAAGGCATTCTCCGACGACGCCGACGGCACCGCGTGGTCAGAGGGTGTCGGCATGCTGCTCCTCGAACGGCTCTCGGACGCGCGGCGCAACGGCCATCAGGTCCTGGCGGTGGTCCGGGGTACGGCGGTGAACCAGGACGGGGCGTCCAACGGCCTGACGGCTCCGAACGGCCCCTCGCAGCAGCGAGTCATCCGCCAGGCCCTGGCCAACGCCGGTATCTCGCCCGCCCAGGTGGACGCAGTGGAGGCTCACGGCACGGGCACCCGGCTGGGTGACCCGATCGAGGCGCAGGCGCTGCTGGCGACGTACGGGCAGGGCAGGCCGGACGGCCGCCCCCTCCTCCTGGGGTCGCTGAAGTCGAACATCGGTCACGCACAGGCTGCCGCGGGTGTGGCGGGAGTCATCAAGATGGTGATGGCGATGCGGCACGGTGTGCTGCCGCAGACCCTGCACCTCGACCAGCCGTCCTCCCAAGTCGACTGGAAGTCAGGGGCCGTTGAGCTCCTGACCCGGTCGGTGGCGTGGCCGGAGAAGGACGGGCCGCGCCGAGCCGGTGTGTCGTCGTTCGGGATCAGCGGTACGAACGCGCACGTCATTCTGGAGCAGGCGCCGGACGACGGGGCCGCCGTCGGGGCCGGGCTTCCGGACGATGTGGTGCTGCCGTTCGTCCTGTCCGGGAAGTCACCCGAGGCCGTGTCGGAGCAGGCGGTCCGGCTGGCCGGTCTGCTGGACCGGGAGCCCGGCCTGGGCCTGAGGGACGTCGCATGGTCGCTGGCCACCACCCGTACGAGGTTCACGCATCGTGCGGTCCTGGTCGCCGGCGACCTCGAGGAACTCCGGTCGGGTCTGGACGCACTGGCGGACGGACGCTCGGCGCACGGTGTGGTGCAGGGCGTCGCGGACGGCGTGATGCGTCCGGTGTTCGTGTTCCCGGGGCAGGGTTCGCAGTGGGTGGGTATGGCTGCGGGGTTGGTGGAGTCCTCGGATGTGTTCGCGGAGCGGATGCGGGAGTGTGCGGCCGCGTTGTCGGCGCATACGGACTGGTCGTTGCTCGGTGTGCTGCGGGGTGAGCCGGGTGCTCCTGGCTTTGACCGGGTTGATGTGGTGCAGCCGGTGTTGTGGGCGGTGATGGTGTCGTTGGCGGAGGTGTGGCGGGCGGCCGGTGTGGTGCCTGCGGCGGTGATGGGCCATTCGCAGGGTGAGATCGCTGCCGCGTGTGTGGCCGGCGGGCTGTCGCTGGAGGACGGTGCGCGGGTGGTCGCGTTGCGGAGCCGGGCGATTGTTGAGCTCTCGGGTCTGGGCGGCATGGCCTCGGTGGCGGAGCCGGTGGAGAAGGTGGAGGCACGCCTGTCCAAGTGGGAGGGGCGTCTGTCGGTCGCGGCGGTGAACGGCCCGTCCTCCGTGGTGGTGAGCGGTGACGGTGACGCGCTGGACGAGTTGCTGCTGGCCTGCAAGGCGGACGAGGTCCGCTGCAAGCGCATCGATGTGGACTACGCCTCGCACAGTGCGCATGTGGAGCGGATCCATGACCAGCTGCTGGAGGTGCTGGCGGACCTGTCCCCGCGTGCCTCGCAGGTGCCGTTGTATTCGACGGTGACCGGTGAGTTGCTGGACACGGCGGGCATGGACGGCGAGTACTGGTACACCAACCTGCGCCGCACGGTCCTCCTGGAGAAGGCGACCCGGTCGCTACTGGCGTCGGGGCACGGTGTGTTCGTCGAGGTCAGCCCGCACCCGGTGCTCACCATGGGGTTGCAGGAGACGTTCGCCGCCGCCGGTTCCGAGGCGGTGGCGCTGGGGACGCTGCGACGGGACGAGGAAGAGGCCCGGCGTCTCCTGACGTCGCTGGCCGAGGCGCATGCGCACGGGGCCGAGCTCGACTGGCGGGCCCTGTTCGGGGACGCCGATGCCCAGCGTGTCGACCTGCCGACGTACCCCTTCCAGCATCAGCACTACTGGCTCAAGTCGGCTGCCGGACAGGGCCGCGACATCTCGGCGACGGGAATGCGGCCCGGCGGGCATGCCCTGCTCTCCGGAGCGATCAGGCTGGCCGACTCCGACGGTGTGGTGATGACGGGCAGGCTGTCGGTCGAAACGCACCCCTGGCTCGCCGACCACGTCGTTCTGGACTCGGTGCTGCTCCCGGGAACGGCCTTCGTCGACCTGGCACTGCACGCAGTTGACCAGGTCGGATGTCAATTGCTTGAAGAGCTGACGATCGAGGCTCCGCTGGTCGTCCCGGAGTCCGGCGCGGTCGTGATCCAGGTGACGGTGACGCTGCCGGACGCGTCGGGCCGCAGCACTGTGCGCATGCATGCGGCACCCGCCGGCGCACCTGAGGACGTGTGGACCCTGCACGCGTCCGGAACTGCGACGTGCGCGGAAGTACCGGAGTCGGACGGCTTGGGTGAGTGGCCGCCGACCGGGGCCCGGGCGCTCGCCGTCGACACCCTCTACGAGTCGCTTGCCGAGGCCGGCTACGGATACGGCCCCTTGTTCCAAGGGCTTCGGGCTGCTTGGCAGCAGGGCGACGACGTGTACGCGGAGGTGGCCCTGCCGGAGGAAGCCGACGTCGAGGGGTTCGGGGTGCACCCAGCTCTGCTGGACGCCGCACTGCACGCGATGGGCTGGTCGACGACGCGTGACGCCGGAGGCGAGCCGGGCTCCGTCGAGCTGCCGTTCGCCTGGAGCGGGGTCTCGCTGGGCGCGGTCGGAGCACGCGCACTGCGGGTCCGGATCCGGCGCGTGCGGTCGGGGGTCTCCCTGCTGCTGGCCGACGGAACGGGTTACCCGGTCGCCTCCGTGGGCACGCTGGCCCTGCGCCCCATAAGGCCGGAACAGATGCAGGCTTCGGCCCACGCTCTCGGTGACGCGATGTTCCGGGTCGAATGGACGGCGAAGCCGATGGGCTCCACAGACCCGGTGGGCTCTGCGAAGCCCATTCCCGCTGTCGTCGCCCGCTATGCGGACCTTGCTTCAGCGGACGCGGTGCCGGACGTGGTGGCGGTGTCATTCGCGGGTGCAGGTTCCGATTGCGCGGACGCGGCGACCCGGGCCCACGAAAACGCCCGCCGAACGCTGGAGTTGACGCAGGAGTGGCTCGCGGATGAGCGATGCTCCGAAGCCCGCCTGCTGGTGGTGACTTCGGGCGCGGTGGCTTGTGATCGCGACGCTGCGCCGGATCCGGCACAGGCAGTCGTCTGGGGTCTGGTGCGGGCGGCTGAGACGGAGAATCCGGGCCGGTTCGTGCTGGTGGATGTCGAGGGGGCCGATGAGTCGGTTCTGTCGGCTGTGGTGGCTTCGGGTGAGCCGCAGGTGGCGGTGCGTGGGGGTGAGGTGTTCGTGCCGAGGCTGGCGCGGGTGTCTGCAGGTGCCGGTGGGAGTGTTCCCGAGGTGGGTGTGGGCACGGTGTTGGTGACGGGTGCCAGTGGTGTGCTGGGTGGGCTGGTGGCGCGGCATCTGGTGGTGGAGCGTGGTGTTCGTCATCTGCTGCTGGTGAGCCGGCGGGGTGCGGATGCTCCGGGGGCTGCCGATCTGGTGGCGGAGCTGGAGGAGCTGGGTGCGCAGGCGTCCTTCGTCGCGTGTGATGTGGCGGATCGTGCCGCGCTGGCCGAGGTGCTGGGCGGTATTGCTCCGGAGCATCCGTTGACGGGTGTGGTGCATACGGCGGGTGTGCTGGACGACGGTGTGGTGTCGTCTCTTACGCCGGAGCGGTTGGCTGCGGTGATGCGGCCGAAGGTCGATGCGGCGTGGAACCTGCATGAGCTGACGTCTGGCATGGATCTGTCGATGTTCACGCTGTTCTCGTCGGCGGCGGGTGTGTTCGGTGGTGCGGGTCAGGCGAACTACGCCGCTGCGAACGCGTTCCTGGATGCTCTGGCCGAGGTGCGGCGTGCGGAAGGGCTTGCGGGGCAGTCGCTGGCCTGGGGTTTGTGGGCTCAGGCGAGTGAGATGACGGGTCAGCTCGGTGCGGATGATCTGCGGCGGATGGCCCGGGGTGGGCTGCTGCCGTTTTCCTCGGCACAGGGACTCGAACTCTTCGACGCGGCAGGGGTGTTGGCCAGCGAGGCTGCGCTCGTGCCCGTCCGGGTGGATACGGCCACTCTGCGGCTACGTCCGGAGACGACTCCGCTGATGCTGCGGGGCCTGGTCCGGGTGTCGAACCGTAGGCAGGCCGACGCAGGCACCCACCGCTCTCAGTCCTTCGCACGCACTCTTCTCCGGCTGGAGCCGGCCGAACAGGAGGCACGCTTCCTCGAGCTCGTACGCATCGAGGTCGCCTCTACCCTGGGCCACACCTCGAGTGACGCGATCAAGCCCCGGCAGGCCTTCACGGACCTCGGATTCGACTCGCTGACCGCCGTGGATCTGCGTAACCGGCTCAACGCCGTCATGGGTCTGCGACTGCCCGCGACACTCGTCTTCGACTACCCGACCCCAGCGGCGCTGGCCGGGTTCATCCGGGCGGAGGTCCTCGGGACGCACAGCGAGCCGACCGCGGCTGTCGGGACGACCGGCACCACGGCGGACGACCCGATCGTGATCATCGGCATGAGCTGCCGCTACCCCGGCGGAGTGTCCGGGCCCAAGGACCTGTGGCGGCTGCTCTCCACCGCCGGAGACGCGGTGACGGGCATCCCGTCCGACCGGGGCTGGGACGTGGACGGGCTCTTCGACCCGGACCCGGACAGGCCGGGTACGTCGTACACCCGCGAAGGCGGGTTCCTGCACGACGCCACACACTTCGACGCGGAGTTCTTCGGGATCTCGCCGCGTGAGGCGGTGGCGATGGACCCGCAGCAGCGGCTGCTCCTGGAAGCCTCGTGGGAAGCGGTGGAATCGGCGGACATTGATCCCGCGTCCCTGCGGGGCAGCGATACAGCCGTCTTCGCGGGCCTCATGTACCACGACTTCGCGGCGTATGCCGCAGCGTCCGCCGAGAGCCTCGAAGGGCACCTCACCACGGGCACCGCAGGGAGTGTCGCTTCGGGTCGGGTGTCGTACGCGTTGGGCCTTGAGGGTCCGGCGGTGACGGTGGATACGGCGTGTTCGTCGTCGTTGGTGGCGTTGCACTGGGCGATGCAGGCTTTGCGGTCGGGTGAGTGCTCGATGGCTCTGGCCGGCGGGGTGACGGTCATGGCCACCCCCGGCACGTTCGTCGAGTTCTCCCGCCAGCGAGCTCTCGCGGTGGACGGCCGCTGCAAATCCTTCGCGGCGGGTGCCGACGGCACCGGCTGGGGCGAGGGCGTGGGGATGCTGTTGGTGGAGCGGCTCTCCGACGCGCGTCGCAACGGGCACCGGGTGCTCGCTGTTGTTCGGGGTTCGGCGGTGAATCAGGACGGTGCGTCGAATGGTCTGACGGCTCCGAACGGTCCGTCGCAGCAGCGGGTGATTCGGCAGGCTCTGGCGAATGCGGGCTTGTCGGCTTCGCAGGTGGATGCGGTGGAGGCGCACGGTACGGGTACGAAGCTGGGTGACCCGATCGAGGCGCAGGCGCTGCTGGCGACGTATGGGCAGGGGCGGTCGGAGGATCGGCCGTTGTTGCTCGGGTCGGTCAAGTCGAACATCGGTCACACGCAGGCTGCGGCGGGTGTTGCCGGGATCATCAAGATGGTTCTGGCGATGCGGCACGGGATCCTTCCGCAGACGCTGCACGTCGACGAGCCGACACCTCAGGTGGACTGGTCGGCGGGGGCGGTCTCGCTGCTGACCGAGTCGGTGGCGTGGCCCGAGACGGGTGACGCCCGGCGCGCGGCTGTGTCGTCGTTCGGGATCAGCGGTACGAACGCGCACGTGATTCTCGAGCAGGCGCCGGACGAGGAAGTGGTCGTGGGGGCCGGGCTTCCGGCTGATGTGGTGCTGCCGTTCGTGTTGTCCGGCAAGTCGGAGGGGGCGCTGCGGGATCAGGCGGCGCGTCTGGCGGAGTCGGTGGCGGGGGCGCCGGGTGTTTCGGTGCGGGATCTTGCGCACGCGTTGGCGTTGAGCCGTTCGCGGTTCGAGCACCGGGCGGTGGTGACGGCTTGTGGGCGTGAGGAGTTGGTGGCGGGGCTGGGTGCCCTGGTGGAGGGCCGTTCCGCACCGGGTGTGGTGCGGGGTGTCGCTGATGGTGCGGTGGCTCCGGTGTTCGTGTTTCCCGGGCAGGGTTCGCAGTGGGTG
>NZ_MAPV01000050.1 GCF_001700505.1 Streptomyces mutomycini
CCCTCCGGGACGCCTCGGCCAGCCCCTCGATCCCGGCCACCCCACGTGACGGGGCCCCGGAGTCCTCGTCACTGGCCTCGACGGCCTGCGGGGATTCCGGTGCGCCGTCCCGCAGCACGCCCACCACGTCGCGCAGTTCGTGCATCGCGGCCACTGACGCCTCGCGCAGCACACCCACGGCCTCACGCTGCTGCCCGGTCAGCTCGCGGTCCACCTCCAGCGCACCGGTGTGCACCGCGATCAGCGCGAGCTGGTGGCCGAGGCTGTCGTGCATGTCCTGCGCGATGCGCTGACGCTCCAGCATCCTGGCCTGTCCGGCGATCATCGCCCGCTCGCGCAGAAGTTGGGCGTTGTACTCGTGGAGGGTGTCGGTCAGGGCGCGGCGCTGCGACCAGTAGCGTCCGGCGAGCCCCGGCACGACCAGCGAGACCAGCACGAACAGTCCGCTGAAGGCCAGGAGCGGCAGGGAGAGATGAGACTCCCACAAGGCTGTGAAGCCGAGGGTGAGGCCATAGGCGAGGGCGAAGACACCGGCCGCCCGGCCGAGTCCCTCGATGCGCCGCCCCGCCGACCAGGAGACGACGAGGAACAGGGGTGCGAAGCCGCCCAGCGGGACGCAGGCGACGGCGGTCGCCAGCAGCACGAAGGCGGGCAGCACCCGGCGCAGGGGCGAGACCAGGGCGACCCCCAGCGCGACGCCGACGGCCCGCAAGGTGCCCCCGTCGTCCAGGAGTCCGGCGCCCAGCGCCAGCAGTGCGAGCGTCACGCTCAGGAGCGTCTCTCCCACGATGCGCCCGACGGGCCACATCCCGGGCGCGAAGAGAGCACGCCCCGGCACCGTCGGCCGGAACGCCCGAAGCGCCCTCACCGCCGGGATTCGGAGGGCCGAGGTTGCGGGGTCCATGGATTCGACACGAGTCACACACCCACGGTAGAGACCCCCGGCCGTCCACCGCTGTCACCGTTCGTCGTGACGGCGGACGACGAAAGTCGCGGAACCTAGGTGCGCTTGAGGCCGGTGACGAAGGCGGCCCAGGCGGCGGTCCGGAACACCAGCGCGGGGCCGTCGGCGGTCTTGGAGTCGCGGACGGGGACGAGGCCGGGGCTGCCTTCGGCGACCTCCAGGCAGTTTCCGCCGTCTCCACCGCTGTAGGAGGACTTGTGCCAGGTGGCTGTGGCCAGGTCGTAGTCAGAGCTGCTGATCTTCATGGACGCAATCCTCCGCCGTCGAGTCGATCAAATCCAGTGATGCTTCCGGTGACAGGGCGCTGGCACCCAGCAGATGGTAAGTCAGTTCGTACCGGGCGACGCCTGCGGGATCGTCCTCGAGCCGCCCCATGCCCAGGCCGTCCACGTACGCGAGCGGAGGAGCGTCCGGGAAGGACATCAGCTTCAGGCCTCCGTCCAGGGCGGCATGCGCGCCTACTGAGAACGGCAGAACCTGAATGATCATCCGGTGTCGCCGGGCCAGTTCGGCCACATGCCGCAGTGTCTCCGCCATCACAGCTGGTCCGCCTACCTGCCGACGTAGAACGGCCTCGTCCAACACGACCCACAACAGGGGCGTCGTTGGATCGGCCAGCAGTTGCGCCCGTTCCAGCCGCGCCGCCACGAGTTCATCGATCACGTCCTCCGTAGCAGTCGGCTGGCTGATATGCCCGGAACACTGCCCGGGCGTAGGTTTCCGTCTGAAGCAGCCCAGGAACCAGGAGGGGTGCGTATTCCCGGATCGTGGTCGCGAGACGCTCCGACTCCGCCGCCTCCGCGAGTGGTCCGGGTACTTCGACTGCTTCAGCGCGGCGCAGTTCCGCGTGAAGAACCCGCCTCCGCCCAGCACCTCGTCCAGCTTCTGGGCCTGGTCCGCCTGCATCCGTCGCGTACCCGCCTCCAGCTGTCCGATGAAGGAACCGCTGACGAACAGGGGCGCCCCCAGGTCGTCCTGCGAAAGGCCTGCGGCCTCCCTGCGGTGGCGGAGTTCGGCGCCCAGGAGGGCCCGGGGCGAGGAGGACGGGTCGAGCTTCTTCGGTCCGGGCAAGACGACTCCCTGTGGCACACGTGAGGGTGTTGGAACCGCACCCCTTCCACGCCAGCGAGGAATTGGCAACGCTGAGTATGCATAGCAACTACGCAGCGTGGAAATGGGGAAGATCATGATGACGGCTACGGAACGGCGCAAAGAGGCAGCGGGCAGAGTGCGGGCGGCGGAGGACGCGGTGGCGCGGCTGCGGGCCGGGCTCGCGGGGGTCGGCGTGAAGCTGCCGTCGCTGCGGATCGACCCGGTGTCGTGCGCGGGTGACGAGCCGGCGCCGCTCGTGGACCTCGGCCGGTGCTCGATCGAGACGGCGCTGCGGCTGAGTGAACGACTCGAAGCGAAGGACGCTCATGACAGTTGAAGGACTGGAGCCCTGTCTGCCGGAGCCCGGGACGTTCGCGGTCGACGGCCGTGACGGCCGGGTGGGCCGGGTGATGGGCCGCGTCGGGCCGTATGTGCAGCTGCGTCCGCCGGGCGGCGGCGCGGAGTGGGACTGCCCGCCGGACGCCGTCCGGCCGGCTCCGCCGGGGCTCGTGCTCCGGGCCCGGGTGAGGGAGATCAACCGGGAGGGGCAGCTGCCGCGATGAGCGGTGTGACACCTGCTGTGAGGTCGGTGCGCGCTTCACACGATCGTGGGACGCTGGTGGGAGCGGCGGACCGCCGCAGACACGTCGATCTACGCTCCCACGTAGTCGGGCCACAGGAGAAGGGACCTGCGATGACCGCTGCGATGGTCGAAAGCGATCAGGGCTCCGAGGGCCGTCCGTGGGACTACCTGCTGCGGACATGGCAGGAACTGGACGTGCCCGAGGGGTGGCGCGCCGAGATCGACGAAGGGCAGATCGTCTTGGTACCGCCGCCTCATGCGCACCACAACGGCATCGCCGCGAAGGTGCAGCGCAGGCTCTATACGAACCTCCCCGAGGAACTGGAGATCTACCAGACGCTCGGTGTGCACGTGGCGCCTCTCGACAAGCTCTACGTCCCTGACCTCGTCGTGATGCCGACGGAGCTGATCGCTGCCGCAGACCCTGAGACCAGCGACCCCATGGACGCATCGGAAGCGCTGCTGGTCGTCGAGATCACCTCCAGAGGGAACGCCCGGGAGGACAGGACGAAGAAGTACCGCGCCTATGCGCGGGCGGGTGTCCCGATGTACCTGCTGATCGACCGGTTCGACACGCGCGGGGCGATGTCCACGCTGTTCACGGAGCCGAACGAGGACGGGACGTACAAGCACTCCGACCCCGTGGCCTTCGGGAAGCCGCTCTCGTTGCCCGGGCCCTTCGACGTCACCCTGCTGACAGCGGATTTCCCGGTCTGAACGGCCCCCGTGCGCCCGTCCTGCGGAGGGAGGGCCCCGTCGGCGCCTCGCGCACCGCGACAGCGGGGCCGGCTCCGTATGAGGAGCCGGCCCCGCCGCTGCGCGTGGTGCTTCGGTGTCACCCGAGCCGGTAGCTGTCGTAGTAGCCACCGACCTGGGCGTGATAGCCCGGGTCGTCCGCGTGCTTGTGCTTGTCGAACTCCGGGGAGTCCTTGATCTGGTCCTTGGTCAGGTCGACGAATATCTTCTTGTGCTCGGTGTCGATCCCCCTGACCGTGCCTGCCGGGAGCAGGACTTCCTTGCCGAAGATCCAGACACCGGTGTCGACGACGAGGTAGGCGGAGCCCACGTCGTCGGAGTGCTTGTCGACCTTGCCGATGCTTCCGTCCGTCGCCTCGACCGAGAATCCGGTCAGGTCGGCGCCCGCGGTGTGACCGCTCGTAGGCTGGTAGCCCCACAGGTTGTCGCTCATCTTTCGGCTCCTTCCTCGACGGTTCATTCGGCACGGCGATTCTCATCGAGATGACGATGAGTGCCGCTCGGTAATTCGGCTGCCCCTACTTTTCCGGCCCACACCCATGGAATCGCGATAACACGTTAAAAATGCGGGTGGCTCAAGACCATCAGGTCCTGAGCCACCCGCATCAGTGCTGGTCGGGATGTTCTACCAGCGGTACCACCGGCCGCGCTTACCGCCGCCGGCCGCCGGGCGTACGAAGAATCCGATCAGCCAGACCACGAGCACGATCACCGCGATCCACCACAGTGCCTTGAGTGCGAAACCGGCACCGAAAAGGATCAGGGCGAGCAGAAGAACAAGAAGCAGGGGAACCATTGTTATCAACCTCCGGAGCAGCTTGTGCCCGGCAATGCATTTCCTACACACACGTGTTCGCACGGAAACTTATCGGGGCTCCCCGTGACCGCTCGCGGGCCGGCGGACCCGCGAGCGGCGTGCGGTCAGACTCCGGCGGGTTCCTTCGCCGCGGTGTCGCCCGAGGGGGAGGCCGGACCGGTGGCAGCGACCGTGGAGGGGGCAGGCTCCTGGGAGACGTTGAACTCCGCCAGCAGGGACTTGCTGAAGCCGAAGAAGTACGTGGCGACGAACCCCGCGACGTATCCGACGAGCAGACCGCCCCCGTAGATCGCGATCGTGGAGCCGAGGCCGTGGTTGCCGTCCAGGAGCGGGAACAGGGCCCAGCCGGACGGGCCGATGGCCGTCGAGCCGACCGAGTCGCCGAGCTGGTTGAACAGGCCCACGAAGCCGCCGCCGAAGGCGCCGCCCACACACGCGGTGATGAACGGGCGGCCCAGCGGGAGGGAGACGCCGTAGATCAGGGGCTCGCCCACGCCCAGCAGCCCTGCGGGCATGGCGGACCTGATGGTCTTGCGGATCGACTCGTTCCGCGGGAGACGGAGGTACACGGCCGCCGCCGCGCCGACCTGGCCGGCTCCGGCCATCGCGAGGATCGGGAGCAGCACCGTGAAGCCCTGCTGTTCGATCAGCGTGGTGTGGATCGGGATCAGGGCCTGGTGCAGGCCCAGCATCACCAGTGGCAGGAAGAAGCCGCCGAGCAGGAAGCCCGCCCCCGCGCCGCCGGTGGAGAGCAGCCAGTCCGCGAACGTGCCGATGGCGGTGGACACCTCACCGGCGACGTACATCAGACCGAAGATCGTGACGAGGCCGGAGATCAGCACCGTGAGCGTCGGCGTGACCAGGACGTCCAGTGCTTCGGGCACCCAGCGGCGGCACCACTTCTCGACGTGGACCGCGAGGACCGCCGCGCCGAGGGCGCCGAGGACGCCGCCCTGGCCGGGGGAGAGGGTCTGGCCGAAGGCGTCGATGTTCGCGACGCCGGGGAAGACGATGATCGCCGCGACCGCGCCACCGAGGATCGGCGTGCCGCCGAACTCCTTCGCCGTGTTGTAGCCGACGAAGACCGCGATCAGCGCCATGAAGCCGGAGGCCATCGCCGCCAGGGCGGGGGTGACCGAGGGCAGCCAGCCGAGGTTCACCAGCAGGCCGTTGAGCCCGGCGATGATGCCGCAGCCGATCAGGGCGGGGATCAGCGGAACGAAGATGTTCGCGATCTTGCGCAGGAACAGCTTGAACGGGGTGGCGTTCTTCGTCTTCCGCTGCGCCTTGAGGGCCGCGCCCTTGTCGGCCAGCTCCTCCGCCGTGCGGACGGGGGCGGGGGCCTCTGACGCCCGCCCCTCCTCGACCAGTTGCTCGAACTCGGGGGTGACCCGGGCGACGGTGCCCGGGCCGAGGACGATCTGGTAGGTGTCGTCCTCGACCACGCCCATCACTGCGGGGACCGCCTTGAGGGCCTCGTCGTCGACGAGGGAGCGGTCGTGCAGGCCCAGCCGGAGCCGGGTCATGCAGTGGGCGATCGAGCTGACGTTCGCAGCGCCACCGACGAGCGGCAGGATCGCGGCGGCAGTGGCGCGGTTCTTGTCTTCAGTAGCCATGGTGCGTGGTGCCTTGCTGTGCGGGGGTGTGGTGCGTCAGGTGGTGCGGACGGCCGCGAGGGCGGCGCGGAGGTGGCCGTCGGACTCGGCCAGGAGTGTGGCGGCGGTAGGTCCGTCGACCCCGCCGAGGATGGTGAGGATGGCGTTCTTCACCTCGCCGTCGGTGGCGGCGAGCGCCGCCTCGATCTCCTGGTCACCGGCGCCGGTGGCGAGGGAGACGATCCGGCGGGAGCGGGCGCGCAGCTTCTCGTTGGAAGCGCGCACGTCGACCATCAGGTTCCCGTACGTCTTGCCGAGCCGGATCATCGTGATCGTCGACAGCATGTTGAGGACGAGCTTCTGCGCCGTGCCCGCCTTGAGACGGGTCGAGCCGGTGAGCAGCTCGGGACCGACGACGATCTCCAGGCCGTGTTCGGCGGCCGCGGCGAGTGCGGAGTCCGCGTTGCACGAGAGGCCGAGGGTGAGCGCACCCCTGGAGCGGGCGTGCTCGACGGCGCCGATGGCGTACGGCGTGCGGCCGGAGGCGGAGATCCCGACCACCGTGTCGTCGGGGGTGAGGCCCAGGCCGTCGAGGTCGTCGGCGGCCAGTTCCTTGCTGTCCTCGGCGCCCTCGACGGCCTTGACCATGGCGGAGGGGCCGCCCGCGATCAGGCCGAGGACCTCGGACGGGTCGGTGTTGAAGGTGGGCGGGCACTCGCTGGCGTCGAGCACACCGAGACGGCCGGCGGTGCCGGCGCCCGCGTAGATCAGCCGGCCGCCGCGCGCCATGCGCTCGGCGGTGGCGTCGATCGCGGCGGCGATCTGCGGCAGCTTCTCGGCCACGGCGGCGGGGACGGTGCTGTCCTCGCCGTTCATGATGCGGGCTATCTCCTGCGTCGGCAGCTGGTCGATCTCGGCGAGCTCCGGCCGGAACGCCTCCGTGGTGAGGGTGGCGAGCTGGGCGCGCAGTTCGCCGTAGCCGTCGGGGACGGGGGCGTCCGCGTTCGCGTCGGTGGTGGAGGTCATGGACAGCGCTCTGCTTTCTCGTTCCCGTACTCGTACGGTGCGTGGGGGTGGTGCGGTGCGGGTCGCGGGCGTCGCCGGGGTCAGCGGCTGCGCGGTGTGTGGCGGTGGGCGAGCGCCTCGTACGAGGCGGACAGTGCGGGCGCCGCCGTCTCGTACGTCCGCTGGGCGACCCCTATGAACAGGCAGTCGACGACGAGGAGCTGGCTGGTGCGGCTCGACATGGCGGCGGGCCGCAGCTCGCTCTCCCGCGCGGTGGACGTGGTCAGGACGTGGTCCGCGTACTGCGAGACGGGCCCGTCCGGGCGGCCGGTGATCGCGACCGTCGTCGCGCCCCGGTCGAAGGCGACCCGGAGCGGCTCTATGACGTCACCCGTGGAGCCGGAGTGGGTGATCGCGATGGCCACGTCGCCGGGGCGCAGCTGCACGGCGTTGGTCACGGCGAGGTGCGGGTCCATGTGGGCGTGGGCTATCAGGCCGATCCGGAGCAGCTTCTGCGCCAGGTCCTGGCCGACGAGGGAGGACGCCCCGACGCCGTAGATGTCGATGCGCCGCGCGGTCGCTGCCGCCGCCACGGCGGCCCCGAGCTGTACGGTGTCGAGACCGGCGGCCGTGTCGGCCAGGGTCTGCTGCTCGTCGTAGGCGAGCTTGGTGACGACGTCCGCGATGGAGTCGTCGACCGCGATGTCGGCCGTGACGGCGGGCGCCCGGCCCGACTGCTGATGGGCGGCGAGGCCGGCGAGCGCGAGACGGAGGTCCCGGTAGCCCGGGTAGCCGAGGAGGCGGGCCGTGCGGACGACGGTCGCCTCACTGGTGCCGGTGAGCTCGGCGAGACCGGTGACGGTGAGAGCGGCACACCCGGCGGGGTCGTGCGCGACCGCTTCGGCCACCCGCTGCATGGAACGGGTCATGGACGGAGCCAGGGTCCGCACCTTGGCCGCGAGAGCCGCGGGGGCGGGCGGCGAGTCCGGGTTGAAACTTTCCTTCACGTCATTGGTCACCCTTGAAAGTTATTTCCAACCCCCCGCCCCGTCAATCCCCCCTCGGTCATTGGGACGTTACGGACAGAAAAGTGGGCGATATGCCTGTTTCCGCTGTCCGCAACTTCCCACCGACCGAGGGAGGCGGCCCGGGCGGGGGAGGAGAATGGGGGGATGGAGTTGAACAGCCTTGAACAGGAGCTGCATACCGCGCGGGCGCTGGTGATGGCCGACCTCGTCGCGGGCGATGTGGCCGAGGCCGGGATCGTCTCGATGGTCGAGGACGCGATCGTCCACCGGCGGTGGTGGGTCGAGCAGTGGCCCGAGGGCGTGTCCTTCGTCACGGGGCTCGTCGCGCAGGACGTGCAGGACGCTCTCCTGGAGCGGCATGGGCGTTGGCCGCTGTGCCCGGTGTGCACGGACGAAGGACCGCACGCCCTGGACGTCGAGCCGGAGCTCGGCCCCGACCCGCACTGGGTCTGCACGAAGGCGACGGTGGCCGTCGCGCGGGTGGGGTCGCTCGCCGAGGCGCTCGGCCGGTGACCGGCCGGTGACCGTCTACATCGACCCGCCGACCTGGCCGGGGCACGGCCGCCTGTGGTCGCACCTGGTCAGCGATGTCTCGTTCGAGGAACTGCACGCCTTCGCCGCCTCGATCGGCTGCCCGCCCCGCGCCTTCGAGCGCGACCACTACGACGTGCCCGAGGCGCATTACGCCGACGCGGTGCGTGCCGGGGCGCGGGAGGTCGGGTCGAAGGAGATCGTGCGCCGGCTCACCGACGCGGGGCTGCGGCGCCCGAAGGGGCGCCCTGCTCCGGGATGACCGCGCAGGCCGAGGGGGCGCCCCGCTCCGGTTCGGCGTGCTGCGAGCCGGACTGCTCCGGGCCGGCGTGCGCCGGGGCGCCCGCGATCCGGCGGGACGGTGTACCGCCCCCGCGCAGCCGCAGCGAGACCGTCACGGCCGCCAGGCCGAGCACCAGCATCGCGGCGCCCGCCCAGGCCGTGGCCCGGAAGCCGAAGTCCGCGTCGATCACCGCACCGCCCAGCCACGGACCGCTCGTGTTGCCCAGGTTGAACGCGGCCGTGGTCGTCGCACCCGCCAGCGTCGGGGCGACACCGGCGACGTTGAACATCCGGGCGTTCAGCGCCGGAGCCGTGTAGAACGCGGACAGCCCGAGCAGGAACGCCAGGACGATCACGGCGACCTGGTTCGACGCGAACAGGGCCAGTGCCACCAGGAAGACCGTCGAGGCGCTGATACCGCTCAGCAGCACCCCGAAGAGGTGCGCGTCCGCGACGCGGCCGCCGATCGTCGTACCGATCAGCGCGCCGGCGCCGAACAGCGCGAGCACCCACGGCACCCAGCCCGAGCTCAGCCCCGCGACGTCCGTCAGCAGGGGGGCGAGGTAGCTGAACGCGCAGAACACGCCGCCGGCCGCGAGGGCCGTGATCACGATGGACAGCCACACCTGGCGGTCCTTGTAGATCGCGACCTCCCGCTTGAGCTGCGGCTTCTCGTCCGGCAGCGGGATGCGCGGGATGCGTGTGACGACGCCGACGAGCGCGACGGCGGACGCCGCGCCCACCGCCCAGAACGCCGAGCGCCAGCCGAAGCTCTCCCCGAGGAACGCGCCCAGCGGCACCCCCAGCACGTTGGCGATCGACAGCCCGCCGATCATCACGGCCATCGCCCTGGCCCGTGAGTTCACCGGCACCATCGCGATGGCGACCGCGGCGCCGACGGCCCAGAAACCGGCGCACGCCAGCGCACTCACCACCCGTGAGACGAACAGCACCTCGTACGTCGGCGCCAGCGCACCCGCGACCTGGCCCAGCCCGAAGACGGAGATCAGCGCGATGAGGGTCGTGCGGCGCGGCAGCCGCAGCGTGGCGACGGCCAGCAGCGGGGCGCCGACCACCATGCCGATCGCGAAGGCGGATATGAGGAGTCCGGCCTTGGGGATGGACACGTCCATGTCGTCGGCGATGGGCGGCAGCAGCCCGGACAGCATGAACTCACTGGTGCCGAGGGCGAAGACCGAGAGGCCGAGGATGTAGACGGCCATCGGCATACGGGGACGGCTGGAAGCAGAGTCGGGCATGACAGTGGCCAACAGTGCTTTCGTCCCTGACATTCCCCCGTCTCAGTCGGTGAGCAGCTCAGTCGGTGAGCAGCTCAGTGTGTGAGCAGCTCCAGTTCCGTCATCAGGTTCTGCCGGGCCCTCGGCTCCCATTCCGCCGCCCCGTGCGGCGTACGGAACAGCCGGGGCAGCTCAAGCAGCTGCCGCAGGACGGCGGCGCGCCCCTCGCGGAAGGCATCGTCGGGGACGAAGCCGTACTCCTCGCGCACCTGCGCCGCGTACGCCGCGTACTCCTTGGGGCCTGCCGCCAGGATCGCGAGATCCGCGTCGCACAGCACCTCGCCGTTGGTGTCGCCGTCCGCCGGGTCGTGGGTGACGGTGAGCCGGACCAGCCGGGCGACCTCGGCCGTCGCCGCGTCGGGGACACCGGCCTCGGGCAGGGCGCGTTCGGCGAGCGCCGCGCTGCGCTCCTCGTTCTCGGAGCGGTCGGGGCGGTAGACGGCGTCGTGGAACCAGACGGCGAGGCGCACCAGGTCCGGGTCCGAGGCGTGCCCGGCCAGCGTGTCGACGCGGTCCAGGACCTGCGTCAGGTGGGCGGTGGTGTGGTAGCGCCGCTGGGGTTCGGCCCAGCGTGCGAGGAGGGCGTCGGCGTACGGGTCCGGGTCGGGCCCGTGGCCCGACCCGCCCCGTGCGGAGAGCAGGGCCTCGCGCCAGCGGCCACGGAGGGCGCCGCCGGTGTGCGGGCTTTCGGAGGTGCCGCTGTCGGATGTGCCGGGGGCGCTGTCGCTCATACGCCGAGGGTAGGACGTACGCCCCGCGCGCACGCCCGCCGCCCGGTCCCGTCTCCGGTCGGCGGGCGCGCCGCTCAGTGGAGTGGAGGAGCGGGGGATGGATCGTGGAACGACCTGGGCTACCGCTCCGTGAGCCGTTGTGCGTACGCCTCCGCCAGTTGGCGTCGGGAGTCCTCCAGGTAGAAGGCGAGCGTCCGCTCGGCACCGGCCGCGTCCCCCTCGGCCAGTCTGTCCGCGATCTCTCGGTTGCGGGTGAGGTAGGGCTCGTGGAAGCGGCGGGGGTCGGCCATCACGTGGAAGGCGAGCCGCAGTTCGGCGAGGACGTTGCGCATCAGTTCGTCGGTGCGGGGGCTGTTCGCCAGGCCGGCCAGCGCCTGGTGGAAACGGATGTTGGCGGTTGAGCAGGCGGGCCAGTCGTCCCGGAGCGCGGCCCGCTCGCCCGCCGACACCGCCGCCTCGACCGCCGCGAGGTCGAACGGGGGCTTGCCCAGGGTCCGCAGGGCCGCGCACTCGACGAGGAGCCGCACCCGGTAGATGTCGACCAGGTCGTCCACGGCCAGGACGCGGACGAAGACGCCCCGGTTGAGGTGGTGCTCCAGCAGGCGTTCGTGCGACAGCAGGCGGAACGCCTCGCGCAGTGTGTTGCGGGACACGGCCAGGGCGCCGCTGATGCTCTCCTCGGACAGGCGGCTGCCCGGCGGGAAGTAGCCCTCGGTGATCCGGTCCCGCAGGACGGCGGCGACCCGCTCGGCCGTACCGGACCGCTCCAGGGAGGCGCTGTGCGTCGTCAGTTCCGAGAGATCCGGTGTGCCGCCGGCCTCTCCGCCGTCCGCTCTCCCCGCCATGCCCGTCCCCTGCCTGGTGTTCCGTCAGCTGTGCGCATGCTCAGTGAACCGTACGAGTGTCCCGGGCGGCGGGCGGACTCTTGTCGGATTGTTGAACAATCGCTAGCGTGCGCCCGTGACGGATCTGACGAGTGCGACGCGCCCGGCGCGGCTGATGGACCTCAACGCGGACCTGGGTGAAGGCTTCGGGCGCTGGACCCTCACCGAGGACGAGGCGCTGCTGACCTGTGTCACCAGCGCAAACGTGGCCTGCGGCTTCCACGCGGGCGACGCCTCCGTGATGCGGCGGGTCTGCGACACGGCGGCGGAGCGGGGCGTACGCATCGGGGCGCAGGTCTCCTACCGCGACCTGGCCGGATTCGGGCGGCGCGCCATGGACGTACCGGCGGCCGAGCTGACCGCCGAGACCGCCTACCAGATCGGTGCCCTGCGGGTCTTCGCGGAGGCTGCCGGTTCCACGGTGGCGTACGTGAAACCGCACGGCGCCCTCTACAACCGCGTCGTCCGGGACGACGAGCAGGCCGCCGCCGTCGTCGCGGGCGTACTGCTCGCCGGCGGCCGCCCCGCGGTGCTCGGGCTGCCCGGTTCGCGGCTGCTCGCCCATGCGGAGGCGGCGGGTCTGACCGCCGTGGAGGAGGCCTTCGCCGACCGCGCGTACACCCCGCAGGGCACGCTCGTGCCGCGGGGCGAGGCGGGCGCCGTGGTGCACGACGCCGACGAGGTCGTACGCCGCAGTGTCGGCATGGCCGTCGAGGGGGCCGTGACCGGGGTGGACGGCGCCCGGATAGCCGTCGCGGCCCGGTCGCTCTGCGTCCACGGGGACCCCCCCGGCGCCGCGGTGCTCGCCCGGCGGGTCCGGGCTGCTCTGGAACAAGCGGGTGTCCACATAAGGGCGTTCACGTGAGCGGACGTCCGGATGCGGGTGATCGCATGAGCGGGCGTCCCGGTGCGGGCGTGCGCATGAGCGGCGTCCGGGTCCTGGAGGCGGGGCCCCGCGCCCTGCTCGTGGAGCTGGCCTCCGGCGAGGACGCTGAGGCATTCCACGCGGAGTTGCTCCGCCGGCGGGCTGCCGGGGAGCTTCCCTCCGTACGCGAGATCGTCCCCGGCGCTCGGACGGTGCTGCTCGACGGGGTGGAGGACCGCACGCTCGCGGGGCGACTGCGGTCGTGGAGCGTGCCGCCGCCGGCCCGGGGGTCGGGGGAGGCCGTCGAGATACGCGTCGTCTACGACGGCCCGGATCTCGCCGATGTGGCCGAGGCGTGGGCCGTCGCCGTCGATGAGGTGCCGCGCATCCATGCCCGTACGGAGTTCCGGGTGGCCTTCTGCGGTTTCGCGCCCGGCTTCGGATATCTCACGGGCCTGCCGGGGCACTTGAGCGTGCCGCGCAGGTCCACGCCCCGGACCAGGGTGCCGGCAGGGGCGCTGGCACTCGCAGGGCCGTACACCGGGGTTTATCCGCGCGAGTCGCCCGGCGGCTGGCAGCTCATCGGCCGGATGGTCGGGCCGGCCGACCTCTGGGACCCGGCCCGCGAGCCGGCGGCGCTGCTCGGGCCGGGGGCCCGGGTGCGCTTCGTGCCGATGGGGGTGTGCGGGTGAGCGCGGGGCTCGAAGTGGTCCGGGCCGGTGCCCTGACCACCGTGCAGGACGAGGGCCGTACCGGCTGGGCCCACCTCGGCGTGCCCCGGGCGGGGGCGCTGGACGGGCCCGCCCGGCGGCTGGCCAACCGGCTCGTGGGCAACGCACCCGATGCGGCGGTCCTGGAGACCACGCTCACGGGGTGCGCGGTCCGGGTGACCGGAGCCCGGCCGGTGCTCGCCGTCGTCGGCGGGGCGGGGTGCCGGGTCGCGGTGGACGGGCGCCCGGTCGCCTGGGGAGCGCCCGTGCGGGTGCCCCCGGGCGCGGTGCTGGAGGCCGGGCCGGCGCTCCACGGGCTGCGCGGCTACCTGGCTTTCGCGGGCGGCCTGGTGCCCGAACCGGTGCTCGGCAGCAGATCCGCCGACCTGCTCTCGGGGCTCGGCCCGCCGGTCCTGCGCGAGGGTGACGTCCTGCCGCTGGGCCGTACGGGCGGCGGCGCCCCGTGCGTGGACACCGTGCCCTGGCCGGGCGTACCGGCCGAGCTGGTGCTGCCGCTGTATCCGGGCCCGCGCGACGACTGGTTCACCGGGGCGGCCCTGCGCACGCTCACCACTGCCGCCTACCGGGTCTCGGAGCGGAGCAACCGCATCGGGCTGCGTACGGAGGGCCCGGCCCTGCGGCGCGCCCGGGACGGCGAGCTGCCCAGTGAGGGAATGGTGCTGGGGGCGGTCCAGGTCCCGCCGGACGGACTCCCGGTGGTGTTCCTCCACGATCATCCGACGACGGGCGGCTATCCGGTCGTGGGCGTGGTCGACGAGGCCGCGCTGGCGGGGGCGGCGCAGGCGGTCCCGGGGACGCCTGTGCGGTTCGTGCGGGTGTGAGGGGGCCGTGCGGCGGCCCTGCGGGCGCTGGGGTTCCCTTACGTTACCGAAGCGTAACTTACCGATGAGTTACCTCAGGTAACGCCTGAGTGCTAGCTTGCGCTCACCTTCATAGGAGCAGAGCGAGGAGTGAGCCGTGAGTCCGCGCAAGACCACCCGTTCGAGCTCGACAGTGAACACCCCCCACCTCCCGGACCCCCGTCGGCAGGGACGCCGCACGGGACGTCTGCTGGCCGCCTCGGTGGCCGCCGCCGCGTGCCTCGGCGCGGTGGCCGTACCGGCCTCCGCCACCGGATCCGCCGGGTCACCGGAGTCGGTGGTCTCCCGGGGTGTGACCATCCCCGCCTTCTACGACCCGCCGGCGCAGCTGCCCGCCGCCGACGGGTCCCTCGTCCGTACGGAACCCCTGCCGCTCGGACTGAGCCTGCCCGGCCTTGACGGCCGACAGCTGCCCGGCACCGCGACCCGGCTGATGTACAAGTCCACCGACGCGGGTGGCGGGCCCGTCGCCGTCACCGGCGCGTACATCGAACCGGCCGCCGCGTGGAAGGGCGACGGCCCGCGCCCCCTGGTGGCGCTGGCCTCGGGAACCATGGGTCAGGGCGACCAGTGCGCCCCCTCGTTGTCGCTCCAGCACCCGCTGACCATCGGCGAGGGCACGGTGTCCATCGGCTACGACAACATCGCGGTCTACCGCTTCCTCGCCGCCGGTGCGGCCGTCGTCGTCACCGACTACGCCGGCCTCGGCGCCACCGACCGGCTCCACACCTACGTCAACCGGGTCGACGAGGGGCACGCGCTCCTGGATGCGGCCCGTGCGGCGCGCTCGGTCGAAGGCGCCTCCGTCGACTCCGCCTCCCGGGTCGGTCTCTACGGCTACAGCCAGGGCGGAGGGGCCAGCGCCGCGGCCGCGGAACTGCAGTCCACGTACGCCCCCGACGTCAATCTGGCGGGCACCTACGCGGGAGCCCCGCCCGCCGACCTCACCGAGGTCATGAAGGGCATCGACGGCAGCGCCCTGGCCGGTGCGCTCGGCTGGTCGATCAACGGCTTCGCCCAGTCCGACCCGTCCCTGAAGGCGATCGTCGACGCGAACACGAACGACGTCGGCAAGGCCGCGCTGAAGGACACCTCCACCATGTGCGTGGGCGACGCGATCTTCGGCTACGGCTTCGCCAACAGCAAGAAGTGGACCGCGAACGGCAAGTCGCTCGCCGACGTCATCGCTGCCGAACCGAAGCTCCAGGCGAGTCTCGCCCAGCAGCGCCTCGGCAACCTGAAGCCGACCGCTCCGGTGCGGCTGGCGACCGGTGTGCAGGACGACATAGTCCCCCACAAGCAGGCCAGGCAGCTCGCGGTGGACTGGTGCCGCAAGGGCGGCAAGGTGACGTATGAGGCCGTCCATCTGCCCAACCTCGGCGACAAGATCATGACCAACCACCTCGCCCCGCTCCTCACCGACCAGAGCGCCGCCATCTCCTGGCTGACCGACCGTCTCTCCGGCAGGAGCACGTCCTCCAACTGCTGGTCGATGCCGCTCCAGCCCTGACCGCCCGTCCCGTGACCGTCGAGGCCGCGGCGCGCGTCCGCTCAGCGGACGCCGCCGCGGTCTCGCGTTTCTTCACGTACGCGTTCACATGGAGAGCTGCGCCCGGGGTGGCCGACCCGTAGTCTGGTTATTGGACTAGACCTGTAGTCCACAGCCGCTCCGAGTGAATGGAACACCATGAGCAACCGTGCAGTCCTGGAGGTGATCGCTCTCGACGCGGAGGACGCGGTCGCGGCGCAGGCGGGCGGTGCGGACCGCCTCGAACTGGTCACCGACATGGCGGCCGACGGCCTGACGCCCCCGGTCAGGGTCTTCGAGAGCATCCGGTCCGCCGTCGACATCCCGCTCCGGGTCATGCTCAGGGCCGCTGACGGGTTCGCCGCCGGTGACATCGGCGTCCTCGTGGAGAAGGCCCGCGCGATGCGCGCCGCGGGGGCGGAGGAGTTCGTCCTGGGCTTCCTCGACCAGGACGGCCACGCCGACCTGGTGGCCGTCGAGCGGCTCGTCGCCGAGCTGAACAGCTGCCCGTGGACCTTCCACCGCGCCATCGACCGCGCGGCCGACCGCGACGTCCTGCGCAAACACCTCGCCGACATGCCGGGTCTCGACACGTATCTCACGGCGGGCTCGCCGAGCGGGGTCGACGCGGGCATGGACGTCCTGCTGGCGGAGGCGGGGCGCGCGAACCTGCCCGGCTACGAGCCGCAGATCATGGTGGGCGGCGGCCTGCGCCTCGACCACGTGCCGCGTCTGCGCGCCGCGGGCATCGGGGCCTTCCACATCGGGGGCGCGGCACGTCCGGGCGGCTGGAGCGGTCCGGTCGACGAGGCGGCGGTACGTGAGTGGCGCGACGCGCTGGACGGGTGATGCGGGGGCGCCTCATGGCCCCGGCCCGGTGATCACCGGGCCGGGGCCACGAACTGTCCCGCGCCGTCAGTCCTGTCCGGCCTGTCGGCGGCGCCGGCTCTGGGCCACCGCTCCTGCGGCGAAGATCAGGGCGGCGCCGGTCAGTGAGACCGCCGTCGCGACGGGCAGGTAACCGGCCGAGGAGTCCTGGGCGGAGGCCGCGAGCTCGGCCTCACCGGCTGCCGCCGCGTGCCCGGCGTGCTCCGCGTGGACCTGTGCCGGCTTGATCCCGGCCTTCTTCTCGGCTGCCGCCAGGTCGGCCGCCGACATCCCGCTGCCCTTCATGCCGGTGACCTCGCCGTTGCCGCCGTCGAAGACGATGTCGGAGCAGGAGTAGAAGTTCTCCTGGCTGTCCGAGCGGATCCACTGGATGAAGAGCATGTGCTTGCCGGTCTTGCCCTGCGGGAGCTGGAGGTTCCAGTAGTAGTTACCTCCGTCCGAGCCCGCGCCACCCGCCTGCGGCGGGTTGGTCACGGTCTGGGTGAGCGTCAGGTCGTCCCACGCCAGTGGCTGGCTCGGCGACCAGCCGTCGTTGGTGATGTAGACGTTGAACTTGCCCGGGTGGGCCGCCCAGTTGCTGTACTTCACCTGGGCGGTGGTGCCCGCCGTGAGATGGGTCGTCGGCCAGTCGCTGCGCGCCGCGTTGTACGACGAGAAGTTGTACGGGCCGTTGTGGCCGCCGCTGCAGAGCTCGCCGTCCGGGATGTAACCCTCGGTCTTCCCGCCGCCGTTGGAGTCCAGGACGCCGAACCAGTTGTACAGCGGAGTTGTGCCGGTCGCCGCGACCGCGGCGGCACAGGCGGGGTTGGACGGCATCTGGTTGCCGCTCGCGATCATGTCCTTGTAGCACAGATAGCTGCGCGAGCCCGGATCCATGGCGACACCGTGAGCGGACGCGGGGGAGGGCAGACCGGCCAGGGTGAGGCCCAGCAGGCCCGCTCCCAGGATGCTCAGCACGCGGGGCGCGCGCAGCGGGGACGTTCTCCGGAAGATGGTTCGCATGGCCATGAGGTTGATCTCCTCTGGGGGGATGAAGGAGAGTGCGAGGTCTGTGGGAGCGCTCCCAAAAACGTAGCGCGCACCTGGTGGTCTGTAAACGCTTCGTACAGCGACTGCTCCAACTTCCCTCGGAAGCCCGGTAGTTACGGACATCTGGTGGCCGGGAACTGATTGCCGCTCCCGTTCGTCACTAGGAGTAAGCGAATGAACGGGGAGTGACACCATGTCGGTCACGCTGAGCGAAGAGATCATGCTGCTGTCTCTGGACGACGAGTCCGGGGCGGCCAAGGACCGGCAGGCCGCCGGATGGGCCGTCGCGGGTGGCATACTGCTCGAACTCTTCCTGGCGGGGCGGCTTTCGGTGGACCGAGGCCGGTTGTCGGTGACCGACCGCACGCCCACCGGTGTCGCCCTGCTCGACGAGCGGCTCGGTCTGATCGACGCCTGGGCGGCCAAGAAGAGCAAGCCGCCCAAGGTGACGGACTGGCTGGCGAGGGACCACGGCAAGGCGGTCGAGGCGACGATACAGAGCCTGCGGGCACGTGGGCTCGTGAGCGAGGAGCGGCGCAAGGTGCTCGGCGTCTTCCCGGTGCGCCGCTATCCCGAGGCAGACGGGGCGACAGAGGCGGAGCTGCGTGAGCGCCTGGCCTCGGTGGTGCTGCGCGGCACGGATCCGGACGACCGCACGGCCGGCCTCGTCGCCCTGATCCACGCCGCCAAGCTGCACCGGCTCGCGTTCCCCGAGGTGCCGGCGCGGGAGGTGAGACCGCGCATGGAGAAGATCGCGGACGGCCAGTGGGCGGGCGATGGCGTCCGCACGGCGATCCGCGAAATGCAGGCGGCGATGGTGGCGGTCACCGTCGCCACCACGGTGGTGGTGACCGCTTGACCTGAGCCGGCCTGCACCGCGTGTGCCGACCTTCCCCTGCGCCGGCCGGTCCGGTCCCGTCTAGCCCAGTTGCTCCGGCAGCTCCGCCGCGTGCAGCACGACCAGGCCCGACACCGCGCGGGTCAGGGCCACGTACAGGCGGCGCAGGCCCGTGCGCTCGTCGGGTTCGCCGTCGACCACGGCCGCCGGTTCGTCCAGCACCACGTAGTCGTACTCCAGCCCCTTGGCGAGTGAGGCCGGCACCAGGGTCAGCCGGGAGGCGGCGGTCGTCTCCTCGCCCGGGGAGAGATACGCGTGGCCCGCCGCACCGAGCGCCGCCGCCAGGGCCGGGATGCGGGCGTCGGCGGCGATCAGGCCGATCGAGCCCTCGTGCCGCAGCGACTCCTCGCACGCCGCGATCACCGCGGGGTCGAGCTCGCCGGCCGTCTCCACCGCACGCACCGCGAGGGAGCCGGGCGTCTCACGCACCGACTCCACCGGGGCCAGTCCCGGCGAGATCGCGGGGAGCAGCCGTGAGGCGTACGCGATCACCTCGCGCGGCACACGGAAGCCGGCCGTGAGCTCCTCCACCACCGCGTCCGCCTTGCCCAGATGGAACAGCGCCTGCTCCCAGCTCCGCGTCGACCACGGCGTCGTGCCCTGTGCCAGGTCGCCGAGCACCGTCGCCGAGCCGGTCGAGCAGCGGCGGCCCACCGCCCGGTACTGCATCGGGGACAGGTCCTGGGCCTCGTCGATGACGACATGGCCCAGCGAGTGCGTCCGGGCCACCAGGTCTGCGGCCTCGTCGATCAGCACCGCGTCCGCCGCCGTCCACTTCGCGGACTTCACGCTCCGGGCCGGCTTGGCCGCCAGGACCCGCTTCTGCTCGTCGCCGGTGAGGATCCCCTCCGCGTGCGCCGCCAGGAACTCGGCGTCGGTCAGCAGCCGCAGCACCAGCTTCGCCGGGTCCACGGCCGGCCAGACCGCCTTCACGGCCGCCTTCACCGCCGGATTGCGGGCCACCGCGTTCTGCACCCGGTCGTCGGGGGCCTCGCCCGCCTCCTCCATCCGTACGAGGACGGCGTGCGCGATGCGCTGTGGAAGAGCCTCGTGGGCGGCCCCGTACCGCATGTCGCGGGCCAGCAACTCGTTGACCATCTCCTCGATCTCGTAGGCCGGGACGCGCCAGCGGCGGGAGCCGCGCACCACCACGACCCCGTCCACCGGCGGGGTGACGTGCGAGCGGACCGCCCGCCGCAGGACCTCCGCCATCCGCGCGTCACCCTTGATCACGGCGGCGGCGGACTCGTCCGTGCCGCGCACCTCGACGCGGGCCGCCACCAGGTCCTCGACGGTGGCCTGCTGCACCTCCAGCTCGCCGAGCGCCGGGAGGACCTGCTCGATGTAGTGGAGGAACGACCGGTTCGGGCCGATGACGAGGGTGCCGGTGCGGGCGAGGCGCTCGCGGTGCGCGTACAGGAGGTAGGCGACACGGTGCAGGCCGACGGCCGTCTTCCCGGTGCCGGGGCCTCCCTGGACGCAGACCGTCCCGCCGAGCCCGCTTCGGACGATCTCGTCCTGCTCGGGCTGGATCGTCGCCACGATGTCGCGCATCGGGCCCACACGGGGCCGCTCGATCTCCGCCTGGAGGAGCTTGCTGGTCTGCTCGGGCTCCGCCGGGTCGGTGAGGTGCTCGTCCTCGTACGCGGTCAGCTCACCGCCGGTGTAGCCGAAACGGCGGCGGTGGGCGACGTCCAGCGGGTTGTTCCTGGACGCCTGGTAGAACGGCTGGGAGACCGGCGCGCGCCAGTCGATGACCATGGGGTCGCCGTGTGCGTCATGGACGTGGCGGCGCCCGATGTAGAACCGCTCTCCCTCCCGTCGCCCACCACCACCCTCTGCCGGGGCGTTACGCGCCACCCCTCCTGATGAGCCCTCCGCCTTCTCGGCGCCGACCACGTGCAGGTAGTCGAGGCGGCCGAAGAACAGCGGGGTGTGGGAGAGGTCGGCGAGTGCCTTGATGCGGTCGTCGATCTGGGCCTGCAGGACGGCGGCGTTGACCCAGTTCGCGGTGACGTCGCGGATGTCGAGGGCCTTCACGTCCTCGCGCATGGCGCGCAGCGCGGCACGGGACGCGGCGAGGTGCGCCCGCTCCCCGGCCAGTGGATTGCTTGACTCTTCGTGCGCGGGCACGGTGTTGCCTCCGGCTTTTCGACGCAGGACGGCGGACAGGGCTGACCGCCCGGTCCGCTCGGGGACGTACACACAGAGATGCGCACGCGGGGGGCGCGTGCGGCTGTTGTCGGCCGGTTTCCGTCCGGTCGGCGGCGCTCCCCCGGCTGCCGGCCGCTCGAAGGGCGGGCCGGTACCACGGTGCGGGAGGCGGGCAGACCGGCGATTGTATCGACCGCGGCGCCCGGCGGCGAACGAATTACGGGCCGGTGCCCGTGTCCGTCCCGTAGGGGGCGGCATGCGACTTCCGGGCGACGCCTGCCTCCACGGGCCTCGGCCCGGCGGCCGATGCCGGGGCGCGGGCGGACGGAGCACCATGGAATGCATGAGCACCGTTTATCTGAACCCACGCAGGACCGGACCCGCCCACGGCGCGACGGCGGCCACCGGCCACCCCCGGAGCCACCGCGTCGGTAACGCGGTGCGCGCCGTGTCGGTCTACGCACGCACCGCGTTCGGGGTGGCCGTCCTCGGCGAGTACGCGGAGGAGGCGGGCGTCGTCCGCCGCCACCGCTGAGCCCCGGCGGGCTCCGCCCCGCCCCGGTCAGCTCTCCGTCAGCAGCTCGTCCGCGTCGACGATCCGGTACGCGTACCCCTGCTCGGCCAGGAACCGCTGGCGGTGCGCCGCGAAGTCCTGGTCGATCGTGTCGCGGGCGACCACCGAGTAGAACCGGGCCTCGTGCCCGTCGGCCTTCGGCCGCAGCACCCGGCCGAGCCGCTGCGCCTCCTCCTGGCGCGAACCGAACGTCCCGGACACCTGGATGGCGACCGTCGCCTCCGGAAGGTCGATCGAGAAGTTCGCGACCTTCGACACGACCAGCACGCTGATCTCGCCCTCGCGGAACGCGCCGAACAGCTTCTCCCGCTGCGCGTTGCTGGTCTCGCCCTTGATCACCGGGGCGTCCAGGTGCTCGCCCAGCTCGTCGAGCTGGTCGATGTACTGCCCGATGACGAGGGTCTGCTCGCCCCGGTGCTTGCGTACCAGCGCTTCGGTGACCTTCCGCTTCGTCGCGGTCGTCGCGCAGAACCGGTACTTCTCCTCGGCCTCGGCCGTCGCGTAGGCGAGGCGCTCCGAGTCCGTGAGGTTCACGCGGACCTCGACGCAGTCGGCGGGCGCGATGTAGCCCTGCGCCTCGATCTCCTTCCACGGGGCGTCGAACCGCTTGGGCCCGATGAGCGAGAAGACGTCCGACTCGCGCCCGTCCTCGCGCACCAGCGTGGCGGTGAGGCCGAGACGCCGGCGGGCCTGGAGGTCGGCGGTGAACTTGAAGACGGGCGCGGGCAGCAGGTGCACCTCGTCGTAGATCACGAGCCCCCAGTCGCGGGAGTCGAACAGCTCCAGGTGCGGGTAGACGCCCTTACGGCGGGTGGTCAGCACCTGGTACGTGGCGATGGTGACCGGCCGGATCTCCTTGCGTGTGCCGCTGTACTCGCCGATCTCCTCCTCGGTCAGCGAGGTCCGCTTCACCAGCTCGTGCTTCCACTGCCGGGCGGAGACGGTGTTGGTGACCAGGATCAGCGTGGTCGCCTTGGCCTCGGCCATGGCACCGGCCCCGACCAGCGTCTTTCCGGCACCGCAGGGGAGCACGACGACGCCGGAACCGCCGTGCCAGAAGCCCTCGACGGCCTGCTTCTGGTACGGGCGCAGCGCCCAGCCGTCCTGGTCGAGCTCGATCGGGTGCGCCTCGCCGTCGACGTAACCGGCGAGGTCCTCGGCGGGCCAGCCCAGCTTCAGCAGCGTCTGCTTGATCTGCCCGCGCTCGGAAGGGTGCACGGCCACGGTGTCCGGGTCCAGGCGTGCCCCGACGAGCGGCTGGACCTTCTTCGAGCGGAGGATCTCCTCCAGCACCGGCCGGTCGTTGGACGTCAGCACCAGCCCGTGGACCGGGTGCTTGGACAGCGTGAGACGGCCGTACCGCGCCATCGTCTCGGCGATGTCGACGAGGAGGGCGTGCGGCACGGGGTAGCGCGAGTACTCCACGAGCGCGTCGACGACCTGCTCGGCGTCGTGCCCCGCGGCCCGGGCGTTCCACAGGCCGAGCGGGGTCACGCGGTAGGTGTGGATGTGCTCGGGGGCACGCTCCAGCTCGGCGAAGGGCGCGATGACACGGCGGCAGGCCTCGGCCTGCTCGTGGTCGACTTCGAGGAGCAGCGTCTTGTCGCTCTGGACGATGAGGGGTCCGGTCACGCGCGGCGGCCCTTTCCTGCGGGGGGTGGCCGCCCGGGTGCGAACGGCCAAACGTCCAGTGTGCCGCATCGGGGCGGCGACCGGGCGGCTACGTTGAGGGCATGAGCCAGGACCGCCCGCGAGAGCCCGCATGAAGGTTTCCTCATCTTGGCTTCATCCTGGCCCGCGGGTCGGGCGGGCAGGCTCCGCGCATGGCCTTCTCGCACCGTATCGCCACCCTGGCAGCCGTCGTCGCGATCCCGCTGGGCATAGCCGCGACCAGCTATGCGCTGGCCGACAGCCCTGCCCGGCCGGACGTGCCCGCCCGCGTCGAGCTGGACCGCGGCTCGCCGTCGGGCAGCCCGGACCCCGGCAGCACCGCCGTCCCGGGGCCGGACAGCAGCGCCGACCCGGGCCGGGGCAGCGCGGACCCGACGGCGCCGCCGAGCGACGTCGTCGTCCCGCAGCCGCCAGCCACCGACACGAACGACGACGATGACGCCGACGACACCGATGACGACAGCACCTCCGGGACCCCCGACGCCAACGACGACGGCAACGACGACGGATGAGCCGCCGCCGGCCCGGCACCGGATATCCGCCCGGGTCCGCATCCTGCTCTGGCTGCTGGTGGTGATGACCGTGGCACTCGCCGCGGTCGCCACCACCACGCGCTCCATCCTGCTGGGTGACCTGGACCACCGGATCAGCACGCTGCTCGCACAGGAGACCCAGGAGTTCGCGAACTTCGTCGAGCACGGCAAGGACCCCGACACCGGAACCCCCTTCGCCGGGCCCCGGCGGCTGCTGGAGGTACATCTCCAGCGGCAGTACGCCGACACCGGTGAGGAACTGCTCGCCGTCGTCACCGAGGGGTCCGGCCCCTCGACGCTCCGGCAGAACCGTGAGATAGCCACCGAGCTGCCCCTCCACAAGGACCGCCCGTCGCTGAGGAGGATCACCGGCTCCTCGGAGAGCACGGGGACCCTGCGACGGCCCGAGGGCGAGATCCGCTGGGCCAAGGTCGATGTCGGCACCGGCGACGGCACTCCACGGGGGACCTTCGTGGTCGCCTTCCACGCGGACGGCGAACAGGCCGTGGTGAACGGCGTCTTCCGCGTCCTGCTCGCCATATCGGGCGTCGCCCTGCTGATGACCACCGGCATCGCCTGGGTCGTCGCCGGGCGGATTCTGGCGCCCGTCCGGCTCGTACGCACCACCGCCGCGCAGCTCACCGAGCAGGACCTCACCCGCCGTATCCCCGTCCACGGGCGGGACGACATCTCGGCGCTCGCCGAGACCTTCAACGCGATGCTGGACCGGCTGGAGCGCGCCTTCGGGACCCAGCGGCAGTTCATCGACGACGCCGGGCACGAACTGCGCACACCGATCACCATCGTGCGCGGCCATCTGGAGCTGATGGGCGACGACCCGGCCGAGCGCGAGGAGACCGTGCGGCTGGTCACCGACGAGCTCGACCGGATGAGCCGGATCGTCGAGGACCTGCTGCTGCTCGCCAAGGCCGAACGCTCCGACTTCACCCACCCCGAGCCGGTCCAGCTCGCCGAACTGACCGCGGACGTCTATGTGAAGGTACGGGCGCTGGGCCGCCGCGACTGGCAGCTGGACGGCGGCGCCGAGGGCTGGGCGGTGCTCGACCCGCAGCGCGTCACCCAGGCGATGGTGCAGCTCGCGCAGAACGCGGTCCAGCACACGGCTCCCGGCGCGGTGGTCCGGATCGGTTCGCGGCTGACGGACTCGGGTGAGGTGGAGCTGTACGTCGCGGACAGCGGTTCCGGCGTACGGCCGCAGGACGCCGAGGTGATCTTCCAGCGGTTCCGCCGCGGCGCCGCCCGGCGCGGCTCGCGCGGCAGCGGCGCGGGGCTCGGGCTGTCGATCGTCAAGGCCATCGCCGAAGGCCACCGGGGGCGCGTCGAACTGCGCGCCACCCCTGGCGGCGGGGCGACCTTCGTCCTGCTGCTGCCCTGCTCGCCCGTCGAGGAACCTGATGTGGAGGCTGTCGGACTGTGAGCAGGATTCTCATCGTCGAGGACGAGGAGCGGATCGCCGCCTTCGTGGAGAAGGGCCTGCGGGCCAACGGCTTCACCACGACGGTCGCCGGTGACGGGCGCACGGCGGTCGACTACGCGTGTACGGGCGGCTTCGACCTGATCGTCCTGGACATCGGCCTGCCGGACCGGGACGGTTTCTCGGTGCTGCGAGAGGTACGGGAGGCCCAGGTGACGTCCCCGGTGATCGTGCTGACCGCGCGGGACTCGGTGCGGGACACGGTGGCCGGCCTGGAGGGCGGCGCGGACGACTGGATGACCAAGCCGTTCCGCTTCGAGGAGCTGCTGGCGCGCGTCCGGCTCCGGCTGCGCACCGCGGCCCGTGTGCCGGAGGTGACCGTGCTGCGCAGTGGCGACCTCACGCTCGACCTGCGCACCCGGCGGGCCCGGGCCGCCGCACGCACCGTGGACCTGACGGCGCGGGAGTTCGTCCTGCTCGAACTCTTCCTGCGCCACCCCGACCAGGTGCTGTCGCGCGAGCAGATCCTGTCGCACGTGTGGGGCTACGACTTCGACCCGGGCTCCAACATCGTGGACGTCTACGTGCGGGCGCTGCGCAAGAAGCTCGGCGCCGAACGACTGGAGACCGTACGGGGCATGGGCTACCGGATGCGGTGATCTGAGCGGGTGCCCGCGCGCATGAACTTCTCTTCATGGGCGGCTCATGAAGGGCTCACCGCGGCTTCGGAGACTGGGTGACACGGGCCGGGACCGGCCCTGACACACCCCGTGGAGGAGCCCAGGTGAACCTGACCATCCGGCAGGCAGTGACGGCCGGCGCCGCGTTCGGCGTGTGCGCGGTGCTGCTCCTGCCCGGGATCGTGGGGGGCCTCGGTGTGGACGGCCGGATCACGCTGGCCGTGTTCGCCGTCGCCACCTGCGCGTGGATCGGGACCGCGGTGGACGACACGTACATCGCGCTGGGCGCCGGCCTCGTGCTCGCAGCGGCAGGGGTGATCAGCAGCGACACCCTGTTCGCGACCCTCGGTGACTCGACCGTCTGGCTGCTGATCTGCGCCTTCGTGATCGCCGCCGCGGTGTCGCGCAGCGGACTCGCGGGCCGGGCCGCGGCCTTCCTGGTCGGCGGGGCCCGCACCGTGCGGCAGCTGGTGCATCTGACGACCACGGCCCTGGTGCTGACCGCGTTCGCGGTCCCGGCGACCTCGGGCCGGGCGGCGCTCGCACTGCCCGTCTTCCTGGCGCTGGCCAAGGCGCTGGCCGGCCGTAAGCGGCTGGTGGTCATGCTGGCGCTGCTCTTCCCCACGGTGATCCTCCTGTCGGCGGTGGCCACGCTCATCGGGGCGGGCGCGCACCTGATCACGGTGTCCGTGCTGTGGGAGGCCACCGGACAGCGCATCGGCTTCACCCAGTGGCTCCTGCTGGGACTGCCGCTGGCCGTGGTCTCCTCCCACCTCGCGGCTGAAGCCGTACTGCTCACCACGACGCG
>NZ_MAPV01000051.1 GCF_001700505.1 Streptomyces mutomycini
GCGACGCCCCGCTGGACGCCGTGGCCGCGCCCGACGGCACCGAGTTCTTCTTCTGCGTCACCGACGGGCCCGGGGACGGCCAGAGGTCCGGAGACGCCGGACGCTCCGGCTGGACCGGCGACTTCGCGCCCACCCCTCACACCCCCGCCCCCATCGGGATCACCCGGGTCGACCATGTCGCGCTGACCCAGCCCTGGCACCACTTCGACGAGGCGACCCTCTTCCACCGCGGTGTGCTCGGCCTCCGCCCGCACGCGAGCGTCGACCTCGCCGACCCGTACGGGCTGCTCCGCAGCCGCGCCGCCAGCAACGAGGACGGCACCGTGCGCATCGCCCTGGGTGTGGGGGCGTCGCCCACCGAGGACCCGGCCCGAGGAGGACGCCCCCAGCACGTGGCCCTGCTCACCGACGACCTCGTCACCACGGTCCGCCGCGCCCTCGCGGCCGGCTCCCGGCTGCTGCCGGTGCCCGCCAACTACTACGACGACCTGGCCGCGCACCACGAGTTCGCCCCCGGGGAGCTGGAGACCTACCGCGAGCTCGGCATCCTCTACGACCGCGACGAGAAGGGGGAGTTCCGGCACTGCTACACCGTGACGACCGGCCGCGTCTTCTTCGAACTCGTCGAGCGCGGCGGCGGATACGACGGATACGGCGCCCGGAACGCCCCCGTCAGGCTCGCCGCGCAGCACGCACTGGCCGAATGATCAGTCCGCTGGGGCGTCGAAGCCGGCCCGTGCGTCGAACGCGGCGCGACGCGTCGCCCGGCGCAGGGCTCTCAGCAGGGTGGGGCCGACCGCCGCGGTCAGGGCCACGGTGAGGGCGGCGCGGCCCAGGTCCCAGCCCAGCGAGGTGGCGGCGCAGTAGGCGAGGAAGCGGACCAGGTTCTCGTGGACCGGGGCGCCGGCGACGAAGGAGATTCCCGAACCGAGGCCCGGCACGATCGTCCAGCCGTACAGATTCATCACCGTGCCGTACGCGAACGCCGCCACGAACCCGTACGCCGCCAGCATCAGCAGTTCGCCCCTGCCCCGCAGCCGGTCCGCACCCGGCAGGAGGCCCGCGCCCATGGTGAACCAGCCCATCGACAGCATCTGGAACGGCATCCACGGCCCGACCCCGCCCGTGAGCAGCGCCGAGGCGAACATGGTCACCGAGCCGAGCACGAATCCGAATCCGGGACCCAGCACCCGGCCGCTCAGCACCATCAGGAAGAACATCGGTTCCAGGCCGGCGGTCCCCGCGCCCAGCGGACGCAGCGCCGCGCCGACCGCGGCGAGCACCCCCAGCATCGCGACGGCCTTCGCGTCCAGGCCGGAGTCCGCGATCGTGGCGAGTACCACCCCGACGAGCAGCACGAGCAGGGCGGCGAACAGCCACGGCGCGTCCTGCGCGTGGGCGAGACCGGAGCCCGCTCCCGCCAGCAGCGGCCAGCCGAACGCGACCAGCCCCACCGCGCTGATCAGCACGAGCGCGACGACGGCGTGCGGGCCGAGCCGTACCGGGCGGGCGGACCCGGCCGTCATGCGAGGCCCTCCAGAGCCTTGCGTACCTGCGAGACGGTGAGCCACTCACGCGGCGCCAGGATCTTCGCGGTCTGCGGGGCGAACGCGGGTGAGGAGACCACGACCTGCCGGGCCGGGCCGTCGGCGACCACCTCACCGTCGGCCAGGATCACCACCCGGTGCGCCAGCTCCGCCGCCAGCTCCACGTCGTGCGTCGCCAGGACGATGGCATGGCCCGCACCGGCCAGCCGCCGCAGTACGCCGACGAGCCGCGCCTTCGCCGCGTAGTCCAGGCCGCGCGTCGGCTCGTCGAGGAGGAGGAGCGGGGGCCGGGCCGTGAGCACCAGGGCGAGGGCCAGCGCGAGCCGCTGGCCCTCCGAGAGATCGCGGGGATGGACGTCGTCGGGCACGCCCGGCAGCAGTTCGGTGACCAGCGCACGGCAACTGCCCGCGGGCGCCGCCGCGTCGGAGTCGGCCGCCGCGCACTCGGCGGCGACCGTGTCCGCGTACAGCAGGTCGCGCGGTTCCTGGGGGACGAGCCCGACCCGGCGCACCATGTCGCCCGGCGAGGTACGGGACGGGTGCAGACCGCCGACGAGGACGGAACCCGTGGAGGGCGCGGTCATCCCGACGAGTGCCGACAGCAGCGTCGACTTGCCCGCGCCGTTGCGGCCCATCAGGGCCACGGTCTCGCCGGGCGTGACGGTGAGCGTCACCCCGCGCAGGGCCTGGACCCGCCCGTGCCGCACCCCGAGTCCCTCGACCCGGGTGACGGCGTCCTGGACCGGGGCCGGTGCGGGCGCCGCCCCGTTGCGGCGGCCGAGCAGCCGGCCCAGGAGACCGGGGCGGGCCGCGGCCCGTTCGGGGAGCGGAGCCACCACCGCGTCCGCCGGGTCCTCACGGGCCGGCGGTTCCACACCGGCCAGCCGCTCCCGCAGGTCCACCGCCCGGCGCCGGGCGTCACGCACCGACAGCGGCAGCGGATCCCAGCCCACCAGCCGGCCCAGGGCCACCACCGGCGGCCGGACGGGCGAGAGCGCCATGATGTCCGCGGGGGCGCCCATCACCGGCGCGGCGCCGGGCGCGGGCAGCAGGAGGACCTGGTCCGCGTACTGCACCACTCGCTCCAGCCGGTGCTCGGCCATCAGCACCGTCGTGCCCAGGTCGTGCACCAGCCGCTGGAGGACCGCCAGTACGTCCTCGGCCGCCGCCGGGTCCAGGGCCGACGTCGGCTCGTCGAGGACCAGGACCCGTGGATGCGGGGTGAGCACCGAGCCGATCGCGACCCGCTGCCGCTGGCCGCCGGAGAGCGTGGCGATCGGCCGGTCGCGGAGCTCGGCGAGCCCCAGGAGGTCCAGCGTCTCCTCGACCCGGCGCCGCATCACGTCCGGGGCCAGGCCCAGCGACTCCATGCCGTACGCCAGCTCGTCCTCGACGGTGTCGGTGACGAAGTGGGCGAGCGGGTCCTGGCCCACCGTGCCGACCAGATCGGCGAGTTCACGCGGCTTGTGCGTCCGGGTGTCCCGGCCGTCGACCATGACCCGGCCGGTCAGCACGCCGCCGGTGAAGTGCGGCACGAGACCGGACACGGCACCCAGCAGAGTCGACTTGCCGACACCGGACGGGCCGACGGCCAGCACCAGTTCGCCCTCGGGAATCGTGAGGTCGATGCCTGACAGGGTGGGGCGGCCGGCGCCCTCGTACCTGACCGATACCTGCTCGAACCGGATCATGTGCGCTCCTTGGAGTCCGAGAGTGAAGGGGGCAGCGGAGCCACCGCTGCGGGCAGCAGTCCGATCAGCACGGCGGCGGCCGGCCACAGCGGAAGTACGGGGGCCGTGAGCGGGACGACGCCGGGGCGAAGTGCCTCCGGGGCGACGGCGCCCGCCCAGATCATCGCCGCCGCGACGGCCGCGCCCGAGGCGGCGACGAGCCAGGCGCGTACCCCCCAGCGGTCCGGCCGGTAGCGGGTGCGGACCGAGCGGCGCCCGCCGAGCCTGATCCCGGCCAACGCCGCGGCCAGTCCTGCCAGCAGCAACGGCAGCCCGTGCACGGCGCCCTGCGCGGCCAGCAGCCCGTACGTCCCCGCGCACACGCCCAGCAGCCCGCCGAGCGTGAGCACATGCGTCGTACGCCGGACGGCGGGCGGGACCTGCGCGGTGCGCCCGTACCCCCGCGCGTCCATCGACGCCGCCACGGAAACCGAGCGCTCCAGCGCGCCCTCCAGCACCGGCAGCCCGATCTGGAGCACCGCCCTGATCCCGCCGGTCGGACGGCCGCGCAGCCGGCGGGCCGTCCGCAGCCGCGCCACGTCGGCCACCATGTTCGGCGCGAACGTCATCGCGACGACGACGGCGACGCCCACCTCGTACAGGGCGCCGGGCAGGGACTTCAGCAGCCGGGCCGGGTTGGCCAGCGAGTTCGCCGCACCGATGCAGATCAGCAGGGTGGCCAGCTTCGCGCCCTCGTACAGTGCGAAGACCACCTGCTCCGCCGTGACCCGGCCGCCGATCCTGACCCCCTGGGCCCAGCCGGGCAACGGCACCTCGGGCAGGGTGAACAGGGTCTGTGTGCCGGGGACGGACGAGCCCAGGAAGACGGAGAAGACGAGCCGCACGGCGACGACGGCCAGCCCGAGCTTGATGAACGCCCCGTACGAACGGGCCCACGGCGCGTCCGTGCGGCGCGCCGCCACCACATAGCCGGCCACCCCCACCAGCAGACCGAGCAGCAGCGGGTTCGTCGTGCGGGACGCTGCGGTCGCCAGCCCGAGCGCCCACAGCCACCAGGCCCCGGCCGGCAGCGCGTTGCCGCGGGTGGCTCCGGGAGCGCGCAGGGCAGGGGGGAGCCGGGCCGGGCCGGTGGTGCGGGTCATCGGCGGCGACGGGCCTGCAGCACGGCGGCGACGCCCAGGGCGAGCACCGCGCCGACGCCGGCGAGCACACCCACGGACGGGCCGCCGCCGCCGCCGTCGTCGGAGGAGGAGGGAGGGGAGGAGGAGCCGTCGGAGGCGCCGTCGGAGGCGGCGTCGTCGGCGGAGGACGTCCCGGCCGGGGCGGTGGCCTCCTTGGACCCGCCGTCCCCGGTCTGCTCACCGCAGCCCGACCGCGGGTATCCCGAGATCGCGCAGAGCATCGCCGAGCTGTCGTACCGCAGCGGCTTGGCCACCGCGGCGAGGGCCTCCGCCGTACTCGCCTCCGGCGCCACCCGGGCGCAGGCGGTACGAGGTCCGGGCGGCTTCTCGCCGTCCGGCGCGTCCGCCGCCGTACCCGGGTCGATGACCAGGGCTATCCGCTTGAGGCCGTCCTTCGCCGGGGTGCCCGCGCAGACCGCCCCGAAGTCCGGTGCGCGGCGGGGCTGCGCCGAGTCCTGGGAGTCCTCGCTCACCGAGAAGCGGAAACCCTGCACCGCGCCGTCGTCCGGCCGGACGACGGCGGGCCCCTGGGTGGCGTACGTCCAGCCCTTCCCGCCGTCGCCCTCCCAGAACGACCAGTAGCGGTAACCGGCCGCCTGCGCGCTGCCCGCGCCCAGCACGGCCAGGACGGCGCCGACGAGTATGAGCAGCGCCGCCCTGCCGAGCGGGTGCCTCACAGCTGCTGGTTCTTCCGGCGTCCGCTGAGCAGGAAGCCGATGCCCGCACCGAAGGCCAGGCCGATGCCGATGATCCACCAGAGGCCGAGTCCCTCGTCGTCGCTGGTCGTGTCCGCGGGCTTCTCGGGCGCGGTCGCGGTCGGCGAGGGCACGGCGGTGGCGGCGGGCGCCGGGCCCGTGGCGTTGAGCTGCCGGACGAGGTCGACGCCGCCGAAGTCACGGGCGTCGGTGCCGGTCGCGTGGGCGGCGAGCACCAGCTGGGCGGTGGCGGCCGGGCCGCCCTCCTTGGCCCAGCCCTGGGCGTGCTTCTCCAGATAGGCGACCGCCGGCGCCGCCTTGTCCTTGTGGCCGGCCGCCGCGAGCGCCACGACCGCGTCCGCCGTGTTGCCGAAGTCCGGCTGCGGCGCGGAATCCTCGGCGCCCGGCATCGGCGGCAGGTCCAGATGTCCTGACCCGGCGAGAGCCTTCGCCAGGTAGGAGGCGCCGTTCTGCGCGGACTGCTCCGCGGTGAGGCCGGTGCCCTTGGTGCAGACGGGCGCCTTCGCCGCGTTGTAGTTCCCCGCGGCCATGCCCTTGCCCATCGAGCCGAGTACCGCGGCCGCCGTGGCGTCCGCGTTGGCGGTGAGCTTGCCGTCCTTGTCCGGCTGATACGCGAACGCCCCGCCGTCCTCGCCCCCGCAGGGCAGCGCGAAGGTCTGCAGCGCCGTGTACGGGGTCTTACCGCCCGCCTTGGTGACGTCGACGAGCGGCACACCGGCCCGTGCCAGCGCACCGGTCACGACGGCGGTGGAGTTGGCGTCGCTCGGGCTGCCCGGGTTGTAGCCCCAGCCACCGTCCTCGTTCTGTACGGACTTCAGCCAGCTGACCCCGTTGTCCACGGTCTCCCGGTGCACGCCGAGCTCGACCAGCGCCTGGACCGCCGCCGCCGAGGCGTTGGTGTCCGCGACCGTCTTCGAGTCGCAGGGCGCGGAGGCGTCGCGGTACGAGGGGAAGGCCCCGCTGTCGCACTGCTGGGCGACGAGCCAGTCCACCGACTGCGTGGCGGGCGTGACCAGCTCGATCTTCTGCGCGAGGAAGGCCAGCGACTGCCGCCACACCCCGTCGTACGTCGGGTCCTTGGTGCCGTACAGCCCTGCCGGAAGGTCGGGCGTGGAGGGTGACGGACTCGGCGCGGCGACCGCCGCCGGGGCGGCCGCTCCACAGAGCACGGCGGTGAACGCGAGCGCTGCCGCGCGGCGGCGTACGGACATGAAGGGCTGGGCCTCTCGAATGGGTTTCCCCTGCTCGAGCTGAGCCGAGCGCGTAGGGGTTGGGTCGGTGCCGGATTCGCACCGGCTTCCCCCTGTACGGGCACGATGACGACCCGCCCACTCTACCGGGGCGCTCCCGGACCCCTCCGGGGGGACAGCCCCACCGCGCACACGAGGGGCCTTCCCAGCAGGTCAGAGCCATGCGAAACTCCGGCGGGGGTCACACGGGCGCGTGCCCGTGGGGGAGGAACGACCGGAGCGGGAAGCATTCAGTGCGCGGAACCAGAAGAGGCACGGCGGCCGTCGCCGTCGTGGCTGCCGGATTCATGACGGCGACGGCGGGCTGCGGCCTCGTGGGTGACAGCGAAGGTGTCGCGGCCGCTTCCCCGGAGCCCACGCCGCCGTTCACCACGCGGACGGCCGCCGACGAGATAGCCGGCCTCGCCCTGGCCGGAGGGCTCCCGGAGGGGGACACCTCCACGGCCGGACTGCCGAGGGGCGGCTGGCGCACGTGCGTCGCGCCCTGGACCGGCGACGCGCCGGCGGCCGAGGCCGCCGGCGCCTTCGAGGCGACGGTGCTGCGGCTGCGGCAGCACGACTGGGAGCTCGTCTCCAGCCACTCGGAGCAGGACATCACCTACCGCACCCTCGCCAAGCGCGGCTGGAAGCTGTACGCCCGCCACTACACCGCGGACACCTCCGAGGCCGGGCAGGCCGTGTCCCTCACGGCCGTCGAGGACGGCTGCCGGCTGCCGCGCAAGGTCAGGGGCGACTACGAGGACCCGGCCTGACAGCCGGAGTCCGCGATCACGAAGTGTCCCGCCGGTGACTCCCGGAGGGCGTGGGTGACGAACACGTTGTACAGCCCCATGTCCTGCTCCGATCCGTTCGCGTAGGCGTGGCCGCCCGAGGTGTGGGCCCGGCCGGCCGTGACGTGCGCGTAGTTCGTCGCCGTGAAGCAGTTGGCCGGGGCCGTACCGCCCGACGTGGTCGCGGTCACGGCGGACGAGCCGGGCCCGGCCGCGCCCGAGGAGCCCACGGAGGCCACGGTGTAGCGGTAGGAGGTGCCGGCGGTCAGCCCGGTGTCCGTGAAGGACGTCGAGGCCGTCGTGGTCACCTTCGCGCCGTCGCGGTACACCGCGTAGGAGGCCGCGCCCCCGACCGCGTTCCAGGCCAGTGAGGCGCTGCTGTCCGTGACCCCGGTGACCTTCAGGCCGGCGGGCGCGGGCAGCCCGTCCCCGCTGCCCGGCGCGTCCTTGTCCAGTCCCCAGAACACACCGGTGTGGTACGCCGAGCAGATGGTGTTCAGGAAGTACGCGGCCGTCGACCCGCACTGCTCGCCGCCCGGGCCCGGGTTCACCGGCAGACCGTGCCCCATGCCGGACACCAGGAACGTCTCCACCGCGGGCTGACCGGACGCGTCGTCGTAGACGCTCCGGGTGGTGTTGCCGGGCAGGCTCCCGGTGCTGGACGGGGTCTGGCCGATGCCCCAGACGTCGGTCCACTGGTCGCGCAGTGCCGTGGCGTTCGCCGGGTAGACCGTGTAGTCGGAGGTGCCCTGCCAGATGGCCACCCGGGGCCAAGGACCGGTCCAGCCCGGGTAGGAGGCGCGTACCTTGTCGCCCCACTGGGCGGGCGTGAGCTTCTGCGGGCCCGTCTGGCAGCCGGGCGCGGCTGCCTGGCTGGTGGCGCACTGCGCGGGCAGGCCGGATGCCACGGACCCGCCCGCGAAGACGTCCGGGTAGGCGGCCAGCAGGTCGGCGGTCATCCCGCCGCCCGCCGAAAGGCCGGTGACGAACACCCGGCGGCCGTCGGAGCCGTACGTCTGCTTCGCGTACTCGACCATCTGCACGACGGACGCCGCCTCGCCCCGGCCCCGCGTGCTCTCGGCCTGGTCGAACCAGCTGAAGCACGACAGCGGGTTGTTCGCCGAGGTGGTCTGGGGGAAGACGACGTCGAAGCCCCACAGATCGGCGTACTTCGTCCAGCCCGAGTTGGTGTAGTAGGCGTTGGCCGACTGGGTGCAGCCGTGCAGAGCGACGACCAGGGGCGCGCCCGCGGGCACGTTGTCCGGGGTGTACGCGAACATCTGGAGACTGCCGGGGTTCGAGCCGAAGCCGGTGACCTGCTGGAGCCCCGCGGCCGCCGGGGCCGCGGGCGCGGCGACGGCGGGGACCGGATGCGCGGCGAGCAGGGCGAGCAGGCCGCAGGCGGTGGCGGAGGCGACGCGGCGGAACAGGCGTCGCAGGATCGGTGGGCGCACGGTGGGGCCTCCTCGTCGGACGTGCGGACGTGCGGACGTGCTGGATGTGCGGACAGGCTTGCGGGGGGTGTTGCCGGAACCTATGAGCCGGGGCCGCGGCCGCCCATGTGGCAGGCGGACATCCGTCGTCCACCGCTGTGTGCGGCGCTCCTCTTGCGCCCGCCGCCCACCCGGCGGGCAGACGCCCCGCCCGCCGGCCGCACCATGTAGGCCACCACCATGGAGCCGCACCGGGGTGTGTGCACCGGCCCCGTGTGATGCGGGCGGCGACGTCCTTACGGTGACGCCCATGGAGACTTCCCGGACCCCTCAGCACGACCCCCACGCCCTCGCCGGACGCACAGCCCTGGTCACCGGGGCCGCCAGCGGCATCGGACTGGCCTGCGCGGAGGCGCTCGCCGCCGCGGGCGCCCATGTGCACGTGGTGGACAAGGCGGGAGACGCCGCCAGGAGCCTGGCCGAACGGATCGGCGGAACGGCCTGGGTGGCCGACCTCTCCGTGGCCGAGGCGGTGGACGCGCTGCCCGCCGACGCGGACATCGTGGTCAACAACGCGGGGCTGCAGCACGTGGCGCCCGTGCACGAGTTCCCGCCGGACCGCTTCGCGCTGATGCACCGTGTCATGGTGGAAGCGCCGTTCCGCATCTTGCGCCGGACGCTCCCCGGCATGTACGAACGCGGCTGGGGCCGCGTGGTCAACATCTCGTCCGTGCACGGGCTGCGCGCGAGTCCCTACAAATCAGCCTATGTATCGGCGAAACACGCATTGGAGGGGCTCAGTAAGGTGGTCGCACTCGAAGCGGCGCCGCACGGTGTGACGAGCAACTGCGTCAGCCCCGGCTACGTCCGCACACCCCTGGTCGAGGACCAGATCGCGGACCAGGCCCGCAGCCACGGCATCTCCGAGCAGGAGGTGGTGGGCCGGGTACTGCTGGAACGCAGCGCCCTCAAGTCGCTGATCGAGCCCGCCGACGTCGCCGGTGCCGTGCTGTGGCTGTGCGGGCCCGGCACGGGGCACATGACCGGCAGCTCCCTCACGATGGACGGCGGCTGGACCGCCAACTGACCACCGACCCGCACCCCGCAGAAGCCGGAAGAACAATGGCCGCCCATGTCTGAACCGTCCCCCTCCGCCACGCCCCTCCTGGCCCGCCTCCTCGACCTGCTGGCCGACGACGCCCCCGCCGAGGACCTGGGCGCCGTCACCTCGGAGGCCAGGGCCGCGGGTGTGCCCGCGGCCGAACTGGCCGAGGTGGAGCGGGCGGCCGCGACCGCCCTGCGCATCAGGGGCGCCCTGCGCCAGCACCGGCGCAGGGAACTCCAGCTCACGGCCCTCTTCGACACGGCCGGCGACCTGGCGGCCTTCCGGGACCTGGACGACGTGCTCAAGGCGATCGTGCGGCGGGCCAGGATGCTGCTGGGCACCGACACCGCCTATCTCACGCTCCCCGACGAGGAGGCCGGGGACACCTACATGCGGGTGACCGACGGGTCGGTGTCCGTGCTGTTCCAGCGGCTCCGGCTCGAACTGGGCGAAGGGCTCGGCGGACTGGTCGCCCAGACCGCGAGCCCCTACGCCACCCCCGACTACCGCACCGACGAACGCTTCCGTCACACCCGCAACATCAACGCCGGTGTGCTGGACGAAGGGCTGGTGGCGATCCTCGGCGTACCCCTGCTGCTCGGCTCCAGCCGGGGAGGCACGGGAAAGGTCATCGGCGTCCTCTTCGCGGCCGACCGCGCCGCACGGGTCTTCAGCCCCGACGAGGTGGCCCTCCTCTGCTCGCTCGCCGCGCACGCCGCGATCGCCATCGACACCGCCCGGGCGCTGGACGACACCCGGACCGCCCTCGCGGAACTCGCCGGGGCCAACGCGGAACTCGCCGAGGCCAACGCCGCCGTACGCGCGCACTCGGCCGCGATGCGGCGCGCCGAGGAGGCCCACGACCGGCTCACCGACCTGGTGCTGCGCGGCGGTGACGTGAAGGACGTCGCCGGGTCCGTCGCCGGGCTGCTCGACAGCCCCCTGACCATTCACGACCCCGGCGGACGCCCCCTGGCCGCCGTACGGCCCGACGGCAGCGGGTTCGCCGCGGACAGCATGGACGCCGGGTGGCTCGCAGGCACCGCCGAGGAGTCCCGCCACGGGGCGCGCGCCGTGCACCGCGACGGCCGGTGGATCTGCGCCGTGCTCGCCGGTCAGGAGCTCCTCGCCAGCCTGGTGCTGCACCGGCCGGACCGGCTCGACGACTCCGACCGCCGGCTCTTCGAACGCGCCGCGGTCGTCACGGGCCTGCTCCTTCTGCTCCGCCGCACGGTCGCCGAGACCGAGAACCGGATACGGGGCGAGCTGATCAGCGACCTGCTCGGCGACCCGGAGCGCGATCCGGCCGGGCTCGCCGAGCGGGGCCGGCGCCTGGGCATCGACCTGGACCGGCCGCATGTCCTGCTGGTGGCGGAGGCGGAGGCCAGGGAGAGACTCGGCGGCGCCGCGATGCGGTATCTGTTCGGCGGGGACATCCACGGGGTGAGCGCCGAACACGCGGGCACCGTCGTGCTGCTGATCGACTGCGACGGCGGCGGCACGACCGCGCGGGACGCCGCGCGGGCTGCCGCCGCACAGCTCGGTCACCTCGTCCAGGCGCCTGTCACGGTCGCCGGTACGGGTTCCGCGCGGGGCGCCCGCGAACTCGCCGCCGCCTACGCGGAGGCCGCGCGCTGCCTGCGCGCCATGCGGGTGCTCGGCCGCGAGGGCGAAGGGGCCTGCGTCGACGAACTCGGCTTCCTGGGCGTCGTCCTCGGCAACGCGAAGGACGTGGACGGTTTCGTCACGGCGGTGCTGGGCCCGCTGCTGCGCTACGACGAACGGCGCGGCACCCACCTCGTGCGCACACTGCGGGCGTACTTCGGCGCGGGCGGCAGCCTGATCCGGGCCAAGGACGAACTGCACGTCCACGTCAACACGGTGGTGCAGCGCCTCGACCGGATCCAGGTGCTGCTGGGCCGCGACTGGAACGAGCCCGACCGTGCGCTGGAGCTGCAACTCGCCCTGCGGCTGCACCTGCTGTCGGGCGGCCGGGACCACTGAGCCCCGGCCGCCGCCCGCCCTCAGCCGGTGACGGACGCCGCCCTCAGCAGGGCGCCGGCGACCTCGCCGGCCCCCTTGTGGCCCGTCAGCACCGTGTAGTGGTTGACGTCCTCGACGCGCACCGCTTCGACGTTCGTGCCCGGCTGGCCGGCAGCCGCGAGCCGGGACTCGTCGTACAGCCCCTGCTCTTCGTTCATCAACCCCCGCTGCGCCCACAACAGCGTTGCGGGCTGCGGGAGTTCACGTACGGCTGCGAGCACCTCGTCCTGGAAGAGGCCCATCCCGTCCGTGCGGACCGCTTCCAGCCGGCAGCCCGAGCGCATCGCGGGTTCCTCGCCCGTCAGGTCGCGCTGGATGTACGCGTCGACCTCGGGCGACCAGGCGTCGCCCCCGAACGCGGGGTGGGCCCGCCAGAACGACCGGTAGGCGTCCCGGTCGGGGAACGTCATCGACAGCCGGTCCATGGCCGGGCCGATCACGGCCGTGATCAGTTCGTCCGCCGACAGGTGGGTCGGCGCGGGGAACCCGAACCCGCCGTCCACGAGCACCAGTTCGCCGAAGCGGCCCGGATGGCGCACGGCCGCGAGCGCCGCCACGAAGGCCCCCATCGAATGGCCCGCCAGCACCACCCGGTCCTGGCCGAGCGCCTCGGCCAGGGCGGCCGTGTCGTCGGTGTGGGCGGCGATGCCGTACGGGCCGGGCAGCCCGGCGCTGCCGCCCCGGCCACGCAGGTCGGGGGCGACCAGCGTGACCCGGCCGTCGAGCAGCCGGGCCACCGTGCCCCAGGACAGCGCGTTGGCCGTGATGCCGTGCAGGGCCACGACGACCGGCGCGCCGGGGTCGCGGGCGGGCCAGCGCAGCGCGGCGAGTCCGCCGCCTGTGACGGGGACGCGAATCTCCTCGTACGAGGTGGTCACTTCTTCTCCTTACGGGGCCGGCGCAGTCGGGACGGCAGCCGGGCCAGGCCGCCTGGCAGCAGGTGTACCACGGCCACGAACAGCACCCCGAGCAGGAACAGCGGCTGGGACAGCGGCACGCGCAGGACCGCGGGCAGTTCGGCTACCGCGCCCGAGCCGGCGAGGTCGCCCAGCCGGTGGTCGGCCCAGGTGTAGAGGATGCCGCCGGCCATCGGGCCCCAGCGGGTGCCCGATCCGCCCAGAACCACCATCACGAGCAGCGACAGGGTGAAGTCCGACGTCGTCGTCTGGGGCGTGGAGCCGCCGGTCAGCAGCAGGTGGACGAGCCCGCCCACCGATGCCAGCGCCCCGGCCAGGACGAAGGCCGTCAGCTTGAAGCCGTACGGCTTCAGGCCCAGCACCTCCACCCGGCGTTCGTTCTCCTTGATGCCCTCCCAGACCCGGCCGGTGGGCGAGCGCACGGCCCAGTGGACGACGCCGAGGGTGAGGACGAGGTAGGCCAGCGTGATCCAGTACAGATTGGCCGTGTGGTCGATGCCGACCAGCCACGAGGGCAGCAGGTCCGCCGGGGCGGCCCGGCCCTCCTCGCCGCCGGTGAGGCCGCCCGGGTTGCGGGAGACGAGGATCGAGCCCGCCTGCGCGAAGGCGAGCGTCACCATGGAGAAGCCGATGCCGGTGACCCGCAGGCTCACCGAGCCCAGCACCAGGGCGAGCGCGGTGCCGGAGCACAGGCCGAGGGCCGCCGCCGCGGCGAACGGCAGGCCCGCCTCCAGCAGGAACATGTTCGTGGCGTAGCTGCCCGCCGCGAAGTACAGCGCATGCCCGAAGGACAGCAGTCCCGTGCGCCCGAGCAGCAGGTCGTAGCCGGTGGCGAGGGCGCCGAACAGCAGGCAGGTGGCGAGGAGTTGCAGGCTCCCCGGGCTCCCGACGGGGCCGTCCAGCAGCCCGGGGACGGGCAGCGCGCTGTAGGGCGCGACGATCAGGAGCACGAGGACGGCGGCGGGCCACCAGCGCAGCAGCCGGGACCTGTCGCGCCCTGCTGCCGGGGGTGCGGCGGTGGGCGTGGGTGCGGGTGTGGTGGCGGTGCTCACGCGAGCCTCCCGGTCAGTCCGCGCGGCCGGACGAGCAGCAGCGCGGCGAGCAGGACGACGACGGCCAGGTCGCCGAGGCCCGCTGCGGTGTAGTAGTTGGCGAACTGCTGGACCAGGCCGATGACCACGGCCGCCACGGCCGCGCCGGTCACCGACCCCATGCCGCCCGTGACCACGACGACGAACGCGAAGATGAGCAGCGAGGTGCCCTGCCGGGGGTCGACCGAGCCGAAGTACAGCCCGCCGAGCGCCCCGCCCAGCGCGGCGGCGCAGCCGCCGATCGCGAAGACCAGCGTGAACGCCTTGCGGACGTCGATGCCCAGCGCGGTGACCATCGCCCGGTCCTCGACCCCGGCGCGTACGACCAGGCCGTGCCGGGTCCGGCCGAGGAACAGCCGCAGGGCGACCAGCACGACGACCGCCGCCGCGACGAGGACCAGCCGGTTGACCGGCACGTCCGCGCCCAGCAGCCGGAAGGTGCCGGACAGCGCCTGTGGGCCGGGGAAGGTCCGGGCGTCCGAACCCCAGATGCCCGACAGCAGCGCGGGCACGGCGAGTCCCACCCCGACCGTCGCGAGCACCTGCTCGCGCGGCCGGGTGTACAGGGGCCGTACGACGACCAGTTCCAGGACCACGGCGGCCAGCGTGCCCACCGCCGTGCCGAACAGGACCGCCAGCGCGAAGCCCCAGCCGCCCGGGCCGGCGCCGGGCAGATGGCCCGACGCCGCCCACCAGGTGCCGTACGCGCCGATGGAGAGCAGTGCCCCGTGGGCGAAGTTGAGCACGTCCATCAGGCCGAAGATCAGCGAGAGCCCCGACGCGATGAGGAAGTAGAGCGCTCCCAGACCGAGTCCGGTCATGGTGAGCAGCACGATGGTGGACATCAGGAATCCGCCTCCGCGGTGAGTGGGGCGAGCGGGCCCTGGCCGACGCCGAGCAGCCGGCGGGTGGCCTGCGCGTCGCCCAGCAGTCCGGCCGCCGGGCCCTGGTGGGCCGTCCGTCCGTCGGCGAGCACCACACAGTGCTCGGCGAGCCGGCGGACGACGGTGAGGTTCTGCTCGACGAGCAGGACGGGCACCGCCTCCGCGGCGCGCTCCAGGACCCGGGCGACCTCGGTGACGACCTTGGGGGCCAGGCCCTTGGTGGGCTCGTCGGCGATGATCAGCCGGTTGCCGTTGAGCAGAGTGCGGCCGATGGCCACCATCTGCTGCTGGCCGCCTGACAGGGTCCCCGCCAACTGCGCCCTCCGGGACTTCAGTTCGGGGAAGAGCTCATGGACCAGTCCGTACGCGGGCCCGTCCGCGCCAGGGCGCTCGGCCAGGCGCAGGTTCTCCGCGACGGTGAGGCCGGCGAAGATTCCCCGGTCCTCGGGGGCGTATCCGATGCCGCGGCGGACCAGGGTGTGCGTGGGGAGGCCCACGGTCTCCTCGCCGTCGAGGAGCACACTGCCGGCGCGCGGCACCAGCCCGAGGACGCCGCGTACGGTCGTGGTCTTCCCCGCCCCGTTGCGGCCGAGCAGCGCGGTCACGCCGTGGCGTGCCACGTCCAGGTCGACGCCGTGCAGGATGTGCCGCCCGCCGATGAGGACGCGCAGGTCCCGTACGGCGAGCAGCGGCGCGGCCTCCGGGGGCGTCCCCACCGGGGAGGTGTTCACCGGGGGAGTGCTCACAGTCCCTCCCCGAGGTAGGCCCGCTGTACGACCGGGTCGGCGGTCACGGCGTCCGGGCTGTCCAGGGCGAGCAGGCGGCCGTGGTGCATCACGGCCAGCCGGTCCGCCAGACCCAGCAGGACGTCCATGTGGTGCTCGACCATGAGCACGGTGCGGCCCTCCTCGCGGTGCAGCGTGCGGATCAGTTCGGTGAGGGCGGGGACCTCCTCGGCGCTCACCCCGGCCATCGGCTCGTCGAGCAGCATGAGCCGGGGCTCGCCCACCAGCAGCACGGCGAGCTCGAGCTTGCGCTTCTCCCCGTGGGAGAGCTCGGCCGCGGTGGCCCCGGCGCGGTGGCCGAGGCCGGTGCGCTCCAGTACGCCGTCCACCTCGGCGGTGTACGGGGAGGCCCGCCTCCACAGCCGGTGCGAACCGCCGTTCCTGGCCTGCGCGGCCAGCCGGACGTGCTCGGCCACGGTCATCCGCGGCCAGAGACTGGAGGTCTGGAACGTCCGCCCGATCCCGCGCCGGGCACGGGTGTGCACCGGCAGGCCGGTCAGGTCCGCGCCGTCCAGCGCGAGGGTGCCCGCGGTGGGCACGACGATCCCGCTGATCAGGTTGAACAGGGACGTCTTGCCCGCCCCGTTGGGCCCGATGAAGGCGAGGAACTCGCCCTCCCGGACGTCGAGGGTGACGCCCTCGACGATGGTCGCCCCGCCGACGCGCCAGCCGAGGCCGTCCAGCCTCAGCACCGGGGCGCCCACCCGCGCGGTGGCGGTGCCGGATGCGGTCACGGTTCAGCCCGCCGAGGGCTTCGAGGGCGGGGCCACCGCGTCCATCGGCTGGGTGCTCACCAGTTCGGGCTTCGCGGACGCTCCCTTGCCGTTGAGCTTCGCCACGAACATCGGCTGCACGAGCGCGTGGTCCTCGGCACGGATCTGCTGCCGGCCCTTCACCCCGTCGAAGCTCCAGCCCTCCAGGGCCTTCACCATGGCGGCGGTGTCGGTGGCGCTGCCCTCCTCGATCGCCCGCACGACCATCTGCGCCGCGGTGAATCCGTCGGTGCTGAACAGGTCCGGGGTGCCGCCCGCCTTCTCGACACCGGCGAGCATGGCCTTCTCCACGGCGTTGTTGCCGCCCGCGCCGGGGAAGTAGTGCGCGAGGAAGGAGACCTTCGCACCGGCCGCTCCGAACACCGGGTACGAGGCCGTCCCAGCCAGCCCGGTGACGACCTTGCCGGCGTTCAGCACGCCCTGCTGGTCCAGTGCCGTCCACAGTGCCGGTGCGGTCGCGCCGGCCCAGGCGACGAAGACCAGATCGGGACCTCCCGCCTTGACCTGCCGCGCGAAGGGCGTCAGGTCCGTGGCGCTGGGCGGGGCCAGCACGGAGCCCACCTTCGCCCCCTGGGCACCCAGGACCGCCTTGACGGCGGCGACGTTGGCCTGGCCGAAGGTGGAGTCCTGCGCGAGGACGGTGACCTTCTTGCCCTCCGGGTTCCCGAGCATGGTGCCCGCGGTGAGGATGTCCTGGTAGGACTGCCGCCCGGACCGGAAGGTGTAGTCGTTGATCCCGGTCACGGCGTCCGTGGCGGCCGGGCCGTTGACGTAGAGCACCTTGTTCTGGGCGGCCAGCGGGGCCATCTGGAGCGCGACGCCGGAGTCGGTGGTGCCGGCCAGCACCTTGTAGCCCTTGCCGATCAGGTTCTTCGCTGCGGAGACCGCCTTGCCGGGGTCACCCGCGTCGTCCTGCTCGGTGACCTCGACCGGATGGCCGCCCGCCTTGCCGGTGCCCTTCGTCGCGTGGTCGAGACCCGCCATGAACCCGTCGCGGTACTGCTTGCCGTACGCGGCGAGCAGTCCCGTTCGGGAGTAGACGAGACCCACCTTCACGGCCTCGTCCCCGTCCTTGCCGGACCCTGAGCCCTCGCCCGCCTGCCCGGCGGCGGTGCATCCCACCAGGAGCAGGCCGGCGGCGCCCAGCGCGGCCGCGGTCAGTGGACTTCTCTGGACGGTGCCTACGGCTCTGCGACGCATGGTGACCGGCTCCTCGGCATGGTTCGGGTGATGTCGGCCGAACCGTACGAACACCGTGGCGCCGTCGACATGGTGCAGGGAACCTCACCTGAACAAGTGCCGGTGTGGGCACGGCACATGGGGGAGTGTCAGCGAGTGCCGACGCGGGCCGGCGTCAGCGAGTGCCCGCCCTCGGCGGGGTCAGCGCGTGCCGGCCGGGGGGTCGATCAGACCGCACACCGTCTCGATGTCCCGCTTCACCTGTGCGATCGACTCCCGCCCCGACAGCCAGGTGATCAGCGCCGAGTGCCAGGTGTGCTCGATGACACGGACCACGGACAGCTGCTCCTGCGTGGGGTTCTCCAGCTCCATCGCGTCCAGGACGATCGCCGTCGTCAGCCGGGACACGGCGTCCACCTCGGGGCTCACCCCGCGGTCCGCGAAGGTCAGTGCCCGCACCATGGCGTCCGCCAGATGGGGATCGCGCTGGAGCGCCCGGAACGCCCGCATCAGGGTTTCGGCGACCCGCTGGGCGGCGTCGTCCCCGGCGGGCGGCTGCCTGCGGAGCGTGACGTGCAGGTGCTGGAGCTGGTCCTGCATGATCGCGACCAGCAGATGGACCTTCGACGGGAAGTAGCGGTACAGCGTGCCGAGGGCGACCCCGGCGGCGTCCGCCACCTCGCGCATCTGCACGGCCTCGAAGCCGCCCCGCCCGGCGAGCTGGGCGCCGGCCCGCAGGATGCTTCGGCGGCGGGCCTCCTGGCGTTCCGTCAGGGGAGGCGCTGCCGGCCTGGCTTCCGCTGTCATCTGTCCCCATCCCCGTCTGTCCCCGTCCCAGAGGGAGAACCGGTTCCCTGTCCGGCCGGGCGCCGGTTTCCGGGCGCGCACAGCATGCCAGGGCGTCCGTCGTGGCGCGAATCACCTGATCCGGCCGTCACGCCGACGCTACCTGCCGGTAGATTCGGTGCGGGTTGAACGAGCGAGTCTGAAACTTGTTCTAGATTAGCGCGACCGGTTACGCTCCGGCGAAAACGCAGTGAGAAGGGGGCCGAGTGTGACCGCTGAGGCCATAGAGACGGGCCCCTTCGCGGGCGGCAGTGCGTCGGACACCGACGGTGACCGGCCGTTGCGCATCGCGCTCCTGACCTACAAGGGCAACCCCTTCTGCGGCGGCCAGGGCGTCTACGTCCGCCACCTCGGACGCGAGCTCGCCCGCCTCGGCCACAGGGTCGAAGTGATCGGCGCCCAGCCCTACCCCGTACTCGACGAGGGCGTCCCGCTCACCGAGCTGCCGAGCCTCGACCTCTACCGCCAGCCCGACCCGTTCCGCACCCCGGGGCGCGGTGAGTACCGCGACTGGATCGACCTCGCCGAGGTCGCCACCATGTGGACCGGCGGCTTTCCGGAACCGCTCACCTTCAGCCTGCGCGCACGGCGCCATCTCCTCGCCAGGCGGGGCGACTTCGACGTCGTGCACGACAACCAGACGCTGGGCTACGGCCTGCTCGGGGACCTCGGCGCACCCCTCGTCACCACGATCCACCACCCGATCACCGTCGACCGCCGACTGGACCTGGACGCCGCGGAGTCGGTGCGCCGCCGGCTCTCCGTGCGCCGCTGGTACGGCTTCACCCGGATGCAGAAGCGTGTCGCCCGCCGTCTGCCCTCCGTGCTCACCGTCTCCGGCTCGTCGCAGCAGGAGATCACCGAGCACCTCGGGGTGCGCCGGGACCGTATCCGGGTCGTGCACATCGGCGCCGACACCGACCTCTGGTCGCCGGACCCCTCGGTCGCCGAGATCCCCGGCCGGATCGTCACCACCTCCAGCGCGGACGTCCCGCTCAAGGGCCTCGTCCACCTCGTGGAGGCCCTCGCCAAGCTCCGTACGGAGAACCCGGCGGCGCACCTCGTGGTCGTCGGCAAGCGGGCCGAGCGCGGCCCCGTCGCCCAGGCCATCGAGCGCTACGGGCTCCAGGGCGCCGTCGAGTTCGTCAAGGGCATCAGCGACACCGAACTCGTCGACCTGGTCCGCAGCGCCCAGGTCTCCTGCGTCCCCTCGCTGTACGAGGGCTTCTCGCTGCCCGCCGCCGAGGCCATGGCCACCGGGACCCCGCTGGTGGCCACCACCGGCGGAGCCATCCCCGAGGTCACGGGGCCCGACGGGGAGACCTGCCTCGCCGTGCCGCCGGGCGACGCGGGGGCCCTGGCCGCCGCGCTCGGCCGGCTCCTCGGCGACCGTGAACTGCGCGCGCGCCTCGGCGAGGCCGGCCGCGCCCGGGTGCTGGCCAACTTCACCTGGGCCAAGGCCGCCCTCGGCACCGTCGAGCTGTACCGTCAGTCGATCGCAGCCCGGGGCGCCCGCAGGTGAGCGCCGCCCCCGTGGCTCCTGGAATCCGTACCTCCGACCTCGAAGGCAGGCCCCTGTGCTGACCGTCGACTTCACCCGCTTCCCGCTCGCCGCAGGCGACCGGGTGCTCGACCTGGGCTGCGGCGCCGGCCGGCACGCCTTCGAGTGCTACCGGCGCGGCGCCCAGGTGGTGGCCCTCGACCAGAACGCCGAGGAGATCCGCGAGGTCGCGAAGTGGTTCGCCGCGATGAAGGAGGCCGGTGAGGCACCCGCGGGCGCGACCGCCACCGCGATGGAGGGCGACGCGCTCAACCTGCCGTTCCCCGACGCCTCCTTCGACGTCGTGATCATCTCCGAGGTGATGGAGCACATCCCTGACGACAAGGGCGTGCTCGCGGAGATGGTCCGTGTGCTGAAGCCCGGCGGCCGGATCGCGATCACCGTGCCCCGCTACGGCCCCGAGAAGGTCTGCTGGACGCTCTCCGACGCCTACCACGAGGTCGAGGGCGGCCACATCCGCATCTACAAGGCCGACGAGCTGCTCGGCAAGATCCGCGGGGCCGGACTCAAGCCCTACGGCACCCACCACGCGCACGCGCTGCACAGCCCGTACTGGTGGCTGAAGTGCGCGTTCGGAGTGGACAACGACAAGGCCCTGCCGGTGCGCGCCTATCACAAGCTGCTGGTCTGGGACATCATGAAGAAGCCGCTGGCCACCCGGGTCGCCGAGCAGCTGCTCAACCCGGTCGTCGGCAAGAGCTTCGTGGCGTACGCGACCAAGCCCCACCTGCCGAAGGCCGAGGCGTGAGCACGCCGGAGCAGACCGAACACCTCGTCCTGCCGGGCGTACTCACCGCCGAGCAGGCCGCCGAGACCGTGGCCGCACTCCTCGCGGTGCAGCGCGAGGACGGGGCGCTGCCCTGGTTCCGCGGCCACCACCTCGACCCGTGGGACCACACCGAGGCCGCGATGGCCCTGGACGCGGCCGGTGAGCACGAGGCCGCCGCCCGCGCCTACGCGTGGCTGGCCCGTCACCAGAACGAGGACGGTTCCTGGTACGCCGCCTATCACGACGGCGACGCGGACCGGCCGACCGACCTGGGGCGCGAGTCCAACTTCTGCGCCTACGTGGCCGTCGGCGTCTGGCACCACTACCTCGCCACCGGCGACGACGCGTTCGTCGACCGGATGTGGCCGACGGTGTACGCGGCGATCGAATTCGTGCTGGGGCTCCAGCAGCCCGGCGGCGAGATCGGCTGGAAGCGCGAGCTCGACGGCACCCCCGTCACCGACGCCCTGCTGACCGGCTCCTCCTCCGTCCACCAGGCGCTGCGCTGCGCGCTGGCGCTGGCCGAGGAGCGCGAAGAGCCGCAGCCGGACTGGGAGTTGGCGGCCGGGGCGCTCGGTCACGCGATCCGCCGCCACCCCGAGCGCTTCCTGGACAAGAGCCGCTACTCGATGGACTGGTACTACCCGGTCCTCGGCGGCGCCTTCACCGGGCCCGCCGCGACGAAGCGCATCGAGGAGGGCTGGGGCAGCTTCGTGGTCCCCGGCCTCGGCGTGCGCTGTGTGCTCCCCAACCCCTGGGTGACGGGCGGCGAGAGCTGCGAACTGGCCCTGGCGCTCTGGGTGACCGGGGAGTCGGACCGTGCGCTGGAGATCCTCCAGTCCATCCAGCACCTGCGGGCCGAGGGCGGCCTCTACTGGACGGGATACGTCTACGAGGGCGAGCGGGCCATATGGCCGGAGGAGCTCACCACCTGGACGGCGGGGTCACTGCTGCTCGCGGTGGCCGCGCTCGGGGGGGACGAGGCGACCACCGCGGTCTTCGGCGGCGAACGGCTGCCGACGGGACTGGAACCGGACTGCTGCCGTGAGGAGCCCGTCGGCTAGGAGCGGCGGAGGCGTCCCGCCACGGCGTGTCCGATGAACAGGTAGACGACGGCGGCCAGGCCGTAACCGGTGACGACGCGTGCCCACGCCTCGTCGAAGGTGAACAGGTCGTAGGACCAGCCGGCCAGCCAGTGGGCCGACTCCTGGACGAACTGCACCAGGTCGTTGCCCCTGTTGGCGTCGAGCAGGTACATCAGGATCCAGAGAATGATGATGAAGGCCATGATGTCCGCGACGACGGCTATGACGCGTGCAGCGGTACTGCTTCCTGTGCCAGTTCTGGGAGACATGCTCTCCGGATTGCCGCTTTACCGTAGGTGAAACCCTGCGGATGGCGCCGGGTTGTGGACCGCTCCCGCGCGGGTGAGCCCGGCTGAAGATCCCCTTGCCGGGCTGTCCGCCGGACCGATCCCGGCGTCCACGACGGTGAGCCCCTCGTCGCCGCGGATCGCGTACGCGCGGAACTGGAGCCGCCAGCGGTCCTCGGCGTCGACCGCACCCGGGTCGTAGCGGTCGGCCTCGGCCCACTGTGCGGCCGTGGCCTCGGGGAAGGCCTCGGCGCGCGGGGAGAAGAACGGGCCCTCGCCGTCGGTGAGGGCGATGATCTCGGTCGAGCCGATCCGGAGGCGGGGAACGCTGGCGGACATGACCGCGATCCTGCCCTGCCTTCCTCGCGGGTGGATGAACAGTGCGAAGTGCTGGGGTAGTTGATGCCCGTTGCACTCGGCAGGCACAAGGGTCGCGGCCCCGGAGCCAGGAACATTCTGCGGCGGGTCCCTGCCGTATCCGGGGAAAGCCCCGATAACCTGCTGAACAGACCTTCGGACGCCGCATAGGGTGCGAGGATGACTCTCCTTGCGTACGAGCGCTACTGCGACGAGATCCTCGTCCAGACCGACCTGCTGGGCGCACTGGTCAAGGACGCCGACCTGACGCGCCGGGTCCCGAGCTGTCCCGACTGGAACCTGCGCGAACTCGTCGTCCACGTCGGCGATGCGCACCGCTGGGCCGGCGAGATGGTCCGCAGCAGGGCGGCCGAGGAGCTCCCGGAGGACCAGGTCGCCGGCGCCGGGGGGCCGGCGGGCGCTGACGCGGCCGCCCTGGCGGGATGGCTGACCGCGGGTGCCGCCGCGGCCGTGGACGCTCTCCGTGAGGCGGGCCCGGACACCGAGGTGTGGACCTGGGGATGGGAACACCGGACCGCCTTCTGGGCCCGGCGCATGGCCCATGAGACCGTCGTCCACCGGGCGGACGCCGCCCTCGCCACGGGGACGGCGTTCGAGGTCGCACCCGACCTGGCCGCCGACACGATCACCGAATGGCTGGAGATCGTTGCCTTCGTCCAGTCGAAGGGCGACCCGGAGGCAGCCGAACTGCGCGGCGGCGGAAGGTCCTTGCACCTGCACGCCACGGATGTCCCGGCGGCGGAGTGGCTGATCGACTTCGGAGAGGACGCCTTCACCTGGCGCCACTCCCACGAGAAGGCGACCGTGGCCCTCCGGGGGCCGCTGACCGAACTGATGCTGGCCTTCAACCGCAGGCAGAAGCCGGACGAGGGCGGACTCGAGGTCCTGGGTGACCGGGGGCTCCTGGACTTCTGGCTGGACAGGTCGTCCTTCGGCTGAGGGCCGGTACGAACGCGGCGCACGGCCGGGTACGGCAGTGGCCCCCCGCCCGGAAGGGCGGGGGGCCACTCGCGTGCGACGGCTCAGCCGCGCTGGATGCCCGAGGTGTCCTGCAGGACACCTCGACGGCCGTCCTGCGTCTGGGCGATGAGCCCGGGGCCACGCTGCTCGACCGCGAGGTACCACGTGCCGGGCGCGAGTTCGGCGATCGGGTTGGGGGCGCCGTCCTCGCCGTACAGCGGGCGGGCCACCGGCACCGCGAACCAGAACGGCGTGAAGTCACCGGCCGGTGCCCCGCCGCCCTGCGGTGCCTGCTGGGCAGCCGCCTGCGGCTGCGGCTGACCGGGCTGGCCCTGCTGGGCGCCGTACGGCTGCTGCTGGCCGGGCTGGGCGCCGAAGGTCTGCTGGCCACCGGGGTAGCCGTAGCCCTGGCCGGGCTGCTGACCGTAGGGCGGCTGCACGGCCTGCGGCGGGCGCGGCGCGCCCAGCATCGGGGCCTTGAGCGCCGGAACGAGCGGAGTGGCCACGGCGCCGCCGGCCAGCACCAGGGTCGCCAGCAGCCCGAGGATCAGGCCCGCGCCCGCGTCGCCAGCGTCGATGATCGTCCAGAACATGGTCCACAGGGCGTACACGGTGAACGCGGCGCCGAACTGGCCGAGTTCGAAGCCGACCACCTTGCGGCCCGGCATCACGCGGCTGACGATCAGCAGCGCGGCGCCGATGATGCCGGCCAGGTAGATGCCCATCAGGGCGGAAAGCGAGTCCCAGGCGTTCGCGCTGTAGCCCGAGCAGTCCACGTCCGAGGGGCACTCATAGCCGGAGAGGTCGAGGAAAGAGGCGATGAACAGCACGACCGCTGCTCCGATCACCACGCCGTCGCCTCGGGAGAGGGAGCGGATATTCACGTGAAGGTCCTTAGTCGGTCGTCTCGTCGGGGCGGTCGTCGATGCCGCCTGAACGGCGGGTACGGCGCGAAGCTCGGGGGCGGCTCCCCATCGTAGGGATGAATCTATCGTCTGCCCCGGCGGGTTGTGATGCTGCCCGGACCCCGGACCGGCTATCCCCCCGATGTCCCCACTGTCCGTCCAGAACTATTTCTTCAGATAGCCGCTGATGCCCCCGGCGATGCCGAGAGCCGCCTTCTGGCGCCAGCCCGCGTCGGTGAGCAGGGCGGCGTCCTCCGGATCACGCATATTGCCGCATTCGACGAACACCTTGGGCACGGTCGACAGATTAAGGCCGCCGAGATCGTCACGGGTGTCCAGCCCGGTGTCGCCGCCGATGTAATTGGAAGGGGCGCTTCCGGTGACGCGTACGAAATTCCCGGCGATCCGTTCTCCCAGATCACGCGAAGGGGCCACGATCTTCGCGGTGTCCGCGCCGCCTCCGTGCACCGCCGCGGGGAGGATGACGTGGAATCCCCGGTTCCCGGTCGCGGAACCGTCCGCGTGGACCGAGACGACCGCGTCGGCGCGCTCCTTGTTGCCGATCCGCGCCCGCTCGTCGACGCACGGGCCGAAGGGGCGGTCGCCGTCCTGTGTGAGTACGACCTCGGCGCCCTGCTCCTCCAGCAGCGTGCGCAGCCGGCGGGAGACGTCGAGGGTGAACCGGGCTTCCGCGTAACCGGAGTCGGTGGCCGTCCCCGTGGTGTCGCATTCCTTGCGTCCGGTGCCGATGTCCACCTGGCTGTTGATCTCCCGGGTGTGATCGCGGTTACCCGGATTGTGCCCGGGGTCGATCACCACGGTGCGGCCCGTGAGCGGGCCCCGGGGCAGGGGCCCTGCGGCCGGGCTCGTGGCCGGAGCCGACGGCTGCCCGGACGAGGGGGAGGGCGGGGGCGATCCGGGCCGTGACGCCGCCCCGGGTCCGGCGGAGGGGCTCCGCCCGCCGTCGCCCGCGCACCCCGCGGCGGTCAGGCAGGCGCAGGCCAGCGCCGCGGCGGTGAACACGGGCCTCAGGCGCGGGCCCGGGCGTGGTGTGGGGGGAACGAAGTCTTCGTTACGCACGTCGCGATGCTATCCGTGACGTTCAGATCCCTGTCCCCGTACGCCGCAGTACGCGCAGTGAGTCCGTCACCGAGATCTCGGTGAACGCCCCGGACGCCAGGGCGCGTTGATGGACGCGGTACGGAGCCTGGCCGCCGTCCGCCGGGTCGGGGAACACGTCGTGGATGACCAGCAGACCGCCGTCGGCGACCTTCGGGGCCCAGCCCTCGTAGTCACCGTTCGCGTGCTCGTCGGTGTGCCCGCCGTCGATGAAGACGAGGCCGAGCGACCCGCCCCAGACGGCCGCCACCTGCGGGGACCGCCCGACGAGCGCCACCACGTGCTCCTCCAGACCCGCCCGGTGCAGGGTGCGCCGGAAGGCCGGCAGCGTGTCCATCAGGCCGATCTCCGGGTCCACCACCGACGGGTCGTGGTACTCCCAGCCAGGCTGCTGCTCCTCGCTGCCCCGGTGGTGGTCGACGGTCAGGGCCGTCACGCCTGCCGCGCGGGCGGCGGCCGCCAGCAGGATCGCGGACCGCCCGCAGTAGGTCCCCACTTCGAGGAACGGCAGTCCCAGCGCTGCGGCCCCGGAGGCGGCGGCGTACAGGGCGAGCCCTTCGTGGACCGGCATGAAGCCCTTGGCGGCCTCGAAGGCGGCGAGGACGTCCGGCTCGGGACGGGCGGCGGCGGACTCGGCTGCCACGGGGTTCCTCCTGGTGGGACGGTGGATCGGACGGCGTCCCATCGTGCCGTACGCCCCAGCGGTACGGACCGGCGGGGGCGTACGGGGAACGGGCGGCTCAGCGCCGCACGGGTGCCGTGGCGGCGGCCGGAGCCCGCTCCGCCGCGGCGAGCGCGTCGCCCGCGCTGCTGGCCAGCAGCACCGGGCGGGCCGGCCGCTGGGCCGGGAGGAAGGCGGCCAGCACGAGGCCGATCAGCACCGCCCCGGTGGCGATCACGAACGAGGTCCGGAAGCCCTCCATGGTGGGGACGTCGACAGAGCCCATCCGCACCGAGGTGTTCGCCAGCACCATGCCGATCACCGCACTCGACATCGAGGTGCCGATCGACCGCATCAGCGTGTTCAGACCGTTGGCCGCACCGGTCTCGGACGCGTCGACGGCCCCGATGATCAGGGCGGGCAGCGAGGAGTACGCGAGCCCGATCCCCGCGCCGAGCACGACCGCGATCACCACCGTCTGCCAGGCGGCGCTCATCAGTCCGAGCCCCGCGCCGTAGCCGACGGCGATGACGAGCATGCCCAGCATCAGGGAGACCTTCGGGCCGCGGCGGGCGGACAGCCGTGCGTACAGCGGGGCGACGAACATCATCGTCAGCCCCAGCGGTGCCACGCAGAGCCCCGCCACGACCATGGACTGCCCCAGGCCGTAACCCGTCGACTCGGGCAGCTGGAGCAGCTGCGGCAGGACCAGCGAGACGGCGTAGAAGGCGACCCCGACCATGATCGAGACGAGGTTGGTGAGCAGCACCTCACGGCGGGCACTGGTCCGCAGATCGACCAGCGGCGCCGGGGAGCGAAGCTCGAACAGGCCCCACAGCACCAGGATCACCAGGGACGCGGCGATCAGTCCGAGGGTCAGGGGCGAGGTCCAGCCCCAGTCGCCGCCCTTGGTGACGGGCAGCAGCAGGCAGACCAGACCGAGGGAGAGCCCCAGCGCACCGACGAAGTCGAAGCGCCCCGGCGCACGCAGCGGGGGTTCCGGCACGACGAGGGCGGTCAGGGTCATGGCCAGCACCCCCAGCGCGGCCGAACCGAGGAACAGCGCGTGCCAGTCGGCGTGCTGGGCGATGACCGCGGCGGCGGGCAGCGCCAGTCCGCCGCCCACGCCTATGGAGGAGCTCATCAGGGCCATCGCCGAGCCGAGCTTCTCGCGCGGCAGCACATCGCGCATGATGCCGATCCCCAGCGGAATGGCCCCCATGGCGAAGCCCTGGAGCGCCCGGCCGACGATCATGATCACGAGGTCGTCCGTGGAGGCGCAGACCAGCGAACCGACCACCATCACGGCGAGACTGGCCAGCAGCATCCGACGCTTGCCGTACAGGTCTCCGAGCCGCCCCATGATCGGCGTCGCGACGGCCCCGGCGAGCAGTGTGGCCGTCATCACCCAGGTCGCGTTCGCCGGGTCGGTGCCGAGGAGGGACGGCAGGTCCTTGATGACGGGGACGAGCAGGGTCTGCATCACCGCGACGGTGATCCCCGCGAACGCGAGCACGGGAACGACGCCGCCCTTGGCCGTGGGCGGACCGGGGAGCTCCCCTGCCTGCTGTCCGTTCGTCGTCCGTTGCATACGTGTGGCCTCCGGGGCGGGGGGACAAGTGGTGGTCCGAGCGGGGTGGAGCGTGCGGCGGCGCGCCTGCGGGCAGCGCCGACCGCCAAGTGTGTGCATGCTGAACGCTTTCGTGCGACCGCGATATTCCGGTGAACGCGGCGCAAGAAGAGGGCAGTCGGCGAAGGTCCTGCGCCCGGGGACGGAAGCCGCCGGGACCGGAGTGGACCCGAAACCGATGTACGGGGCACGGACGGCCTGCGAGTATGCCACCCATGGTTGACGTCTCCCCGCCCACGCGGCTGCCCGCCCGGTCCAGAACCCGTACGTGGGCCGTGGTCGCCGCGGCCTGCACCGGCCAGTTCCTGGTCGTCCTCGACGTGTCCGTCGTCAATGTGGCGCTGCCGTCCATGCGCACCGACCTGGGCCTGAGCACTCCCGGACTGCAGTGGGTCGTCAACGCCTACTCGATCGCCTTCGCCGGCTTCATGCTGCTCGGCGGCCGGGCCGCGGACATCTACGGCCGCAAGAGGATGTTCCTGACCGGGCTCGGCCTCTTCACCGCGGCCTCACTGGCCGGCGGGTTCGCGCAGGAGGGCTGGCAGCTGCTCGCGGCCCGCGCCGGGCAGGGACTCGGCGCCGCCGTGCTGTCCCCGGCGACGCTCACCATCCTCACCGCCGCCGTCCCCGAAGGCCCCGCGCGGACCCGGGCGATCGGCACCTGGATGGCGGTCGGCGCGGGCGGTGGAGCGGCCGGCGGGCTGATCGGCGGGGTACTGACCGACACCCTCTCCTGGCGCTGGGTCCTGCTCATCAACGTGCCGGTCGGCGTCCTGGTCCTCGCCGGAGCAGCGGTGTGGCTGGCCGAAGGCAGAGCGGGCGACCGGCGGCGCGTGGACCTGCTGGGCGCGGTGCTCGTCACGGCGGGCCTGGCGACGACGGCGTACGGCATCGTGCAGACCGAGGCCTCCGGCTGGACCGCCGCCGCCACCCTGGTGCCCCTGCTGGGCGGGCTCGCGCTGCTCGGCGTGTTCGTCCTCGTCGAGGCGAGGGTGGCAGCGCCGCTGATGCCGCTGCGGGTGCTCGGCGTGCGCGCCGTCTCTGCCGCGAACGTGTCGATGCTGCTGCTGGGTTCCGCGACCTTCTGCATGTGGTACTTCATGACCGTCTACGCCCAGAACGTGCTGGGCTACACGCCGCTGCAGGCCGGATTCGCGCTCGTCCCGAGCTCCGCCGCCGTCTTCATCGGCGCGAAGGCCGCGCCCGCGATCATGGCCCGGACCGGCGCCAAGCCGCTCGCCGTGGCCGGTGCCCTGGTCGCCGCCGCGGGCTTCGGCTGGCAGTCCACCATGGGAGAGCACGGCTCCTACCTCACGTCGGTCTGTCTCCCCGGCGTCCTCATGATGGCCGGGGCGGGACTGGCCTCCACCCCGCTGGCCACGCTCGCCACCTCCGGGGCGGCGCCCGGCGACGCCGGGCTCGTCTCCGGGCTGGTCAACACCTCCCGCACGATGGGTGGTGCGCTGGGCCTCGCCATCCTCTCCACGGTCGCCGCGGCCCGCACGGCGGGCTCCGAAGGGGCCGCGGAGATCACGGCCGGATATGCCCTGGCCTTCCGGGTGTCCGCCGTGGTGCTGGTGACCGGGGCGGTGATGATGCTGCTCTGGCTGCCGGGACGCGGGCGGAGCAACACCGGCGGACGGCCGGACGTGCGAGCCGGGGGCCTGGCGGCACACCCGGGGAACGAGCCCGCACCGGCGCTGCACTCACCGGAGGCGTAGGGCCTCCCAGGTCACGGGGCACGAGGGCTGCAGGGAGCGGGCAGGCCGCAGTACGGCCGAGGGCCGTCACAGCCGGGCGGCTGCGACCGCCCTCGTGTCGCGGAGCGGTTCAGGCCGCCGCGCTGCCACCCCCTTCGGAGGGACGGCGGTGGCGCCCGTGCGGCTGCACGGGCGCGCTCTCCGCCGATGCGCCTCCTCGGTGCTTCCCGTAGCCGCCGGCGTCGGCCCGGTCCGTGTCCGCCTCGGGCGGACGCGTCCGGGTCGTGCCGGTTCGGGCCTCAGGCGCGTGGGGAGTCTCCCCGTCGCGGTCGCTTACGTGTGGGCCCGCGGCCGTGCGGCACGGTCACCCTCGGCGTCCGCACGGAACGGCTGCGTAGCCCGGGGGAGTTCATCCAGATGCGGTGCGTCCGGTGAGAGGCGCCTGCCCCAGCGGAACGGGCCTGCACACACCGAAAGCCGGGGTGGCCGCGGACATGCCCGTCCCCTGCGCGACGGCCGGGCGCGGCTCGTCCGCGGGAGCCTCCAGCAAAGCCACGGCACAGCCGGCGTCCTGCCGCGAGTACGGCAGGTGCAGCACACCTTCCCGGGTCCAGAAACCGGATCCGGCCAGCCATCCTCCGGGTGCCGCGAACTGGTGCAGCCGGCGCCCCGCCGGACGCCACAGCCCCACCCAGCTGCCTGCCGCACCGTCGATCCGGAGGGCCACCGCGCAGCTCTCCGGCATCAGCATCTGGCCCGGCTGCACGGCGAACGGCGTCAGCGTCTCGTCCTGTGCGCGCAGACACTCCGGGAACCGCACCGGGAGGCAGCTGCCCAGCACGCCCCAGCCGAGCCGGTCCTGGCCGGGCGCGTCCGAGCGGACCAGCAGCAGGCCGCTGTCGGCGTCGGCCAGCAGCAGCCGGTCGTCGCTCCCCGGCGCGATCTGCAGGAGCGGGGTCACCTCGCCGCCGCGCTCCAGGTCCACGACGACCGCTTTCACAGGGCCGCCGCCCGGCAGCTGCCGGTCCAGGGAGAGCAGCCGGCCCTCGCGGTCGAGCCAGACACCGCCCGAACAGCGTCCGGGCACGTCCGCGACGTGCTCGGGGCCGAACGCGCCGCCCGCCACCAGCCAGATGCCGGTGGAGTGTGCACCGGGGAGCAGGGCGAAGACGCTCATCCCGTCCGGGGACGGGGGGAGGAGCGCGAGTTCCGCGCAGTCGAGGGAGCCCAGGGAGAGTTCGCCCGTGCCCGGCCCGGTCGGATAGAGGAGCGAGAACGTGTGCAGGTCTGCTCCCACCCGGCGCCGGATCAGCACGCGTCCGTCCGAAAGCGGCAGCACGTCGGAGTCGGCCTCCTCCGGCTGGTCGAGGGGGAGGGGCACGGCGTAGGGCTCGGGGCCGTCCAGCGTCCAGCGCTCCGGGTACCACGCGTCCCCGGCCGTCTTCCCGGCCGTGGTGAGCCGCGCCGCGTACGCATGGTCGGCGGCGATCGTGAGGGCGGGAGGCACAGGACGCGAGGGGGCGCGGGGAAGGGCCGGCGCGTCTACCTGCGGCTCCGGTGCGGCGGGTGCGGGTGCGGGTGCGGCTGCCGGCGCGGGGGGCGCGAGTGGTTTCTGCGGTGCCGACGGGATGGAAAGCCGGACGGAAAGGGTGGGCGGCACGGAGGGGAT
>NZ_MAPV01000052.1 GCF_001700505.1 Streptomyces mutomycini
TGGTGCCCTTGGCGAGGTCGTCGCCGGCTCCTGGGTCACGGACAAGGTGTATGTGAAGACCGGCGTGTACGAGGTCGCCGGCTACGACCTCGCCAAGGGCACCAAGGTCTGGTCGATCCCGCTGACCGGCCAGGTCTGCGCCGCCTCCCGGCACATGAGCAAGGACTACAAGACGGCCGTCGCCTTCCAGGACGGCAAGCCGACCGCCGAGGACAAGTACCCCTCCTGCACCCAGGTCGGCGCGCTCGACCTGGCCACCGGCAAGCTCATGTGGAGCAAGTCCGTCACCTCCGCGTCCGGCGGCGACGAGGCCGTGCGCTTCGGCGAGGTCACGCTCAGCGGTTCCACGGTCGCGGCGGGCGGAACAAGCGGCGGCGCCGCCTTCAACCTCGCCAACGGTGCCGAGCTCTGGAAGCCGAAGGCCGACGCCAACAACTGCTACGACATGGGCTACGGCGGCGGCGAGGCCCTCGCCGTGGTCCGCAAGTGCGGCGGCTACGACAACCCGCAGCTCACCGTCCAGGCGCTGAACCCGACCACCGGCGCACCGCTCTCCTCGTACAACATGCCGCCCGGCGTCGAGTACGCGAGCATCGTCTCCACCAAGCCGCTCGTCGTGGCGGCCGACGTCGGCGACACCGCCGGTGACGGCAGCAGCATCTCGGACTTCTTCTCCATCGACGCGGCCACCGGCAAGCTCAAGGTCCGGATCTCGGCCGACGCGGACAAGTACGCCGCGGAATGCGGGTCCACCGAGGTCGAGCAGTGCGGCTCCCTGGCCGTCGGCAACAACAGGCTCTACGTGCCGACCGAGGAGCACGAGGGCAGCGGCGAGTACGGCGACACGAACGAGATCGTCGCCTTCGACCTCACCACCGGCAAGCTCGTCGGGGGCAGGGCGGACGCCGGCGACCGCTACTCGCTGACCCCGCTGCGCATGGACGGATCCAACGTCATCGCCTACAAGCGGCCCCCGTACGACAAGGGCGGCCAGATCGTCTCCATCGACGGTTCCACGTTCAAGGAGACCGTGCTGATGGTCAACCCGGACGAGGAGTCGGTCCGCGAGGCGGAGACCAGCTTCTCCGTCGACTACGCCGAGTTCATCTACGAGAAGGGCAGGCTGTTCATCTCCGAGAAGATGGTCAGCGAGCCCCGCAAGTCCAGCTCGCTGGACGACAAGCAGTACCTCGTCGTCTCCTACAGCACCGTCTGACCCGCCCGGCCCCTTCCGGGCCCTGCGGTAACGGCCCTGCCGGTTGATCACCGACCGGCAGGGCCGATCGTTTTCCGACGGACAAGGAGCCCTGAACCGCGCAGAATTCGGCAATCCGGGGGTCTTTGGCCCGGTAGAGGGAGCGGCACGTCGAACAAGCGTGTAGCTTGCCGGGTCAGAGGGGCCGGGGGGCCTGTTCGGGGTTACGCAGCGGGACAGCGCTGCACACATGGGGGCGTTTCCGATGGGCGTGCGGCTCATGGTGGTCGATGACCACCGTCTGCTCGCCGAGGCACTCGCCTCGGCGCTGAAACTGCGGGGGCACCGGGTGCTCGCGGCGGCGGCGCCGACGTCCGGGGTCGCGGAGCTCGTCGTCAGCAGGGCGCCGGAGGTCTGCCTGTTCGGCACGTCGGCACCCGCCGAACCCGGGGCGTTCGACCCGATCGTGCAGATCGGACGGGAGCGCCCGCAGGTGGCCGTGGTGGTCCTCGGCCCGGTGCCGAGCCCGCGCGGGATCGCCGCGGCCTTCGCCGCCGGAGCAGCCGGCTACGTCCGCCACGACGAACGGATAGAGGGCGTCGAGCGCGCCATGGTCAAGGCCCGGGCGGGCGAGACCGCGGTCGCCCCGCAACTGCTGCGCGGTGCGTTCGCCGAACTTCTGCACCCGGTCGCCCAGCCGGACGACGAGGGGCAGCGGCTCCTGCGGATGCTGACCCCGCGTGAGGTCGAGGTGCTGGTGCGGGTCGCCGAGGGGGAGGACACCCGGCTGATCGCGGCCGGCATGAGGATCGCGCCGAGCACCGCGCGCACGCATGTGCAGCGGGTACTCATGAAGCTCGGCGTCGGCTCCCGCCTGGAGGCCGCCGCGCTCGCCGCCCGTACGGGGCTGCTCGACCGGGCGGCGGCGGGAACGCCGCGGGGGCCGGACGGCCTCGCGTGACAGCGTGATCGTCCGGCCCCCGCGGGGTGGTCCGGGTCAGCTCTCCGGCGTACCGGGGACCTCGTCCGGCACCTGGGCCGGGCGCAGCTTCATCCAGATCAGGAAGAAGAGCCCGAGCGCCAGCATGGCCAGCCCGGTCCACAGGTTGATGTGGACGCCCTCGGCCTTCTTCAGGTCGGCGTCGGACGGGTTGATCCCGGCGATGGTGACGATCACTCCGTAGACCACGAAGAGACCGCCGATGATCCGCCGGATGTCGAAGAGCCGGGCCGCGGTCGCGGACTTGCGCTCCAGCTCGGAGACTTCCTTGTGCAGGTCGGACATGGTGAGTGCCTCCGATCAGAGCGAGTAGGGCAGGTAGCACAGGGCGGCGAGGACGATGGCGCCCCAGCCGAGCAGGGCGGGCTTGCGGTACCAGGCGTCGTCGCCCTCCTCAGGCGCCTCGTCGGCGTCCGGGGATGTGGTCCCGTAGACCAGACCGGCCAGTTCGGCCTCCGGCTTGGGGGCGGTGAAGAGGGTGACGGCGACCATGACGACCGCGCCGGCCACGAATCCGACGATGGCGGAGACGAAGTTGGCGCCCTGGTCGGACGGGATGTCGATGATGCCCTGCTTGTAGACGACGAAGTAGTTGACCATCGCGGCGGTGGTACCCGCGACGAGCCCCCAGACACCGGACTTCATCGAGGCGCGCTTCCAGAACATGCCGATGATGAAGACCACGAACATCGGGACGTTGAAGAACGAGAACAGCGTCTGCAGGTACGTCATGATGTTGGAGAAGCTGGCGGCGATGAACGCCGTGCCGATCGAGGCCAGCACGCCCACCGCGGTGATCACCCGGCCGAAGCGCAGGTAGTACGCGTCCGACTGGTCCTTCTTCACGTACCGCTGCCAGATGTCCGTGGTGAACACCGTGTTGAACGACGAGACGTTGGCGGCCATACCGGCCATGAAGGCAGCGAGCAGACCGGTGACCGCGATGCCGAGCACACCGTTGGGCAGCAGCTCCCGCATCAGCAGCGGGATGGCGTCGTTGTACGTGAGGCCCGAGCGCGTCGACCCGATGTTCGGGACGATGACGGCGGCGACCAGGCCCGGGATCATCACCGCGAAGACGATGAAGATCTTCGGGAAGGCGGCGATCAGCGGGGTGCGCTTGGCGGCCGACAGGTTCTTCGCGGACAGGGCGCGCTGCACCTCGGCGAAGTTGGTGGTCCAGTAGCCGAAGGAGAGGACGAAGCCGAGGCCGAGGATGATCGTCAGCCAGTTGGCACCGAGCGGGTTGGCGTCACCGATGCCGGTACCGCCCCAGGCGGACATGAAGTCCGCGCCGTGCTGCTTCTCCAGTGAGCCGGTCAGGCCGTCCCAGCCGCCCACACGCTTGAGGCCCAGCAGGGTGAGCGGGATCAGCGCGGCGAGGATGACGAAGAACTGCAGCACCTCGTTGTAGATCGCGGAGGAGAGCCCGCCGATGGTGATGTAGAGCAGGACGAACACGCCGGCGACGACGATCGCGACCCAGCGGTCCCATCCCAGCAGGGCCTCCACGACGATCGACAGGGCGTAGAGGTTCACGCCCGCGATCAGGATCGCCGCGAAGGCGAAGAGTATGGAGCTCAGCAGGTGCGCGGACCTGTCGAAGCGCTGGAGCAGGAACTCCGGTACGGAGCGGACCTTGGACCGGTAGTAGAAGGGCATCATCACCAGGCCGAGGAAGACCATGGCGGGGATGGCGCCGATCCAGTACCAGTGGACGACCGCGACGCCGTACTGCGCGCCGGTCGCCGCCATGCCGAGGATCTCGGTGGCCCCGAGGTTCGCCGCGACGAAGGCCAGACCGGTCACCCAGGCGGGCAATGACCGTCCGGACAGGAAGAAGTCGAGGCTCGTCTTCACGCTGGCCCGGGCGGCGAAGCCGATGCCGAGCACCACGACGAAGTAGATCGCCAGGATTGTGTAATCGAGCCCGTTCGTGGGGAGCCGGAGCCCTTCGGCCAGATATTGCATGGGGGGTACTCGCTTCGTTGCGCGAACTGAACCCGTCGGAACCTACGCCTTTGTGTTCAGAAAATGAACAGGTTGGATGGCGTTCTTTGTTTGATCGTGATCGCACGGGTTGAAATGTCCTGGTTCGCCGGTTCACACGCACAGCGGCGCCACAGGTTTCGTCGGCATTGACGCACCTGTTGAGTTGTGGTTAGTTATGTTTGGTTCTGTTTAGAGGGCGTTACTTGGAGGAGCCTGGTGAAGAAGACGGTTACGACCCTCGCCGACGGCCGTGAGCTGATCTACTACGACTCCGCGGACGACATCGTCCGCGACGCCGTCGACACCCGGCCGCTGGATGCCGTCTCCGCGTCCGATGGGGACTCGGAGATCCGCCACGACGCTCTGCTCGGCGACTCCGTGGCCATCGCCTCGCACCGGCAGGGGCGCACGTACCACCCGCCGGCCGACGAGTGCCCGCTCTGCCCCTCGCGGGAGGGCCGCCTCAGCGAGATCCCCGACACCGGCTACGACGTCGCCGTGTTCGAGAACCGCTTCCCCTCCCTCGCCGGCGACTCCGGCCGCTGCGAGGTCGTCTGCTTCACCTCCGACCACGACGTGTCCTTCGCCGGCCTCACCGACGAGCAGGCCGCACTGGTCCTGGAGGCATGGACCGACCGCACCGCCGACCTCGCCGAGCTCCCGCAGGTCACCCAGGTGTTCTGCTTCGAAAACCGGGGCGCGGAGATCGGCGTCACCCTCGGCCACCCGCACGGGCAGATCTACGGATACCCCTTCGTCACCCCGCGCACCGAGCAGATGCTCCGCTCGATGGAGGCCCACCGCGCCGCGACCGGCCGCAACCTCTTCGACGACGTCGTCGCCCGCGAACTGGCCGACGGCGACCGCGTCGTCCTGGAGAGCGAGCACTGGGTCGCCTTCGTGCCTTACGCCGCGCACTGGCCCTACGAGGTCCACCTCCACCCGCGCCGTCGCGTGCCCGACCTGCGGGAACTCGACGAGGGCGCCCGCACGGAGTTTCCACAGGTCTATCTGGAACTCTTGAGGCGATTCGACCGGATCTTCGGCCCCGGCGAGCCGCCGACCCCGTACATCTCCGCCTGGCACCAGGCTCCCTTCAGGGTCCCCGGCCGTGAGGAGTTCGGGCTGCACCTGGAGCTTTTCACCATCAGGCGGACAACCGGCAAGCTGAAGTTCCTCGCGGGCTCCGAATCCGGCATGGGCGCCTTCATCAACGACGTGCCGCCGGAGGCCGCGGCCCAGCGACTGCGAGAGGTAGCGAGCGAGTGAGCAACACCGCAAGGAAGTACCTGGTGACGGGCGGCGCGGGATACGTCGGCAGCGTCGTCGCCGCACACCTGCTGGAGGCCGGTCACACCGTGACCGTCCTCGACGACCTGTCGACCGGCTTCCGCGAAGGCGTCCCCGAGGGCGCCGAGTTCATCGAGGGCCGCGTCCAGGACGCAGCCAAGTGGCTGGACCCCTCCTACGACGGCGTGCTGCACTTCGCCGCGTACTCCCAGGTCGGCGAGTCCGTCGTCGACCCCGAGAAGTACTGGGTCAACAACGTCGGCGGGACCACCGCCCTGCTGGCCGCCATGCGCGACGCCGGGGTGCGCACCCTCGTCTTCTCCTCCACCGCGGCGACCTACGGCGAACCGGTCTCCAGCCCCATCACGGAGGCCGACCCCACCGCCCCCACCAGCCCGTACGGCGCCTCCAAGCTCGCCGTCGACCACATGATCACCGGCGAGGCGACCGCCCACGGCCTCGCCGCGGTCTCCCTGCGCTACTTCAACGTCGCGGGCGCCTACGGCAGCTGCGGCGAGCGTCACAGCCCCGAGTCGCACCTCATCCCGCTGGTCCTCCAGGTCGCCCTCGGACAGCGCGAGTCGATCTCCGTCTACGGCGACGACTACCCGACCCCCGACGGCACCTGCGTACGCGACTACATCCACGTCGCCGACCTCGCCGAGGCCCACCTGCTGGCCCTGGAAGCGGCCACCGCGGGCGACCACCTCATCTGCAACCTCGGCAACGGCAACGGCTTCTCCGTGCGGGAGGTCATCGAGACCGTCCGCCAGGTCACCGGCCACCCGGTCCCCGAGACCGCCGCACCCCGGCGCGGCGGCGACCCCGCCGTCCTCGTCGCCTCCGCCGCCACCGCCAGGGAGCGGCTCGGCTGGCAGCCGTCGCGCGCGGACCTGGCCGCCATTGTCGCCGACGCGTGGACGTTCGCCCGCCGAGAGGAGCCCACCGCACCATGACCGACAACGCCGAGCTGACCGCCTCCTTCACCGAGCTCTACGGGACCGCCCCCGAGGGGATCTGGGCAGCACCCGGACGAGTGAACCTGATCGGTGAGTACACCGACTTCAACGGCGGCTTCGTCATGCCGCTCGCCCTTCCGCACACCGCCCGCGCGGCCGTCACCCGACGCGACGACGGACAGCTGCGCCTGCACTCCACCGACGTCCCCGGCGGGGTCGTCTCCCTGCGCGTCGACGAACTGGCCCCGCACTCCGGCCACGGCTGGGCCGCCTACCCCGCGGGGGTCGTCTGGGCCCTGCGCGAGGCCGGACACCCCGTCACCGGCGCGGACATACAGCTGACGTCCACCGTCCCCGTCGGCGCCGGACTCTCCTCGTCGGCCGCCCTGGAAGTCGTCACGGCGCTCGCCCTGAACGACCTCTTCGAACTGGGCCTGAGCGCACCGGAGATCGCCGTTCTCGGCCAGCGTGCCGAGAACGCGTTCGTCGGCGTCCCCTGCGGCGTCATGGACCAGATGGCCTCCGCGTGCTGCACCGAGGGCCATGCCCTGTACCTCGACACCCGCGACCTCACCCAGCGCCAGGTCCCCTTCGACCTGCCCGCGCACGGGCTGCAGCTCCTCGTCGTCGACACCAGGGTCAAGCACGCCCTCGGCGACGGCGCGTACGCGGAGCGCCGGGCCGGCTGCGAGGCGGGGGCACGGGCACTCGGCATCAGCGCCCTGCGCGACCTTCCGTACGAGGGCCTGGACGCCGCGCTGGAGACCCTCGCGGCAGCCGGCGAGGACGAGTCGGTCGTGCGCTACGTGCGCCATGTGGTGAGCGACAACCACCGGGTGGAGCAGGTCATCGCGCTGCTCGACGCAGGTGACGTGCGCGCGGCGGGCCCGGTCCTCAACGAGGGCCACCTCTCGCTCCGCGACGACCTGCGGGTCTCGTGCCCGGAGCTGGACCTCGTGGTCTCCACGGCGAACACCGCCGGGGCGCTCGGGGCCAGGATGACCGGGGGCGGCTTCGGCGGCTCGGCGATCGTGCTGGTGGAGGAGGCGATGGCGGACACCGTCGCCAAGGCCGTCACCGAGGCGTTCACCGCCGCCGGCCACGCCGCCCCGGGAATCTTCCCCGCGGTCCCCTCGGCGGGCGGCCGGCGGGTCGATCCAGCCGCTTGACCAGGATGAACTCCGAGACGCCGGGCGGATAGTCCTCGACCTCGCCGACCACCTCGTACCCCTGCTTCCGGTAGAAGCCCGGGGCCTGGAAGCCCCAGGTCTCGAGCCGGGAGCGGGTACAGGCCCGGCCGTCGCGGGCGAGGCTCTCCGCCTCGGCCAGCAGCCGCGAGCCGAGACCGAGGCCGCGGTGGCGGGCATCGACCCAGAGCAGGTCCACATGGAGCCAGTAGGCCCAGGTCCGCCCGCTCAGCCCGCCGGCCAGTTCACCCGCGTCGTCCAGGAGCCACACCTCCAGAGGCACTTCGTGCTCGGCGGGGGTGGAGCGCAGGGCGCGCAGCTCCGGCGATCCGTCCCAGTTGTCGTCGTGCAGCCGACGGCCCAGCAGAATTCGACGTTCCTTGTCCACTTCTGTCTCAAGACGGAACATGAACAACACCCTAAACATCCATGGGTGATCAGTTCCGCGAATCGCCTTCCGGTACCCACCGCCCGCCGTACGCTGATGCTCAGCACCGGTGGGGGCCGGTGCCGTTTCAGGGGACGAGACAGTCGGATACGACGCCCGGGGCGGGTGGCGGCCGGCATGCGGCGGCGGCCGCGCGCCGGCGGTTCACCGGAGTGCTCCGGGCGTCGTGTCCGCCGTGGTCCGTCCCCGTCGGGGCCGGCCAGTAGCAGGCGCCCCAGGAGTTCACACAGCATGGGGGTGTCTGTGGCTCGTATCCGGGTTCTGGTGGTCGACGACCACCGCATCTTTGCCGAGTCCCTCGCGGCGGCACTCGCCGCCGAACCGGACGTCGACGTGGCCGCCGCGGGCAGCGGCCCCGCCGCGCTGCGGTGTCTGGAACGCGCGACCGCCGAGGGACGCCGCTACGACGTGATGCTGGTCGACGCCGAACTGGGCGTTCTTGCCGCCGCGGGCGGCGCCCGCACCATTCCCGCGCCGCGCGGCGCACCGGACGACGGGTCGGGCCAGGGCCGTCCCGTGGACGGCATCTCGCTGGTCGGCGGAGTGCGTTCGACCCATCCGCACATCCGCACGGTGGTGCTCGCGGAGAGGGACGACCCGCGCCGCGCCGCGGCGGCGCTGCAGGCCGGTGCCTCGGGATGGGTCGCCAAGGACTGCTCGCTGCAGCGTCTGCTGACGGTCATCCGCGGCGTGCTGCGCGACGAGACGCATCTGCCGGCCGCCCTGCTGACCGGTGTCCTGCGGGAGCTGACCGCGGCCCGCAAGCACCGCACCGAGAGCGAGCAGCTCGTCGAGTCGCTGACACCGCGCGAGCGTGAGGTGCTGCGCTGCATGGTGGCGGGCCTGGGACGCAAGGCGGTCGCGGAGCGGCTCTTCCTGTCCCCGCACACGGTGCGTACGCACATGCAGAACGTGCTGGGGAAGCTGGGTGTGCACTCGACCCTGGCCGCCGTGGCCATGGCCCGCCGGGCCGGAGTGGGCCCGGCCGCGCTAACCGGGGATGTTGTCGAACGGGGCGGTCAGCCGGCGTAGCAGTCCGGCCAGCTCGGACCGCTGCGGGCGGGAGAGCTCGCCCAGGATGGCCCGCTCCTGGGCGAGCAGCCCGGCCAGCGACTGGTCGGCCTTGTCGCGGCCCAGGTCGGTCAGCCTGACCAGGACGCCACGGCGGTCACTGGGGTCCGGCAGCCGCTCCACCAGGTTCTTCTGGGTCAGTCGGTCGATGCGGTTCGTCATGGTGCCCGAGGTGACCAGCGTCTGGGTGAGGAGCTGGCCGGGGGAGAGCTGATACGGGGCGCCGGCGCGGCGCAGTGACGTCAGGACGTCGAATTCCCAGGGCTCCAGCTGGTGCTCCGCGAAGGCGATCCGGCGGGCCCTGTCGAGATGCCGGGCCAGGCGGGAGACGCGGCTCAGGACCTCGAGTGGTTCCACGTCGAGGTCGGGGCGCTCCCGGCGCCATGCAGCGACCAGTCGGTCGACCTCGTCCTCCATGTCGATCAGTGTAGAGGGTCCCTCGACATGAAGTCTCTTGAATTCAAGTGTCTTGACATCAAGATACTTACCTGGTGATCCTGGCCCCATGACAGCACCCACCTGGGACCCACGGCAGTACCTCCGCCACGCCGGCCACCGCACCCGCCCCTTCCATGACCTCCTGGCCCGGATCGGCCCCCTCCCGCACGAACCGGCACCCCGGATCGCCGACCTCGGCTGCGGCGCGGGCAACGTCACCGCCCTCCTCGCGGAACGCTGGCCCGGCGCCCGCATCACCGGCTACGACAACTCCACGCAGATGCTGGAGCGCGCCCGCGCCCACACCGGACCCCTCCTCGACTTCACCGAGGCCGACGCCGGCACCTGGACACCCACCGAGACGTACGACCTCATCGTCTCCAACGCCCTCCTCCAATGGGTCCCCGGCCACACCGCCCGCTTCCCCCACTGGCTGGACGCCCTCGCCCCCGGCGGCACCCTCGCCTTCCAGGTCCCCGGCAACTTCGACGCCCCCAGCCACACCCTCATGCGCGAACTCGCCGGATCCCCCCGCTGGCACGACCGCCTCGGCGACCTCCTGCGCCACGGCGACGCCGTGCACACCCCGACGGACTACCTGGAGCACCTCACCGCCCCCGGGCGCACCGCCGACGTCTGGGAGACCACCTACCTGCACCTGCTCCAGGGCCAGGACCCCGTCCTCGACTGGGTCAAGGGCACCGGCCTGCTCCCCCTCCTCGACGCCCTCGGCGACGACCCCGAGGCCCGGGACGCCTTCCTCACCGAATACCGCGACCTGCTGCGCACCGCCTACCCGGCGGGCCCGCACGGCACGGTCTACCCGTTCCGCCGGATCTTCGCGGTCGTCCGCACGCCCGAGGAGCAGCCTTGATCACCGCCGTCGACCACGTCCAGCTCGCCGCCCCGCCCGGATCGGAGGACGCCCTGCGGGCCTTCTACGTACACGTCCTCGGGCTCACGGAGCTCCCCAAGCCCCCGGCCCTCGCCGCCCGGGGCGGCTGCTGGTTCGGGACCGGCCCGGTCCAGCTGCACCTCGGCATCGAAGAGGACTTCCGCCCGGCCGGGAAGGCCCACCCGGGCCTGCGCGTCACGGACATCGACGCCTTCGCGGCCCGGCTGGCCGGACACGGCGCCCCCGTCGAATGGGACGACAACCTCCCCGGCCACCGCCGCTTCCACTCCCGGGACCCCGTGGGCAACCGGCTGGAATTCCTGGAGCCGCTCACCGCGTGAGCGTCACAGCGCGTCCAGCGCCTCCGGCGAGATGTCGAGGTCGACGGGGAACGGAACCCCGGTCTTGAGCCGGTCATGATGGATACCCGTCAGCGCGTACACCTTGTTCACGGGGTCCAGCTCATAGACCCGCACGACCGGGTGCCGGTCGCTCCCCGCCATCTCCACCAGCCAGAAGTTCGGGATACCGGCCGCCGCGTACTTCTGGGGCTTGGTGTCACGGTCACGGGCCTCGGAGTCCGGTGAGACCACCTCGACGGCGAGGAGCACGTCCGCCGCATCGAAGCGCGTCAGCTCCCGCCCGGTGACCGCCTCCGCCCGGACGACGGAGACGTCCGGCTCGGGAGCGTTGCGCCGGTCGAGAGCTACGGTCATCTCCCGTACGACCTTCAGCTCACTAGGCGCACCGCTGCGCAATCCGTAGGTCAGCAGGTCGATCATCCGGCTGTGAAAAATGCGCTGCGGACTCACAAAGATCAGGCTCCCGTCGAGCAATTCCGTGTGCGGCGGGAGATCGGGCAGCGTGAACAGGTCGTCCACGGTGTATCCGTCCTGCGGGGGCACCGGCCAGCGGCTGCTGCGCCCGGTGATCGGCTCGGCGGTCATGGTTCCTCCCATGGACGGGATTCTGTGCCCTGCCGACCACCCTACGGCCGGGAACCAGCAGGCGTCATCACAACGAGTGATCACACGCCCACCGGCGCGGATCAGCTCTTCCGGTGGCCTATCAGCCGCGGCTTCGACTCCAGGTTCTCCAGCCCGTGCCACGCCAGGTTCACCAGGTGGGCCGCGACCTCCGCCTTCTTCGGCTTCCGCACGTCCAGCCACCACTGGCCCGTCAGCGCCACCATCCCGACCAGGGCCTGGGCGTACAGCGGGGCCAGCTTCGCGTCGAAGCCCCGGGCCTTGAACTCCAGGCCCAGGATGTCCTCGACCTGCGTCGCGATGTCACTGATCAACGACGCGAAGGTGCCCGTGGACTGCGCGACCGGGGAGTCACGGACCAGGATCCGGAAACCGTCCGTGTACGTCTCGATGTAGTCGAGCAGCGCGAACGCCGCCTGCTCCAGCAGCTCACGCGGATGACCCGCCGTGAGCGCCCCCGTCACCAGATCCAGCAGCTGGCGCATCTCACGGTCGACCACGACGGCGTACAGGCCCTCCTTGCCGCCGAAGTGCTCGTACACCACCGGCTTGGAGACCCCGGCACGCGCCGCGATCTCCTCCACCGAGGTCCCCTCGAAACCCTTGTCGGCGAACAGGGCGCGGCCGATGTCAAGGAGCTGCTCGCGCCGCTCCTTGCCCGTCATGCGGACCCGCCGGGCCCGCCGGGTGGGGGCAGGCATGCTCTTCTCGCCGCTGGTGCTTCCGTCGGTCGCCACGTCGTCAATCATGCCGGGTCTGCGGCCGGGGCCTTGCGCCGGGAGGCGATACGCGAGGCGTCCGGCCACCGCACGTCGTGCGCCCAGCCCAGCTTCTCGAACCAGCGGATCAGCCGGGCACTCGAGTCGATCTGCCCCCGCATCACCCCGTGCCGCGCACTCGTCGGGTCCGCGTGGTGCAGGTTGTGCCAGGACTCACCGCACGAGAGCACCGCCAGCCACCACACGTTCCCCGACCTGTCACGGGACTTGAAGGGCCGCTTGCCGACCGCGTGGCAGATCGAGTTGATCGACCACGTCACGTGGTGCAGCAGCGCGACACGGACCAGCGAACCCCAGAAGAAGGCAGTGAACGCACCCCACCACGACATCGTGACCAGTCCGCCGACCAGCGGCGGGATCGCCAGCGAGAGAATCGTGAAGCTGAGGAAGTGACGCGAGATCGCCCGGATCGCCGGGTCCCCGACCAGGTCCGGGGCGTACTTCTGCTGCGGAGTCTGCTCCTCGTTGAACATCCAGCCGATGTGGGCCCACCACAGGCCCTTCATCAGCGCCGGCAGGTTCTCGCCGAACCGCCACGGCGAATGCGGGTCGCCCTCGGCGTCCGAGAACCGGTGGTGCTTGCGGTGGTCGGCCACCCAGCGCACCAGCGGACCCTCCACCGCCATCGAGCCCGCGACGGCCAGAGCGATCCGGAGCGGACGCTTCGCCTTGAAGGAGCCATGAGTGAAGTACCGGTGGAAGCCGATCGTCACGCCGTGACAGCCCCAGTAGTACATGACGACCAGCAGACCCAGATCGAGCCAGCTGACACCACGGCCCCAGGCCAGCGGCACCGCCGCGACCAGGGCCGCGAACGGCACCACGATGAACAGGAGCAGCGCGAACTGCTCGACCGAACGCTTCTTGTCGCCGCCGAGCGTTGCGGAGGGGGCTGAGGAGTCGCCTGCCTCCGTCGGCAGGCCGTCGTCGATCACATCGGGGCTGGTGGGCATTGGGGAGTCCCCCGTGAGGTGAGGAAATAGGGCGGAATGAGCGGTCTACGCTTCCGTAACCTACGGCAACGTAAGTATGGCAGCGAACAGGGCCACGACACGAGAGCGCCGCCGGGGCAACCCGAGTACGACAGCGCCACCACCCCCCGTGTACCCGGGATCCGGACCGCCCCGCAGGGCAGCGAGCACGCCGAACCCCCGGACACCTATCCTGGGTGGGTCGGACAGCGCGGTCCGCACTCTGCATATCCGGGGTGACCCGTCAGCACCGCGAGCGCCCCGGCCCCCCTGACAGACGTGCTCAACCACTGCAAGGAGCCGCACACTGTGAGCAGTGCCGACCAGACCCCTGCCGCCAACACCGAACTGCGGGCCGACATCCGCCGCCTCGGCGACCTCCTGGGCGAGACCCTCGTACGACAGGAGGGCCAGGACCTCCTCGACCTCGTCGAGCGCGTCCGCGCCCTCACCCGCACCGACGGAGAGGCAGCCGCCGAGCTCCTCGGCGACACGGACCTGGAGACCGCCGCACAACTCGTGCGCGCCTTCTCCACCTACTTCCACCTCGCCAACGTCACCGAGCAGGTCCACCGCGCCCACGAGATGCGCGACCGCCGGTCCGCCGAAGGCGGGCTCCTCGCCCGCACCGCCGACCGCCTCAAGGACGCCGACCCCGAACACCTGCGCCAGACGGTCAAGAACCTCAACGTCCGGCCCGTCTTCACCGCACACCCCACCGAGGCCGCACGCCGCTCCGTCCTCAACAAGCTCCGCCGCATCGCCGAGCTCCTCGAAACACCCGTCATCGAGGCCGACCGCCGACGCCACGACCTCCGCCTCGCCGAGAACATCGACCTCATCTGGCAGACGGACGAGCTCCGCGTCGTACGCCCCGAGCCCGCCGACGAGGCCCGCAACGCCATCTACTACCTCGACGAGCTGCACGCCAACGCCGTCGGCGACGTCCTCGAGGACCTCGCCGCCGAGCTCGAACGAGTCGGCGTCGAACTCCCCGCAGGCACCCGCCCCCTCACCTTCGGCACCTGGATCGGCGGCGACCGCGACGGCAACCCCAACGTGACGCCCGCCGTCACCTGGGACGTCCTGATCCTGCAGCACGAACACGGCATCACCGACGCCCTCGAACTCGTCGACTACCTGCGCGGACTCCTCTCCAACTCCATCCGCTACACCGGAGCCACCGACGAGCTCCTCACCTCCCTCCAGACCGACCTGGAGCGCCTCCCCGAGATCAGCCCCCGCTACAAGCGGCTGAACGCCGAGGAGCCCTACCGGCTCAAGGCCACCTGCATCCGCCAGAAGCTCGTCAACACCCGCGAACGACTGGCCTCCGGCACCCCCCACCGCCCCGGCTGCGACTACCTCGGCACCTCCGAGCTCATCGCCGACCTCGCGCTCATCCAGACCTCCCTGCGCGAACACCGCGGCGGACTCTTCGCCGACGGCCGCATGGACCGCACCATCCGCACGCTGTCCGCCTTCGGCCTCCAGCTCGCCACCATGGACGTCCGCGAACACGCCGACGCCCACCACCACGCCCTCGGCCAGCTCTTCGACCGCCTCGGCGAAGAATCCTGGCGCTACACCGACATGCCCCGCGACTACCGGCAGAAGCTCCTCGCCAAGGAACTCCGCTCCCGCCGCCCCCTCGCACCCACCCCGGCCCCGCTCGACGCCGCCGGCGAGAAGACCCTCGGCGTCTTCCACACCATCAAGCAGGCCTTCGAACGCTTCGGCCCCGAAGTCATCGAGTCCTACATCATCTCCATGTGCCAGGGCGCCGACGACGTCTTCGCCGCCGCCGTCCTCGCCCGCGAGGCCGGACTCATCGACCTCCACGGCGGCTGGGCCAAGATCGGCATCGTCCCGCTCCTCGAAACCACCGACGAGCTCCGCGCCGCCGACGTCATCCTCGACGAAATGCTCGCCGACCCCTCCTACCGCCGCCTCGTATCGCTCCGCGGCGACGTCCAGGAGGTCATGCTCGGCTACTCCGACTCCTCCAAGTTCGGCGGCATCACCACCTCCCAGTGGGAGATCCACCGCGCCCAGCGCCGACTCCGCGACGTGGCCCACCGCTACGGCGTACGCCTGCGCCTCTTCCACGGCCGCGGCGGCACCGTCGGCCGAGGCGGCGGCCCCTCCCACGACGCGATCCTCGCCCAGCCCTGGGGAACGCTCGAAGGCGAGATCAAGGTCACCGAGCAGGGCGAGGTCATCTCCGACAAGTACCTCATCCCCGCACTCGCCCGCGAGAACCTGGAACTGACCGTCGCGGCCACCCTCCAGGCCTCCGCCCTCCACACCGCACCCCGCCAGTCCGACGAGGCACTCGCCCGCTGGGACGCGGCCATGGACACCGTCTCCGACGCCGCCCACAACGCCTACCGCAAGCTCGTCGAAGACCCCGACCTGCCCGCGTACTTCCTCGCCTCCACCCCGGTCGACCAGCTCGCCGACCTGCACCTGGGCTCGCGGCCCTCCCGCCGTCCCGGCTCGGGCGTCTCGCTCGACGGCCTGCGCGCCATCCCGTGGGTCTTCGGCTGGACCCAGTCACGGCAGATCGTCCCCGGCTGGTTCGGCGTCGGCTCCGGCCTCAAGGCACTGCGCGAAGCCGGCCTCGACACCGTCCTGGACGAGATGCACGAACAGTGGCACTTCTTCAAGAACTTCCTCTCCAACGTGGAGATGACCCTCGCCAAGACCGACCTGCGCATCGCCCGGCACTACGTCGACACCCTCGTGCCCGACGAGCTCAAGCACGTCTTCGACGTCATCCAGGCCGAGCACGAGCTCACCGTGCAGGAAGTCCTCAAGGTCACCGGCGGCAAGGAACTCCTCGGCACCAGCCCGGTGCTCCAGCAGACCTTCGCCATCCGTGACGCCTACCTGGACCCGATCTCCTACCTCCAGGTGTCACTCCTCGCCCGCCAGCGCCAGGCCGCCGAACGCGGCGAGGAAGCCGACCCGCTGCTCGCCCGAGCCCTGCTGCTCACCGTCAACGGCGTAGCCGCAGGCCTCCGCAACACCGGCTGAGCCAACCCGGGTACACCGGGCGGGTGCGGTCCTGTCAGAGGGCGACGAACGTCGCCGTCAGCAGGGCCGCACCCGCGACCCCCGCGCCCCACGCGGTCCGCGTCAGCCGCATACCCCCACCGATCACCAGGGCCGCCAGCACCAGCGCACCACCCAACGGCACCCACGCGTGCAGCAGACCAGCCGTCCCGGTACGCACCACATCACCGGACCCGGGCTTCACCACCACGGGGAAACGATCCCCCTTCTTCGCCGCGACGGACCGCTCGATCGTCACCTCGGACCGCTCCCGCGAATCCGCGTCCGGCGAGAACGAGCCCGTGCACGCGTCCTCACCGCACACCGTCACCTCCATCGTCCCGTGCTCACGGCCCTTGGCCAGAACGATGTGGTGCGCGCCGTCCCACGACGACCACACACCCGCGACCAGCAGCAACACGGCGACACAGCCCGCGGCGAACGTACGGCCATGGGCCAGCAACCGGTGCGAGGAACTCCGTTTCATGGGGGCCGATCCTTGGGCAGGGCCCTGCCCTCGGTCAACCTGTGGCCGAAAAAAGCCCAAGAAGTACCAGGAATGTCAGGAGTTGTACGCGGACTGAGCCCGCTCCAGGCCCTCCGCCACCAACGACTCCACCGCATCCGCCGACCGGTCCACCAGATACGCAAGCTCCTTGCGCTCCGCCGACGAGAAATCCTTCAGCACGAAATCAGCGACCTGCATCCGCCCCGGCGGCCGGCCGATCCCGAACCGCACCCGGTGATAATCCGGACCCATCGCCTTCGTCATCGACTTCAGCCCGTTGTGCCCGTTGTCACCCCCGCCCAGCTTCAGCCGCAGCATCCCGAAATCGATGTCCAACTCGTCATGAACCGCCACCACGTGATCGGTCGGCACCTTGTAGAAGTCCCGCAGCGCCGTCACCGGACCACCCGACAGATTCATGTACGACATCGGCTTCGCCAGCACCACACGACGGCTCAGCGGCCCGGGCGGACCGATCCGCCCCTCCAGCACCTGCGCCTGCGCCTTCTGCGCCCGCTTGAACTTCCCGCCGACCCGCTCCGCCAGCAGATCCGCCACCATGAAGCCGACATTGTGCCGGTTCGCCGCATAGTCGGGCCCGGGATTGCCGAGGCCCACGATCAGCCAGGGGTCGGTGGCGTCGGACATCAGAGCTCGGTCTCCTCGCAGTGCGTACATACCAGTCGATACAGGGAAACGGGGCGGCGGAACCCCCGGAAGGGAACCGCCACCCCGTCAGTCAAGCAGGTGGGGCGAGGCTCAGGCCTCGGCACCTTCGCCCTCGGCGCCCTCAGCAGTCGGCTCCTCGGCCTGCGCGGCGACGACCTGCAGCACCACGGCGTCCTCGTCACCGGCGAGCACGGAGCCCTTGGGGAGCGGGATGTCCTTGGCGAGGATCGAGTCGCCGGCGTCCAGGCCCGCCACGGAGACCGTGACGGACTCGGGGATGTGGGTGGCCTCGGCCTCGACGAGCAGCGTGTTCTGCACGTACTCGAGGAGGTTGGCGCCCGGGGCCAGATCGCCCTCGACGTGCACCGCGATCTCGACCTCGACCTTCTCGCCGCGCTTCACGGTGAGGAGGTCGACGTGCTCGATGTTGCCCTTGATGGCGTTGCGCTGCACGGCCTTCGGGATCACCAGGGCGTCCTTGCCGTCGATCTCCAGACCGATCAGGACGTTGGCGGTACGCAGAGCGAGAAGCAGCTCGTGGCCCGGAAGGTTGATGTGAACCGGCTCAGCACCGTGGCCGTAGACGACCCCGGGAACCAGGTTGGCGCGACGGGTGCGACGGGCAGCGCCCTTGCCGAACTCCGTACGGACCGTTGCGTCGAGCTTGATCTCAGCCATGCTGCACTCCTCGTAAAGTGACGAAAACCGATGGTCACCCGGCCCACGACAGGCCTGCTACGAAGAGCGCGTCGATAACGGACCACCGATTCCCATGACCACGCATGAGAACGGCCTCCCTCGCCGAGCAACTTGTCCAGTCTACCCGGCGGGGAGGCCGCGCCCAAAGTCGATCACCCGGAGACCGTCCTCCAGGGACGGTCAACCGGAGCCGATCAGCCCTGCTCCTCGAAGAGGCTCGTCACCGAACCGTCCTCGAAGACCTCACGCACCGCACGCGCGATCGTCGGCGCGATCGAGAGAACCGTGATCTTGTCGATCTCCAGCTCACCCGGCGTCGGCAGCGTGTCCGTGAACACGAACTCGCTGACCTTCGAGTTCTTCAGACGGTCCGCGGCCGGACCGGACAGCACGCCGTGCGTGGCCGTCACTATGACGTCCTCCGCACCGTGCGCGAACAGCGCGTCGGCGGCGGCACAGATCGTGCCACCCGTGTCGATCATGTCGTCGACCAGGACACAGACCCGACCCTCGACGTTACCGACGACCTCGTGGACGCTGACCTGGTTCGGCACGTCCTTGTCGCGGCGCTTGTGGACGATCGCCAGCGGCGCGTCCAGACGGTCGCACCAGCGGTCGGCGACGCGCACACGGCCGGCGTCCGGCGACACGATCGTCAGCTTCGAACGGTCAACCTTCGCGCCCACGTAGTCCGCCAGGATCGGCAGCGCGAACAGGTGGTCCACCGGACCGTCGAAGAAGCCCTGGATCTGGTCCGTGTGCAGATCCACGGTAAGGATGCGGTCCGCACCCGCCGTCTTCATCAGGTCGGCGACCATGCGCGCCGAGATCGGCTCACGGCCACGGTGCTTCTTGTCCTGGCGCGCGTAGCCGTAGAACGGCACGATCACCGTGATGGACCGGGCGGACGCGCGCTTCAACGCGTCAAGCATGATCAGCTGCTCCATGATCCACTTGTTGATCGGAGCCGTGTGGCTCTGGATCAGGAAGCAGTCGGCGCCGCGGGCGGACTCCTGGAAACGCACGTAGATCTCACCGTTGGCGAAATCGAAGGCCTTCGTCGGCACGAGGCCGACACCCAGCTGATGTGCGACCTCCTCGGCCAGCTCGGGGTGGGCGCGGCCGGAGAAGAGCATCAGTTTCTTCTCGCCGGTCGTCTTGATCCCGGTCACAGCACAGTCTCCTCAGACGTGTATCTGGCACCGCACGCATGAGTCCCGATCTGCGACGCGCCAGCCGAAATGGGTGAGCATCTATCACGGTACGCCGCCTTTGGCGCACCTGTTTCCGGTCAGCTTTCGCCGTCGGGCTCCTGTGCGGCCGCCTGGGCGGCCTGAGCCGCCGCGCTCCCGGGGCGTTTCCGGGCGACCCAGCCCTCGATATTCCGCTGCTGGCCCCGGGCGACGGCCAGTGAACCGGACGGTACGTCCTTGGTGATGACCGAACCCGCCGCGGTGTAAACGCCGTCCCCGACCGTGACGGGTGCCACAAACATATTGTCCGACCCGGTCCGGCAGTGGGACCCGATCGTGGTGTGGTGCTTCGCCACCCCGTCGTAGTTCACGAACACGCTCGCCGCACCGATGTTGGTGTGGTCGCCGATCGTCGCGTCACCGACGTAACTCAGGTGCGGGACCTTCGTGCCCTCACCGATCGTCGCGTTCTTCATCTCGACGTACGTACCCGCCTTGGACTTCGCGCCAAGCCGCGTACCCGGCCGCAGATACGCGAACGGACCGACGCTCGCCCCCGGGCCCACCTCCGCGCCGTCCGCGACCGTGTTGTCCACCCGCGCGCCCGCGTGCACGACCGTGTCCCTCAGTCGCGAGTTCGGGCCCACCTCGGCGTCCTCCGCCAGGTGCGTCGTGCCCAGCAGCTGGGTCCCCGGGTGCACGATCGCGTCACGCTCGTACGTCACCGTCGCGTCGATCAGCGTGGACGCGGGGTCCACGACCGTCACACCCGCCAGCATCGCGCGCTCCAGCAGGCGCTCGTTGAGCAGCCGCCTCGCCTCGGCCAGCTGGAGCCGGTTGTTGATCCCCAGGATCTCGCGGTGGTCGCCGGCCACCGATGCACCCACGCGGTGTCCGGCCTCACGCAGGATCGACAGCACGTCGGTGAGGTACTCCTCGCCCTGGCTGTTGTCCGTACGCACCTTGCCCAGGGCATCACCCAGCAGACGGCCGTCGAAGGCGAAGACCCCGGAGTTGATCTCCCGGATCGCCCGCTGCGCGTCGGTGGCGTCCTTGTGCTCGACGATCTCGGTGACCGCCCCGGTGGCCGCGTCGCGGACGATCCGGCCGTAACCGGTGGAGTCCGGCACCTCGGCGGTCAGCACGGTGACGGCGTTCGCGTCGGCGGCGTGGGTCGTGGCGAGCGCGGAGAGGGTCTCGCCGGAGAGCAGCGGGGTGTCACCGCAGACGACGATCACGGTGCCGTCCACGGTGCCGCCGAGCTCCTCGAGGCCCATCCGGACCGCGTGCCCGGTGCCGTTCTGCTCGGCCTGGAAGGCGGTGCGCACGGGGGTGTCCCCGGCGGACAGGTGCGCGGTGACCTGCTCGCTCGCATGGCCCACGACCACGACGAGGTGCTGGGGGTCGAGCTCACGGGAGGCGGCGACGACATGTCCGACGAGCGAGCGCCCGGAGATCTCGTGCAGGACCTTGGGTGTCTTCGACTTCATGCGGGTGCCCTCACCCGCTGCGAGGACGACGACGGCTGCCGGGCTTGTGGCGCTCACGGATGTGCCCTTCGGCTTCGGGTGGTGGACATCCGCAGGATACCGGGGGCGTATATGCCCGAAACGAGCGCGGGCCCCGACCGGTGAGGTCGGGGCCCTGGGTGCGGCTCCCGGGGAAGGACTCGAACCCTCATGATCAGATCCAAAATCTGACGTCTTGCCCTTAGACGACCCGGGATGGGCTATATGTCCGATTTTCTTGATCGGCTCGTTTTGCAGCACCTACTATGCCGCACCACGACCCCTCAATGCGACGGTACAGGTCCGCACTTTTCAGAACTCGGACCACAAGGCAACCCCGGTAACCCTCGCCCGCGTTCTTCCGGTTCGTCTTCGGGGAGTGCCTTTTCAGTGTGGTCTTACCGAATGCTGAGCCCGGGGCGCCTGTGAGGTCGGCCCAGTAGCGCTCCGCTGCTGCGGCATCGGCCGTCTCGTGGATGTGTACGTGGAACCGGAGGTGTTCCGGCGGTACATCCAGTAGACGCAGCCATGCGAGATAAATCGAGATCATGCCCGGGTCGCTGTTGACGAACGTGGCCCTCTCCTGCGGGCGGTGAGGCTTCGCTTTGGATCCCTCTGCCCAGTACAGGCCCACCCCCACCAGGAAGAGCTCGCGTGGGCTCAGTGAGCCGATCGCCGCCTCTGCCGTCATTTTTGTTCTTACGCGTTCCGCTTCGCGCCGCTGAAGAGTTGCTTCCCAGCCGCGCCGTGCGATCTCCGACGCCTGCCCGCGAGACTGTTTGCGTTGCGGCTTCGGTAGATCCCGTACCCACAGCGAGATCGAACTCTTCGAGCACCCCAGCTCGACCTGGATCTGGTCGTAGGTCATGCCCTGGAGTCGCAGCTCCCGGGCTTTCTCCCTCAGGTCGTCCTTGGCGTTGGGGCGCTTCGTCCACTCCGGGGCGGGCTCGCCTTGCAGGAGGCGATGGAGCATGTCGTTGTTGAAGACCTTCAGCCGGTCCCTGATCTGCCGCACGCTCAGTCCCTCCCGCCGTAGCGCGACGGCTTGCTCCCGCAGCCCCTCGAAATCGGCGTACTTGCCAGTGGCATGTGTCATACGGACAGCATCGTCCGGAATGCGGACGTCCGGGTCGAAAGGGTGCTCGGTTCACCGGATCGTGCGATCTAACCGCCTTTGCGATATGACCGGTCGCTTTCTGTGCTGATGGAGTCTCCCGAAAATGAGATGCGCCCGCCCGTAGGCTGGATGCCATGACCGCAACGGGGGCAGACCGGGAAGCGGCGGGTCCGACCACCCGCGGCTACTGGTGGTGGGAGCGGCGGCGGAGTGTCGCCCTGGACGTGGGGCTGGCGCTGGTTTCGGCGCTGGAGTGTGCGCTGGAGGGGGTGGAGTTCGCCCGGGACACCGGGCTGCCGGTGCCGCTGGGGGTGCTGTTCGGGCTGTTGGCGGGGTCGGTGCTGGTGCTGCGCAGGCGCTGGCCGATCGCGGTGGTGCTGGTGTCGATAGCGACGACGCCGGCCGAGATGGGTTTCCTGATGGGCATCGTCGGGCTGTACACGCTGGCGGCGTCCGAGGTGCCGCGGCGGATCACGGTCGTGCTGACGGGGATGACGCTGGTCGGCACTTTCATCGTGTCGTACGTGCGGCTGCGGCAGAGCGTGGACGCCGATGCTGATTTCGGGCCGGGTGTCTGGTATGTCCCGGTGGTGTCGCTGTTCATGTCGCTGGGGCTGACGGCTCCCTCGGTGCTGTTCGGTCTGTACATCGGGGCCAGGCGCAGGCTGATGGAGAGTCTCCGTGAGCGTGCGGATTCGCTGGAGCGGGAGCTGTCGCTGCTGGCCGACCGGGCGGAGGAGCGGGCCGAGTGGGCGCGTACGGAGGAGCGGACCCGGATCGCCCGGGAGATGCATGACGTGGTGGCGCACCGGGTGAGTCTGATGGTGGTGCACGCGGCGGCGTTGCAGGCGGTGGCTCCGAAGGATCCGGCGAAGGCGGTGCGTAACGCCGCGCTGGTGGGGGACATGGGCCGGCAGGCGTTGACGGAGCTGCGGGAGATGCTCGGGGTGCTGCGGAGCGGGGATGCTCTGGTTGCTCCGCGGGCGGGCCGGGTGCCGTTGGCCTCGGTGGGGCGGGTGGCGGCCGTGGCTGCGGCAGCGGCGGTGGAGGAGGGGCCGCGGTTGTGCGAGGTGGAGGTGCTGGTGGCGCAGTCCCGTGAGGCGGGGATGACGGTGGAGCTGTCGGTGGAGGGGGAGGTGCGTGCGTATGCGCCGGAGGTGGAGCAGACGGCGTACCGGGTGGTGCAGGAGGCGTTGACGAACGTGCACAAGCATGCGGCGGGTGCGAGGACGTGGGTGCGTCTGGCGCATCGGGGTGTGGAGGTGGCGATGCAGGTGGAGAACGGTCCGACGGACGGTGTGACGGCGGATGCGGGGTTGCCGAGCGGTGGCAACGGGCTGGTGGGGATGCGGGAGCGGGTGCTGGGGCTCGGCGGTGTGTTCGTGTCGGGGCCGACGGACGCGGGGGGTTTCCGGGTGTCGGCGGTGCTGCGCGACGGTGGGGTGGCGTAGGG
>NZ_MAPV01000053.1 GCF_001700505.1 Streptomyces mutomycini
TGCCGGGGGCGCCCTCCTACGGCTCCGGATCCGGCCGGTGGCCGGACTCCGGTCAGATCAGGCCGAGCTCGCGGACCGCGTCGCGCTCCTCGGTGAGCTCCTTCACCGACGCGTCGATGCGCGCACGGGAGAACTCGTTGATGTCCAGGCCCTGGACGATCTCGTACTTCCCGTCCTTCGTGGTGACCGGGAAGGAGGAGATGATGCCCTCGGGGACGCCGTACGAGCCGTCCGACGGGATGCCCATCGAGGTCCAGTCGCCGTCGGCGGTGCCGTTGACCCAGGTGTGCACGTGGTCGATGGCGGCGTTGGCGGCGGAGGCGGCCGAGGACGCGCCACGGGCCTCGATGATCGCGGCGCCGCGCTTGGCGACGGTCGGGATGAAGGTGTCGGCCAGCCACGCCTCGTCGTTGACGACCTCGGCGGCGTTCTTGCCGGCGATCTCCGCGTGGAAGATGTCCGGGTACTGGGTCGCCGAGTGGTTGCCCCAGATCGTCAGCCGCTTGATGTCGGAGACGGCGGCACCGGTCCTGGTGGCCAGCTGCGAGATCGCACGGTTGTGGTCCAGGCGGGTCATCGCGGTGAAGCGCTCGGCCGGTACGTCCGGGGCGGCGGCCTGCGCGATGAGGGCGTTGGTGTTGGCCGGGTTGCCGACGACGAGGACCTTGATGTCGTCCGCGGCGTTGTCGTTGATGGCCTTGCCCTGCGGCTTGAAGATGCCGCCGTTGGCGGACAGCAGGTCGCCGCGCTCCATGCCCTTCGTACGCGGGCGGGCGCCGACCAGGAGGGCGACGTTGGCACCGGCGAAGCCGACGTTGGCGTCGTCCGTGATCTCGATGTTGCGCAGCAGCGGGAAGGCGCAGTCGTCGAGCTCCATGGCGGTGCCCTCGGCGGCCTTCAGGCCCTGCGGGATCTCGAGGAGTCGCAGGTTGACCGGCACGTCCGGGCCGAGCAGGTGGCCGGAAGCGATGCGGAAGAGCAGCGCGTAGCCGATCTGGCCGGCTGCGCCGGTCACGGTGACATTCACGGGAGTGCGGGTCATGGCGATCTCCGTTAGACAGCTGGCGGTGGGGGTCCCTGCCCCTGGTGCTGGATACCTCTGAATCTTGATGTGAAGAGATATCCAGCGGTCAGGCTATCCGACCCCCGTTCCCAGGGCCGCCCGCCCCCACTGTGGGGCCGCACACAGTCGGTTACGCAGCGCAGCCCCCGCTCGTGTCACTCCGGCGTGGCGCAGCCGGTCTCCCCGGACGCCAGGGTCACGCAGGCCTCGGCGTCGGATGCCTTCTTCACAGCGACCATCGGGGTGTACGCGTCGGCGTCGGCATCTGCCTCCACGGTGCCGTCCTGCTCCGACGAACCGGTCGTGATCCGCACGGTGTCCCCCGGTGACGCCTGGGTGATGCGGGCCCAGGCGGCCCCGCAGGCCTTGCTGTGGCGGACCTCGACGAGGCCACCTCCGACCGTCGCCCTGGCGACCGTGTCGGCGAACCGGCCGCCACACCCCATGGCTTCCGGGTCCGCTCCGGTGCAGTCGGCGCCGCCGCACCCGACACCGGCGGGCAGCCGCTGCGCGCTGGTGCCCGGACCGGCGGACGGCGTCGCGGCGGCGGTGCCGGAGCCGTCGCCCCGGCCCGTGAGCAGCACGACCCCCGCCGTCAGCAGGAGCGTGCCCACGGCGCCCGCGAGGAACAGTGGCAGCCTCCGCCGGCCGCTCACCCGGCGTTCCCGGGAACCGCCACCCGCACGGCGTACGTCTCCGCCGGAGCCAGGCGCGTCTCCCGGCTTCGGCTGCCGCGGAATCCGCGGGGCCGTACCGCGCTGGACGGGAACGGACGGCGAAGGGCCGGTGCCGCCCGATTCCCCCAGGGGCCCCGCAGAGGGCGAGCCCCCCGTCGGTACGCCGCCCGGACGGCCCGCACGCCTGGCCGCCACGGGGGCCGCGGCCACACCCGCCTCACCGAGCGCCGCACGTGCCTGGGAGATCCTGATGGCCTCCATCGTCATGTCGTGGCGCATCTCGGAACGGCTCCAGGCCCGCTCGGCCAGTTCCCACATGGTCGTCAGATGGTGATGCTGTGTGCCCGTCACCTCGGCGAGCGCGACGATCGCCCCCCTGGGAGCGAGCAGCCTGCCGTTGAGGTAGCGCTCCCACGACGTCTTGCTGTAGCCCGTGCGGTCGGCGACCGCGGCCAGGCTCAGACCGCCGCGGTCCACCAGTCCGCGCAGCATCCCCACGAACTCCCGCATCTGCGGATCGAGTTCTTCCGGCAGTTGCTTCCAACGAGGCATTGCTTCCCCCAGTCGATCCCCCGGACCGTCCCGGCGCACCCCCGTTCCCCGGCGCCGGATGACTCCCCCTGTCATCGGGACGGGGGCCCCGCACTCCGAACTACCCAGAAGGATGCGCGGATCAAGGGTGCCGGTTCCGGACAAAGAGGCGCACAGGGGCATTCGGCAGGAGCACTCGCTCCGCCGTGCGCCGTCGCGCGTACCGAGTTGGCCACCGGTCGTTGCGTGACGATCACACGATGGCGGAATGGTCACTTCCGTGCCACAGACCCCAGGCGTCCCTTGAACCCCCCACCTCATGCCCATGACACTTACTTCAGGGCAGGGCGAGGCCGCACAAGTCACCGTGTTCCGGGATCTCCCGCGCCGGACCCCTGGCCGGTGTCCGTCCCTCCTCGGGGGAGGGGACGGACACCCCTCAGCGGATCGTGAAGTGGACCACGTCCTGCAGGATCGGGACCTGCAGCCATGGCCTGGGCTGCGCCATCAGCGCGAGCAGCACGAGCAGCGTGCCCATCAGGCCGTACGTGACCAGGTCGGTGAACCGTGACCGCACGGCCAGCATGCCGACGGAGGGGACCACCCACCGCAGCACCGCCCCCGCGAGCAGCGCGACACCCATCAGCATCGTGCCGATCCTGAACGCCTGGTCGAAGGTGTCGGCCCCCACGATCAGCAGCCCGAGCCCGGCTGTGCAGAGCACCGTGAGCAGCGGCCACTGCCGGGCGGGGGCGGGGGCGTCACCCGGCGCCGCCCGGCCGCCGCCCTCCGGACGCGCGGTGTCACGGGTCAGCGAGAAGCGACGCGGGGGCGCCCAGGTCGAGCCACCGCTCCCGGCCTCCCCGGCGGCCCCGTCCGCCTCGGCGGTGACGGACGCCCCGCCCTCTCCGGACGTCGCGGCCGTCTCCGGCGCTCCGGCTTCCCTGTCCGTCCCGGGCTCCCTGTCCGTCCCGGGCTCCCCAGTCACCTGGGACTCCCCCGGCGCATTGGCGTCTTGGGGCACCCGGGCCTCCCCGGACGCCGCTGCCTCATCGGCCGGTCCGTCCGTGTGCACACCGTCCGCCGGACTCGTACCAGCACCCATGACGTTTCTCCGGTCCCGGGTCAGCCGGCGGATGCGGCGGAGGCCTCGGCGGCGGCGCGCTCGGCCGCCTCGACCACGTTGACGAGCAGCTGGGCACGGGTCATGGGGCCGACGCCGCCCGGGTTCGGGGCGACCCATGCGGCCACCTCGGCCACACCCGGGTGGACGTCGCCGACGATCTTGCCGTTCTCGTCCCGGCTGACACCGACGTCCAGCACCGCCGCGCCCGGCTTCACGTCCTCGGGCTTGACCAGGTGGGGCACACCGGCGGCGGCGACGATGATGTCGGCCTGCCTGAGGTGCGCCGAGAGGTCACGGGTGCCGGTGTGGCACTGGGTGACGGTGGCGTTCTCCGACTTGCGCGTCAGCAGCAGCGGGAGGGGACGGCCGATGGTGACGCCCCGGCCGACGACGACCACATGGGCGCCGTTGATCTCCACGCCGTGACGGCGGAGCAGGGTGACGACGCCCTGCGGGGTGCAGGGCAGCGGCCCGCTCTCGTTCAGCACGAGCTTGCCCAGGTTCATCGGGTGCAGCCCGTCCGCGTCCTTCGCCGGGTCCATCAGCTCCAGGATGCGGTTGGTGTCGATCCCCTTGGGGAGGGGGAGCTGCACGATGTAGCCCGTGCAGTCCGGGTTGGCGTTGAGCTCCCGTACGACCTCCTCGATCTCCTCCTGGGTGGCGGTGTCGGGGAGTTCGCGCTGGATGGAGCCCATGCCGACCTGGGCGCAGTCGCGGTGCTTGCCGTTCACGTACCAGCGGCTGCCCGGATCGTCGCCCACGAGCAGGGTTCCCAGGCCGGGTGTGATGCCCTGTGCCTTGAGGGCCGCCACGCGGACGGTCAGATCGGACTTGATCGCAGCTGCGGTGGCCTTGCCATCGAGAATCTGGGCAGTCATGCCACCCATCCTCGCGGATGACCCCGCCCGCGTACCAATCCAGGCCCGCCGGGTGGACGGGAGATTGCACTTGCACAACGCATTCGGCTATCGGCTGGACAAATGGCGGATGTCACGACGACGATAAGGCCCGCATCACCGCGGACAGTGTCGGGGGGACCACCGTTCAGATTGCACACGATTCCTCCGCCCGGCCGCGTCGTCCCCGCACTTCGCAACGGAGGAAACTCGCCATGAGCTTCGGCGATCCCAACAACCCCTACGGCCAGCAGCAGAACGCGCAGCCGGGCGGTCAGCCGGGCTACGGCTACCCGCAGCAGCCCCCGCAGGGCGCCGCCCCCCAGCAGGGCTACGGCTACCCGCAGGCACCGCCGGTCCAGGGCGGTTACGGCTTCCCGGGCGGACCCACCGAGATGCCCGGCGGTGTGAAGGCCGCCCGCGTCATGCTCTTCGTGATAGCCGGGCTCCAGGTCATCGGCGCGATCTTCGTCGCCCTCGCGGCCGCGGCTGTGAACGCCGCCAAGAACGACGCGACGCTCCAGGAGGACGTCCAGTTCCAGCAGCTCGCCGAGTACTCGGGCGCCGTGCTGTGGGGCATCGTCGTCTTCGCCGTGCTGTGGGGAGTCCTCGCCGTCGTCCTCGGTGCCAAGTTCGGCAAGGGGGGCAGCGGAATCCGCATCGCCACCATCGTCTTCGGCGTGATCACCGCGATCCTCGGCATCTACCCCTTCGTCGTGATGGGCCTCGCCCACACGGTGCTCGCCATCCTGGTCGTCGTCTTCGTGGCGAAGTCCGACGGCGGCGCCTGGTTCAACCGCCAGCAGCAGCACTGACGTTCCCGCACCCGCGCGTGAAGGCCGTAGCACCCGCCCACCCGGCGGGTGTGCGGCCTTCAGCCGTTTTCGGGCGCCGGTGTGGTCCGCTCCATGACGACGAAGGAGCCCGCCTCCCGGCTGATCCGGTAGCGCGCCTCAGGGTGCAGCTGCTCGGCGTACTTCACCGGGTCCTCGATCGGCTGCGACCAGCCGAAGTCCAGGTTGATGGCCACGACGTCGGGTGCGGTGCCGGGGGCCCCGCCGACCCAGTAGACCGTGCGGTCCCCGGTCAGGTGCGCCATCAGCGTGATGTCCGTCTCCACCCGCGCGCCCACGGGAATGGCGTCCAGCGCCTCCTCGGCGGCGTGGGTGCGTGCGTCGGCGCGGTACGTCTCCGGACGCAGCAGGTCGCGGAGCGGGAGGTGCTGGGTGAGGGTGACGGCGATCGCCGCGGCCACCGGGGCGGCGACGTTCGCGTACGAGACGAGCCAGGGCCGCTTCGATGCCCGGCTGCGGCGGATGCCGTCGGCCATGGCCAGGAAGACCACCGGCATCAGGATCGCGCTGTAGTGCCACACCATGCCCCAGTGGTTGGAGTCCTGGGAGAGCAGACGCCAGCCGAGCGTGGGCAGGACGAGCAGGATCAGGGGCGAGCGGAGCGCCATGAAGGCCGTGATGCCGACCAGGAAGACGAGCATCTCCAGCTTGACGGAGGAGTCGAACACGCCGAGGACCGAGTCGAGGAGGGGGACTTCCTTCCCGCCGTTCTCCTCGATCTTCTTCCAGTAGTCGTACGACCCCGCGCTGCTGGCCGCCGGTATGAGCACCAGCACGGTGAGCGCGAACGAGGCCACGCCGAAGGCGGCGAGCAGAAAGCCCTGGAGCCGCCTCCCGTACAGGGCCAGGAGCCCGCCGACGACGGCGACGGTGATCCCGAGGTCCTCCTTGACCAGGACCAGCGGCAGTGACCACAGGACGACGGCACGCCAACGCTCCATGAGCAGGGCCCGGCAGACCAGGGCCAGCAGCGGGACCGCGAGCGCTATCTCGTGGAAGTCGGCTTTCACCGCTTCCTGCAGCCCCCAGGACAGCCCGTACGCGACGGTGACGCACAGACCGGTGCGGCCGCCCAGGACCTGCTGGACGGTACGCCCGACGACGACCGCGGAGGCGGCGAACAGGGCGGCCTGCGCGAAGATCAGGGCGACGGCGGACGGCCAGATCCAGTAGAGGGGGACGAGGAGCGCCACGAGCGGGCTGAAGTGGTCGCCGAGGATCAGATAGCCCGGCCCCTTGATGTCGACGACAGGGGCGTCGAATCCGGCGTACGCGCGCACTTCCTGTTCGAAGATGCCCAGGTCCCAGGAGGGCGACTGGAAGTGGCTGTAGCGCAGGTAGGCGTAGAGGAAGTAGAGCGCGCAGAGACCCGCGGCCGCGATCAGGTACGGACGCAGCGGTGCCGGGTGCGGCGTACCGGTGGCAGGCCCCGGGGCCTGCTCCCCGGACACGCCGGTCTCGCTCTGGTTCAGGTCAAGCACGGTGCCCCCGCAACGGAATCCCACACTGGTCACTGCCGGTCGCACCGGTCCTGCGGCTACGGCCCCGACAAGGCCATTCATTAGAACAGAGGGACGAGTGGGCGCCGTACGCCGGACGCGCCGCAGGCCGCACCCCTCGGGGGTGCGGCCTGCGGTGGTGCTACGACCCGGGTGTCAGTGGAAGAAGTGGCGCGTGCCCGTGAAGTACATGGTCACGCCGGCCTTCTTCGCGGCCTCGACGACGAGCTCGTCACGGACCGAGCCGCCCGGCTGCACGACGGCCTTGACTCCGGCGGCGGTCAGGATCTCCAGGCCGTCGGGGAAGGGGAAGAAGGCGTCGGACGCGGCGTACGCGCCTCGGGCCCGCTCCTCGCCCGCCCGCTCGACGGCGAGCTTCGCGGAGTCGACGCGGTTGACCTGCCCCATGCCGACACCGACCGAGGCGCCGTCCTTGGCGAGCAGGATCGCGTTGGACTTGACCGCGCGGCAGGCCGTCCACGCGAAGGCGAGCTCCCTGAGCTCATCGGCGGAGAGGGCCTCACCGGTGGCGAGGGTCCAGTTGGCCGGGTCGTCGCCGTCGGCCTGGAGCCGGTCGGTGACCTGGAGCAGGGCGCCGCCGTCGATCGGCTTGACCTCGACCGTGGAGGCCGGGGCGTCGGGGCAGCGCAGCACCCGGATGTTCTTCTTACGGGCCAGCACCTCGACGGCGCCGTCCTCGTACGCCGGGGCGACGATGACCTCGGTGAAGATCTCGGCGACCTGCTCGGCCATCTCGACGGTCACCGGCCGGTTGACGGCGATGACGCCGCCGAAGGCGGACAGCGGGTCACAGGCGTGCGCGTTGCGGTGCGCCGTCGCGACGTCGCCGGCGATCGCGATGCCGCACGGGTTGGCGTGCTTGATGATCGCGACACACGGCTCGGCGTGGTCGTAGGCGGCACGGCGGGCCGCGTCGGTGTCCGTGTAGTTGTTGTAGGACATCTCCTTGCCGTGCAGCTGCTCGGCCTCGGCGAGGCCGCCCTCGCCGGAGGTGTAGAGCGCGGCGGGCTGGTGCGGGTTCTCGCCGTAGCGCAGGACGTTCTTGCGCTCGTACGTCGCACCGGAGAAGTCCGGGAAGCCGGAGTCGTCGGCGGGCGCGTAACCGTCGGCGAACCAGGAGGCGACAGCCACGTCGTAGGCGGCGGTGTGCTGGAAGGCCTCGGCGGCGAGCCGCTTGCGGGCGGTCAGGTCGAAGCCGCCCGACCTGACCGCGGCGAGGACGTCGGCGTAGCGCTCCGGGCTGGTGACGACGGCGACGGACGGGTGGTTCTTGGCTGCGGCGCGGACCATCGACGGCCCGCCGATGTCGATCTGCTCCACGCACTCGTCGTCGGACGCGCCGGAGGCGACGGTCGCCTTGAACGGGTACAGGTTGACGACCACGAGGTCGAACGGCTCCACGCCGAGCTCGGCGAGCTGCTCGCGGTGGGCGTCCAGGCGCAGGTCCGCGAGGATGCCGGCGTGCACACGGGGGTGCAGCGTCTTGACGCGGCCGTCGAGGCACTCGGGGAAGCCGGTGAGCTCCTCGACCTTGGTGACCGGAACACCGGCGGCTGCGATCTTCCCGGCGGTGGAGCCGGTGGACACCAGCTCGACACCCGCCTCGTGCAGACCGCGGGCGAGGTCTTCGAGCCCCGTCTTGTCGTAGACGCTGACCAGGGCGCGACGGATGGGCTTATTCACCGACATGACCGAGATGAACCTTTCGTCCCTCAATGCGATAGCCGTCACGGGCGAGCCGCCCCACGGCCTCGACGAGCAGCTTGCGCTCGATTTCCTTGATGCGTTCGTGGAGGGCCGCTTCGCCCTCCGCCGTTTCCTCTTCGGTCACCTCGACCACGCCCTGCGCGATGATCGGACCGGTGTCGACGCCGTCGTCGACGAAGTGGACGGTGCACCCGGTCACCTTCACGCCGTACGCGAGCGCGTCGCGGACGCCGTGGGCACCGGGAAAGCTGGGGAGCAGGGCGGGGTGGGTGTTGACGACGCGGCCGCCGAACTCGGCGAGGAAGCCCTGTCCCACGATCTTCATGAATCCCGCGGACACGACGAGGTCCGGGCGGTGTTCCGCAACAGCCGCGGTCAGGGCCGCGTCCCAGTCGTCACGGCTCGCGTACTCGCCGAGCTTGCACACGAAGGTGGGGAGCCCGGCGCGCTCGGCCCGTTCGAGCCCGTAGGTGCCGTGGCGGTCCGCGCCGACCGCGACGATCCGGGCCCCGTAGCCCTCGGGGTCGTCACCGATCGCATCGAGGAGTGCCTGGAGGTTGGTGCCTGAACCGGAGACGAGCACGACCACGCGGGCCGGAGCGGCGGAGGGGGGCGGGGAGGCCACGGCAGGGCCCTTTCTCGCGTGGTGCAGCAGGTACGCGATGTGCAGGAGGTGCGTTTGTATGGTCGTACGAAAGAAGCTCGTCCCGCGATACGGGGAACTCTACGAACGGTCCGACCGTCAGCAACGATACCGGCACACCTGGCGGCCTCCACGGGACGGGGGCGTGACCGGAAGGTAGCGTCAGGGGACAGGGAACCGCCCCCGGGCGGAAATGACGAGATGGGGAAGACGTTCACCACATGCCGGACCGCCTCCGCACCGCCCTTGGCCACCCGCTGCCCGAGCGGGCATCCACGCTGATGCGGGAACGCCAGTCCTCATCGCCGGACTCCTCGTCGGGCTCCTCGTCGGGACCGGGTTCTCCCGCGGGCTCCTCGTCGGGCCCGGGATCTTCCCGCGGCTCGGGCTCCTCGTCCGGTTCGTCCGACGACAATCCGTTCGCGGCGCCGCCCGAGGACCGCCCCGACCAGCCCTGGCAGCCCCGCCACCCCTCCCAGCCGCCGGGGAACCACGGCAACGGCGGAAGCGGAGACGGTGGCGAAGGACACTCCGACGACCGCCCTGTCTGGGGCAGCCAGTGGAGCGACCAGCAGCCCGGCCGCCAGAACGGCGGGTTCGGCGGCCGTCCCGGCGGCACCGGCGGACCGAGCGGTCAGGGGGGTGGCCCCGAGGGCAGTCCCGGCGGGCCGCGCTGGGACCCGACCGACCCCGTTCAGCGGCGCGCACGCTACGCGGTGCTGGGCGGCATGTGGGCGTTCTTCTTCGCCCTCTTCGACTTCCCCGAGATTGCGATGCTCCTCGGCGCCCTCGCCGTGTACTGGTCGGTCAGCGCCCTCCGCGGCGGGCCGCGGAAGCCCCAGGCCGGTGCAGACCCTGCTGCGGCGTCCGTCACGGGCGGCCCGGACCGAGCGGCGACTCCCCCGTGCCCGGGGGCCGTGCCCGGAGCTGTCCCCGGCGCCGCACAGATCAGCAGCCGGCAGCAGACCACGGCGGCCGTCAGCGGTCTGGTGACGGCACTGCTGGCCCTGGCGATCGTGGCCACCGGCTACACGGTGCAGCTGGTCTACCGCGACTACTACACCTGCGTGAACGACGCCCTCACCAAGACCGGCGCCGTCGCCTGCAACGACAAGCTGCCCGACCCGCTGGAGCCCTTCTTCGGCGTGAAGAAGTAGCCCCGGCCCCCGTGGGCCGCTCCCTACGGAGCATCTTCCCGGCCGGGTTCCGAGTGCCCGAGGGCATCCGGGACCCGGCCGGTCCGCGTGTCGGGCTCTTCCGCCGGAGCCACGGGAGGAGCAGGCGCGGGGGCCGGATCCGGAGCCGGGGCGGAGGAGGACGCGGGCCCTGAAACCGGGGCGGGCGGCGGAACCGAGGCGGGACCTGGAGCCGGGGCAGCAGAGGCAGGCCCGGAGACCGGGGCGGCCGCCGGCGCCGTTTCGGGAGCGGGCGCCGGGGCGGGGGCCGTTGCGGATGCGGGCCCCTGGTCCGCATCGGCCCGGAAGTCCGCCATCAGCCCGCCCGAATTCCTTTTGAGCACGGCCCAGCGCGCTTTCCTGGCCCCGTCCTCGTGCCACGAGTCGGCTGACAGGAAGTCGTACGGTTCCTCGCCCGGGCCCCCAGCCCTCTCTCCCTTCTCCTTCTCCTTCTTCTCCGGCTTCTGCCCCGGCTCCGGTTCCACCGGCTCCCCCTTCGCCGAGTCCCACCGCCAGCCCCACCGGTTCTCCCTCAGCCGCCAGGCCCTGAGCAGCAGCGCCACCGGTACGCCGATCACGGCAGTCCACACGAGAGCGGCCGGGCCCACCAGCCACCACACGGGACCGAACTCCGCCAGGGCCCCGGTCCCCAGCGCGCCACCCGACGCAGCCGCCAGAACCGCCGCCCCGGCACCGCACCCGAGGGCCGCCAGCGCTGCCACCAGCGCGGTCCGTCCCTGGCTCCACGCCTCCTCGCGCATCCCACGTGCCGGAGCCGCCCCATGTGCGACCAACCGTGCGACGGTCAGGCCCGCTACGACCGGCACCGCGACTGCCGCCCAGTTCACCGCCGTACCCGGGCCGTGGGACGGCACCGCGGCAAGCAGTGGGAAGTCCGGCAGCGCGGGCGGTCCGGTGAACGCGAGCGGGGCTGCCGTCGACGCCGTACCGAGGGCGAATCCCGGCCCGAGACCGTAGGCGGCACCCCACATCGCGGCGTTCGGCACGAGTGCCACCGCCAGCAGGAGGACGGAGATCCGTCCCGCCCAGTCGCCCGACAGCCCCAGGAAGGACTCCCTGGCCGCCCCCGCGTGCCACACCAGCGCCACCGCGACCAGCAGCGCACCGGCCCCGAGCAGCATGAGCACACCGGCGGCTGCCGACCTCAGAACCGCGCCGGCCCCGGACCGGAACCGGGAGCGGGCGGCTGCTTCCTGCAGCCTCAGCGGCGCCCAGACCAGCAGCGGAGTCAGCGGACGCCCACGCGCCGCCCACGCCCCCGCAGCGGCCGCGCCCGTCACCACGGCGGTGACGGGGAAGGCGATGGAGGCCCGGTCGGCGGGCAGCGCTCCGTCCCGCGCGTACGCCGCCGCGGCGAGCACGACCAGCAGATATCCGGCGCTCACCGCGCAGAACGCCCCGATCGCCGAGTGTCCGCCCGGAGCCTTTCCGTCGGTCTCCGCAGAGTCCCGGGCGGCCCGGTGCACCAACCACACGGGCAGCGCGACGAGCAGCAGCGGGACCGTCGCCACGGGCGTGGGGTGCCCTCCCACGGTGTCGGCCCTTACGAGTTCGGCGCCGTGGGCCAGCAGCCAGAGCCCTGTCGCCACGTGAAAGGCACCTGCGGGCCCGCTGTCGGGGTACGGCGAACTGATCCACAGCAGCATGACCAGGACGGCCAGCGAGCCCAGTCCCAGCCCCGCCGCGAGCGTCCCACGCACGAAAGCGGAGGCCAGGAAGGCGGACCTGCTCCGCTCGGCAGGCAACATCGGGCTGCGCTCGGTCACTTGGGTCACGCCGCCATGCTGCCAACGACACGCGCCTATTTCGCGTAACGGGCGTATGGCCGCTGTGTCGCCCAATATACGTTTATGTACTTTTTCACCCAGTGCAGTGCAACCGGGGACGGAGGCCGGGCATGACGCGGAGCACCACCGGCCAGGCTCCCGCCACCCCTCTGCCCTCCCCCAAGGAGTGCCGCAGGCTGCGCGAGGCAAGGGCACTGAGTGAGCAACAGGTCGCAAGGGCGGTGGGCGTCACGCCCGCCACCGTCCACGCCTGGGAAACAGGGCGCACCAGCCCGCGGGGCCGTAGGCGCGCGGCCTACGCCAGGGTGATCGGCTGCGCCGAGCACCGCCCTGCGCCGCCCCACCCCGTCGAAGCCACCGGGAGCAGCACGATGTCCCCGACCGGGCCCGGCACCTGCCGGACCACGAGCACCCGGACCGGTCCGGCCCCGGAACCGGAGCCGCACGACCAGGAAACCCCCGCCCCGGGAGCACCCGCCCGGGACGCCCCGGCTCCTGACGCGCTCGCTCCTGCCTCCCCCGGTCCGGACGGCACCGCACCGGAGACGACCGCGACGGACACACCGGCCCACGCCCTGCGGCCGGTTCTCGCGGCGGAAGATGCCTACGACGCCCTGTACAGCCGCACCGCGCCCGGCCTCACCCGTCAGATGTTCCTGCTGACAGGCCGCCGGAAGCTGTCCGTGGAAGCCGTCGAGCACGCCTTCCGCACCGCCTGGCAGCGCTGGCCCGATGTGGCCAGGGACCGCGATCCGGCGGGCTGGGTACGCGCGGTCTCGTACGAGTACGCGATGTCGCCCTGGCACCGGCTGCGCCGCACACACCGCAGGGCCGACCCGCCGCCCGAGGACCCGGCGCGGCGTGCGCTGCTCGACGCGCTGCTCGGCCTGCCGCCCTCGTACCGTCGCACGCTGCTGCTCCACGACGGCGTCGGCCTGGGGCTGCCGGAGACGGCCGCGGAGACGGAGGCGAGCACTCCTGCAGCGGCGAGCAGACTGGTGAACGCCCGCGCCGCCGTCGCCGAGCGGCTGCCCGGACCGTCTGAGCCACCGGCACCCCCGGCGCCGGCCGACGGGTCCGCACCGCTTCACGCGCTGCTCGGCGCACTCGCCCTCGCACTCGCACTCGCGGAGGAGGTACCGGCTCCGCCACCCGCCCCAGCCGTACGCGCGGGCAGCGAGCGCATCGCGCGACTCTGGACCCGGGCCGCACTCTGCTTCGGGGCCCTGCTCATCGGCTCGACCGCCTTCACCCTGCACACGGCCCCCACCCAGTACGAGCAGCCGCTGGCACCCGCCGAGCGTGTCGGCGGCGTCCCTCCACTGAGCGGTCCGCAGAAGCTGACGCCCCAGGACCTGGAACTTCAGAAGTCGTTGCGGGGCGAGCTCGCGCACGGCCCGGAGCGGCTGATCCCGCGCATTCCCTGACCGGGCTCCCCCGCCGGAAACGGCGCGGGCCCGCACCCCTTCGATGAGGGGTGCGGGCCCGCGCCGTTGCTACGGGTGACGCGGTGCCGCGGCGGACGGGCCGCCACGGCGCGCGGTCAGCCTTCGAGGATCTCGCGCGCCAGCTTGGCGGTCTCGGTCGGCGTCTTGCCGACCTTCACGCCGGCGGCCTCGAGGGCCTCCTTCTTCGCCGCGGCGGTGCCGGAGGAGCCGGAGACGATGGCGCCGGCGTGGCCCATGGTCTTGCCCTCCGGGGCAGTGAAGCCCGCGACGTAGCCGACGACCGGCTTCGTGACGTTCTTCGCGATGAAGTCGGCGGCACGCTCCTCGGCGTCGCCGCCGATCTCGCCGATCATCACGATGAGGTCCGTCTCGGGGTCCGCCTCGAACGCCGCCAGGGCGTCGATGTGGGTCGTACCGATGACCGGGTCGCCACCGATGCCGACGGCGGACGAGAAGCCGATGTCACGGAGCTCGTACATCATCTGATAGGTCAGCGTGCCGGACTTGGACACGAGACCGATGCGGCCGGGCTTGGTGATGTCGCCCGGGATGATGCCGGCGTTGGACTGGCCGGGGGTGATCAGCCCCGGGCAGTTCGGGCCGATGATCCGGGTCTTGTTGCCCTTCGAACCGGCGTACGCCCAGAAGGCGGCCGAGTCGTGGACGGCGATGCCCTCGGTGATCACGACGGCCAGCGGGATCTCGGCGTCGATCGCCTCGACGACGGCGGCCTTCGCGAAGGCCGGCGGCACGAAGAGGACGGAGACGTCCGCGCCGGTCTTCTCCATCGCCTCGGCGACGGAGCCGAACACCGGTACCTCGGTGCCGTCGAAGTCGACGGTCGTGCCCGCCTTGCGCGGGTTCACGCCACCGACGATGTTGGTGCCGTCGGCCAGCATGAGCTTGGTGTGCTTCATGCCCGTGGCGCCGGTCATCCCCTGGACGATGACCTTGCTGTCCTTGGTGAGGAAGATAGCCATGGTGTTGGAGTCCCTCGTCCCTTACTTCGCAGCCGCGGCGAGCTCGGCGGCCTTGTCGGCCGCGCCGTCCATGGTGTCCACGCGCTGCACGAGCGGGTGGTTGGCGTCGGAGAGGATCTTGCGACCCAGCTCCGCGTTGTTGCCGTCGAGGCGCACGACCAGCGGCTTGGTGACGTCCTCGCCCTTGGACTTGAGCAGCTCCAGGGCCTGGACGATGCCGTTGGCGACCTCGTCGCAGGCGGTGATGCCGCCGAAGACGTTGACGAAGACGGACTTGACGTCCGGGTCGCCGAGGATGATCTCGAGGCCGTTCGCCATGACCTCTGCGGAGGCGCCGCCACCGATGTCGAGGAAGTTGGCGGGCTTCACGTTGCCGTGGTCCTCACCGGCGTACGCGACGACGTCCAGCGTCGACATGACCAGACCGGCACCGTTACCGATGATGCCGACCTCGCCCTCGAGCTTGACGTAGTTGAGGTTCTTGGCCTTGGCGGCGGCCTCGAGGGGGTTGGCCGCGGCCTTGTCCTCGAGCGCCTCGTGGCCGGGCTGACGGAAGTCGGCGTTCTCGTCGAGAGACACCTTGCCGTCCAGCGCCAGGATGCGGCCGTCCTTGGTCTTCACCAGCGGGTTCACCTCGACGAGGAGCGCGTCCTCGGCGACGAAGGTGTCCCACAGGGTCACCATGGCCTCGGCAACGCCCTCGGCCACGTCGGCCGGGAACTTCGCCTGGGCCACGATCTCGCGGGCCTTCTTGATGTCGACGCCGTCGACGGCGTTGACCGGGACCTTCGCGAGGGCCTCGGGAGTCTTCTCCGCGACCTCCTCGATGTCCATGCCGCCCTGCACCGACGCCATGGCGAGGAAGGTGCGGTTGGTGCGGTCGAGGAGGTACGAGACGTAGTACTCCGCCTCGATCTCCGGGGACAGCTCGGCGATCATCACCTTGTGGACCGTGTGGCCCTTGATGTCCATGCCGAGGATGTCGGTCGCGCGAGCGACCGCCTCATCCGGGTCTGCCGCCAGCTTCACGCCGCCGGCCTTGCCTCGGCCGCCGACCTTCACCTGCGCCTTGACGACGGACTTGCCGCCCAGCCGCTCGGTCGCCTCGCGGGCTGCCTCAGGCGTGTCGATGACTTCACCGGCCAGCACCGGTACACCGTGCTTGGCGAAGAGGTCCCTCGCCTGGTACTCGAACAGGTCCACGCGCGTCCGTCCCTTTTAGTGGTCTCGCGGTTGGTTTTCTGCGTGGGCGTGCCGCGAGGGCAACGTGACTGCGCAGTCACTAGGGAGGCGCACACGGTTACCGGGTACGCGGCATGTCCATCCGGCAGGTTATCCCCAGCGCCACGCCGGACCCTAAATTGCAGATCACACCTGAGCGGTGATACCGGTCACAGATCGCGCTGGTAGCCGGGGTACGAAGGACAAAACGGCACCCCGAGGAGCCTGCCGGAGGCCGGCTTCCAAGCGTCCGGACCTGCGCCCTCCGGTTCAACGGCCGGTGTCGGGTATCGGCAGGGGCCGCTTCTCGATCGCCGCCGCCATGATCTCGGGGAAGAGGTCCGGGGTGCAGGCGAAGACCGGGGCGCCGAGCGCTCCCAGCGCGGCGGCGTGCTCCCTGTCGTAGGACGGGGTGCCCTCGTCGGAGAGGGCGAGCAGGGCCACGAACTGCACCCCGGACGCCTTCATCGCGGCGGCCCGCTCCACCATCTCGTCGCGGATCCCTCCCTCGTGGAGATCGCTGACGAGGACCACGAGGGTGTCCGCCGGACGGGTGATCCTCGACTGGCAGTAGGCGAGTGCACGGTTGATGTCCGTACCGCCGCCGAGCTGCGTGCCGAAGAGGACGTCGACCGGGTCGTCGAGCTGGTCGGTGAGGTCGACGACGGCCGTGTCGAAGACGACGAGGCGGGTCGCCAGGGCCCGCATCGAGGCGAGCACCGCGCCGAAGACGGCGGCGTGGACGACGGAGGCGGCCATGGAGCCCGACTGGTCGACGCAGAGGATGACGTCCTTCTTCACGGACCGGTCCGTGCGCCCGTACCCGATGAGACGCTCGGGCACCACGGTGCCGGCCCCATCGCCTCCCGGAAGGGACACGTAGTTCCTGAGGTTGGCCCGGATCGTGCGGTCCCAGTCGACGTCGCGGTGACGTGGCCGACGGCTCCTGGCCGAGCGGTCCAGGGCACCGGTGAGCGTCGCCCTCGTGCGGGTGGCCAGCCGGCGCTCCAGGTCCTCGACGACCTTGCGTACGACGGCGCGCGCCGTCTCCTTGGTCGTCTCCGGCATGGCCTTGCCGAGCGAGAGCAGGGTGCCGACCAGATGGACGTCGGGTTCGACCGCCTCCAGCATCTCCGGCTCCAGCAGCAGGGCGGCGAGCCCGAGCCGGTCCATCGCGTCGCGCTGCATGACCTGGACGACGGAGGACGGAAAGTACGTACGGATGTCGCCGAGCCAGCGGGCCATGCCCGGGGCGGATGCCCCGAGCCCCGCGGAACGATCTGCTCCGCCCCGGCCGCCCGGTTTCCTGCCGCCGCCGTACAACGCGGTCAGCGCTCCGTCCATCGCGGCGTCGCGTGCGGTGAGCTCGTGTCCCGTGCTGTCGGCGCCGTCCGCGCCGAGCACCAGGCGCCAGCGCCGCAGCCGCTCGTCCTCGGCGGCCGGAGCTGTGTCCATGTCCCGCACCCTCTCCTCGATGTCCGCCCGGTCCGTGGTCATCCGGCCGCCGCCCGCTCCGCCGGCGCTTCGGGGCCGAGCAGCAGCCGGAGCACCGGGACCACCGCGTCCGCCCGCTCCTCGTCGAACCCCTCGCCGAAACCCGGCGTGCCGGGCCCGCCCTCGTCGCGTGCCCTGCCTGGATCAGGTCCCCGGCGGACGAGCTCCCCCAGCGTGCGCCGTACACCCGGGTCATAGGTCGAGAAGGTGCGGCGCAGCAGGGGCAGCACGGCGGCGAACGTGTCGGCCGGAATGCCCGTCAGCCAGGTGTCGACGATCCCGAGGAGCCGGTCGTCGTGGACGAGAAGCAGGCCCCCGCCCGCCGCTCCGCCGACGAAGCCCTCGATCCAGGCCGCCGCGCCGGCCGGTGCGGCGCCGGGCGAGAGCGCCAGTCCCATCAGACGCGCGGCCTCGCTCCCGGCCAGCCGCCCGTCGTCCAGGAGCAGTCGCGTGGCACGCCCCCGGACCACACCGGCGACCGCGTCCCTCCCGGACAGCTTGTGGAGGACTCCGGCCCACCGCTCGGACAGCCCGTCCGCCCGTACGGCGACGGCGAGCAGCCCGATCGCCCGGTGCACCGCGTCCACTCGGCGTCGGGCCTCCGCCGCGGCCTCCGCGTCGAGACCGGTGCAGGCGGGCGGCAGTCCCACACAGACGCGCTCGGCGAGGCCGACGGCCACCTCGCCCAGGGCAGCGGTGTCGGTGGACCGGACGTCCCCGTACCGCAGGGAGCGGGCCAGGGAGGGCAGCGCGTCCGCGAGGTGACCGACGTCCGCATCGAGGGCGGCCCGGTCGGCGAGGGCCCTCATCACGACGGGCAGGGCCCCGGACAGGCCGGCCAGGAGGCACTGCTCGGCGAGCGCGGTGACTCCGGCGAGCGACGACGCCGACAGGGCGTCCGATTCGGCCCTGGCGGTCGCGGCGCCGAGCACGGTGGTGCCCCACACACCGGCCTCGGCGATCCTGACGAACAGCTCGGGCTCCCAGCGCAGCCGCCAGCTCTCCCGGAAGGTCCCCGTGCTGCCCCGGCCCGCGACGGGTTCGCCCCAGTCCACCCCGAGGAGCCGCAGCCGGTGCAGCAGTCCGCTGCGGGCGGCGTCGGTGTCCTTGCGCAGATCGAGCTCCAGGTCGCGCGTCTCCGCCTCCGGCCTGAGCCTCAGCGTGCGCTGCTGCCTGTCCAGGTCGCGCTGGAGGGGGACGGCGGGGGCCGTTTCCGGCACCTCGCCCAGGATCTCGCCGACGACGAGCCGGTCACGCACCAGGGCGAGCGGCACATCGGATCCCTCGCACATGACGGCCCTGACCGCGTCGGTGGCCTCGGCCAGGCCGACGGCCGGGCGGCCGCGCAGGGCGGCCAGCGTCCCGGCGAGCCGGACGGCCTCGATGACATGCGCCGAGGACACGGTCCTGTCCGTGTCACGCAGGAGTCCCGCCACCTTCGTCATCCAGCGCTCGACGGGCCGGTCGGGGGCGGCGAAGAGGTGGCCGTACCAGCCGGGCGACTCGATCCCCGCGCCGTATCCGCTGTGCCGGGCGAGCCTGCGATGGGTCCACGGCACCCAGGTCAGCTCAGCCTTGACCTTGGGCATTCCCCTGAGGAGCGCCCGGTCGGCGGCGACCGTCGTCCTCGCCTCGAGTGCGGGCACGTGCCACGCACCGCAGACCACCGCGATGTCGTCGCCGAACTCCTTGCGGGCGGCGCGCAGCTGGAGGCGCATGCACGCCTCCCGGACGGCGTCCTGCGGATGCCCTCCGTCGCCGTGTGCCTCACGCAGCGCCGTCATCGCCTCGGCGAGCGCGGCGAACGGGGCGCAGGGGTCGGCCGGCCGGCCGCCCGCCGCGCGGTGCTCGACGACGTCCTCCCACCAGCGCTCCGGGTCGTCGTAGCCCGCGGTCCCGGCGAGGATTCCGATCGGATCGATACCCCGGCCTTCCTCCGGTCCTCCGTCCCGCTGTTCCGCCAGCGCCAGGGAGTGCGCGGCGGGCAGGTCCACGAAGCGCACGGGGATCCCGTGCGCCGCTGCCCAGCGGATCGCCACCCACTCGGGCGAGAAGTCGGCCAGCGGCCAGAACGCGGCGCGCCCCGGATCGTCCACGGCGTGGGCGAGGAGCGCGACCGGCGGACGCATGCGACGGTGCGCGGCGAGGGGCAGCAGTGCGTCGCCCTCGGGCGGCCCTTCGACGAGCACGGCTCTCGGCCGTGCTGCCTCCAGGGCTGCCAGGACCGCACGTGCGGAGCCGGGCCCGTGGTGGCGCACCCCCAGCAGCAGCGGTCCCCTGCCGGCGGCGGCCGTCCCCCCGGCGCGGGGTGTCATTCGGCGGCCTCACGGCAGGCGCGGTAGAAGTCCTTCCAGCCGTCCCGCTCCCGGACGACGGTCTCCACGTACTCCTGCCAGACCACGTGGTCGGCCGCAGGGTCGCGGACCACGGCACCGAGGATGCCGGCGGCCACGTCGCCGGGGCGCAGGACGCCGTCACCGAAGTGGGCGGCGAGCGCGAGACCTCCGGTGACCACGGAGATGGCCTCGGCCGTGGACAGTGTCCCGGACGGCGACTTGAGCTTGGTGCGGCCGTCCGTGGTGATGCCGTCGCGCAGTTCGCGGAAGACCGTGACGACGCGTCGGATCTCGGCCAGGCCGTCGGGCGCCGGGGGCAGGTCGAGCGAGTACCCGATCTGGGCCACGCGCCGGGACACGATGTCCACCTCCGCTTCGGGGGTCGCGGGCAGCGGCAGCACGACGGTGTTGAACCGGCGGCGCAGGGCGCTCGAGAGCTCGTTGACCCCGCGGTCGCGGTCGTTCGCCGTGGCGACGAGGTTGAACCCCCTGACCGCCTGGACCTCTTGACCCAGCTCGGGGACCGGGAGCGTCTTCTCCGACAGGATCGTGATGAGCGCGTCCTGCACATCGGCCGGGATACGTGTGAGCTCCTCGACGCGGACGGTCATGCCCTCCGCCATGGCCCGCATGACGGGGCTCGGCACCAGCGCCTCACGGCTGGGCCCGTGGGCCAGCAGCTGCGCGTAGTTCCACCCGTAGCGGACGGCTTCCTCGGGGGTGCCGGCGGTGCCCTGGACGAGCAGGGTCGAGTCCCCGCTGACGGCCGCGGCGAGGTGCTCGGACACCCAGGTCTTGGCGGTCCCCGGAACACCGAGGAGCAGCAGGGCCCGGTCGGTGGCGAGCGTGGTCACGGCGACTTCGACGAGGCGGCGCGGACCCACGTACTTCGGAGAGATCAGTGTGCCGTCCGGGAGTGTCCCGCCGAGCAGATAGGTGGATACGGCCCATGGCGAAAGCTTCCAACGGGCGGGTCTGGGACGGTCGTCGGCGGCGGCTAGCGCCTTGAGCTCGTCGGCGAAGGCGTGCTCGGCGTGCGACCTCAGGACTTCGCCGCCGGGTGCGTCGGTCTGTACGGACACGGTCATGGATCCCCCTCCGGATCGGTCGATCCGATGCGGTTTCCACCGTGCACCACGCCACTGACAATCGGCCCCGGCACCGCACCGGGACCGGTCGGGGAGCAGGCGGAGGAGGCTCCCCCGCTGCGGGACGATCTCACCCTTGAACCCGCCCGGGCGGGGATCTCCCCGCACAGCGGCAGGCGGTCAAGTCGGTCCGGGACGGACGGACTCGCTGGTCGGAGCCGATTGTCAGTGGCACGCTCTACCGTCGTTTCCATGGTGCTGTCTCACGGGGGAGAACTCCGGCGCTCCGCCCACACGGTGGCGCGCCGGACGGCGGAGCGGGTGCTGGCCCTCGCTCCTGACGAAGCGACGAGGGAGGCGGGCCGCGCGCTCGCTTCGGAGCACGCGTGGCTGGAAGCGGGCTCCTGCGGTCCGGGCACGGCATGGGGGGTCTGCGGGGACGGCGACGGCGCTCCGTACCGCACGGCGGTCGACATCGACGAGCCCACTCACACATGCAGTTGCTCCGTCGGCACATCACCGTGCGGACATGCTCTGGGGCTGCTGCTCCTCCTCGCCTCCGGAGCGCCGGTGCCGGAGCGCACTCAGGAGCCGCCCCCCTGGGCATCGCGGTGGCTGGGGGACCGGGGCGTGCGGGCGGCCGCCAAGCCGCCCGCAGCGCAAGAGGTCCCCGTGGCGGCGGTGTCCGCGAGCAGGGCGGCGGTCCGTCGCGCCGAACGCAGGGCCGAGCGCATCACGGGCGGCGTACAGGAGCTGGACCAGCGGCTGACCGATCTGCTGCGTGACGGACTCGCGACGACGGACCGGCCGGACTACGGGCAGTGGGAGGAGACGGCGGCCCGCATGGTCGACGCGCAGGCTCCAGGACTCGCGGGCCGCGTAAGGGCCTTGGGCTCGGTGGCCGCCTCGGGGCCGGGCTGGCCGACGCGGCTGCTCGAGGAGTGCGCACTGCTGCACCTGCTGGACTCGGCCTGGCTGGGGCTCGACCGGCTGCCCGCCCCGCTGGCGGCGACGGTCCGCACGAGAGTGGGGCTGACGGCATCTGCGGAGGGGCCGGCCGTCCGCGACCACTGGCTGGTCCTCGCCCAGCACGACGCACCGGACGGCAGGATCGTCACCCGCCGCATCTGGCTGTCCGGCAGGGATTCGGGGCGTACCGCGCTGCTGCTGTCCTACGGACCGCCGGGGCGCGCCCCGGCCCAGGCACTGCCGGTGGGCGCGGTGATCGACGCCGAGTTGACGCCCTATCCGGGCGGCGGAGGTCTACGGGCCGGGCTTGGGCCGCAGTTCGGCGAGCCCCTCGTCCCGACAGGACCGCCCCCCGGCGGCACGGCGGCCGATGCCGTCGCCGCGTACGGGCGGGCGCTGCGGGACGACCCCTGGCTCGATGCCTGGCCGGCCACGCTGCGCGATGTCATACCCGCGCCGTCCGCGGACAGCTGGCAGTTGGTCGGGCAGGCGGACGGTTCCGCCCTGCCGGTCGCACCCTCGGCGCTGTCCCGGCCCGGCCTGTGGAAGCTCGTGGCGCTCTCCGGCGGTGGCCCTCTGACGGTGTTCGGCGAGTGCGGGCACCGGGGCTTCGACCCACTCACCGCCTGGTGCCCCGAGGACTCCGAGGGCGTCGGTCCGGGTGCCGCCGTCGCGCTCACCTGACGCACCGTCCTCCCGTTGAGGCGCACTGGCCCCAGCCCACGATGCCCGGACCACCGGAAGGGAACCGATGCCCACCGACACGACCGGGGTGCCCCTGAGCGCCCCCTGGGAAGACCTCGTCACTTCGGCGCTCCTCGGCACCGACCGGCGCCCGCTCAGGGTGGAGGGCGGCGCCGCAGCCGGTCCGGCGGCACTGCTCGGCTCGGCGGCGGTTCACACGGTGCGGCGCAGGGCGGCTCTGCGGCCGGCCACCGGGGCCGCCCTGCCGGAGCCCGCACCCGCCGATCCCCGGCCCCCACTGCCTGCCGCCGCCCGCCGCAGGCTCGCCCAGTTGCTCGCCGACCGCTCGGCGCCACCCAGCGGCGGGCGCCGGGGAGTGGCTCCCGATCTCACCGAGCTCATCCCCCAGTGGCTGGCCTCCGCAGGTGCGCGCGGCTACCGGGCGCCGGCGGAGTTGCTGCCCGCCCTGCTGGACGCGGCGAGAGCGCGTACGGATCTGCGTCCGCACGTCCTGGCGTTCGCCGGGCCACGAGGACTCTGGCTGGCCGGGCTGAATCCGGAGTGGAAGTTCGCGCTGCGTGCCTCCTCGCGCGGCAGGCCGCGCCCGGTCACGACGGATCCCGGGGAGGTCGGCCTGCTCTGGGAGGAGGGCCTCTTCGCCGAGCGGGTCGCGCTGCTCGGGGCCCTCCGGGAGAAGGATCCCGGGGCCGCCCGCTCCCTGCTCGCCGGCACCTGGGCCTCGGAGCGTGCCGAGGACCGGCTGATGTTCCTCGATTCCCTGCGGTCCGGCCTCTCCGGGGCCGACGAGGCGTTCCTGGAGGAAGCTCTCGCGGACCGCAGCCGCAACGTCCGCTCCACGGCGGCCGAGCTGCTGTCCGCGCTGCCCGATTCGGCGCTCGCCCGTCGGATGGCGGCCCGTGCCACGACCTGTGTGAACCCCGACCGTACGGGGGACGTGCTGTCCATCGGCGTGGAGGCGCCGCACGAATGCGACGCGGCGATGCAGCGCGACGGCGTGGTCCCGGTGCCGCCCCCGGGCCGCGGTGAGCGGTCATGGTGGCTCGGCCAGTTGGTGGAGGCGACTCCGCTCGGTGTCTGGCGGGAGAGATTCGGCGGCCGGACGGCCCAGGTGCTCGTGGCACTGCCGGTCGCCGACGGCTGGGCAGGTGAACTGCATGCCGCCTGGTGCCGGGCCGCCGTGCGGCAGCGGGATCCCCACTGGGCGCGTGCACTGCTCGGCGCCCCCTCGACACCTCCGGCGAACGGCCCCGGGACGGCGTCGCCGGCGGAGCGGTCGAAGCTCCTCGCCACCCTGCCCCCCGGCGAACGGGCGCTCTGGGTCGCCGGCTTCATAGCCGCGCACGGCCTGTCCGACGCCTTCCAGCTGCTCGGCGTCTGCTCCGTGCCGTGGGACGGGCCGCTGGGCCGCTCGGTGGTCGACGCACTGGACATCGCTCGGGACGCGGGAAGCTATCCCTGGAGCTTCAGCGGGGTGATGGGCCTCGCCGAGCGCTGCCTGAACCCCGCCGAGGCAGAGCGGCTCGCGGTCCTCACCACCACGCCGGACGAGCCGGAAGGCGCTTCTCCCGGTGCGGGTGGCTACTGGTCGGAGGCTTTCCAGCGCCTGGTCTCCACCCTGCGCCTGCGCGCCACCATGGACGCGGAGCTGGCCCGGGGTGACGGCACGGAGTGACGGCACGGAGTGACGGCACGGAGTGACGGGAAGGGCCACGCACAGGGTTAAGGCACGCCCGGATACGCGGCCGGGGTCAGCATTCACCGGCCCGGCCCTGAGCCGAGTTCACCCCGACGGGCCAGTCCTCCGTCCCGGCACAGCCGTGCGCGGGCCGTTGCCCGGGCCACTCCTCGAACCCGGCCCGAGCCGAACCTCCCAAGCCACGGACACCCCCGGGCACCACCAGCGGGCTCAGGCCTCCGCGGGCTGGCGGACGTGTGCGTTCACCCAGTCGACGATCGAGGTCGTCGTCGCACCCGGGGTGAAGATCTCGGCCACGCCCTGCTCCTTCAGCGGAGCGATGTCCGCCTCGGGGATGATGCCGCCGCCGAACACCTTGATGTCCTCGGCGTCGCGCTCCTTCAGCAGCTCGATGACCTTCGCGAAGAGCGTGTTGTGCGCACCGGAGAGGATCGAGAGACCGATGGCGTCGGCGTCCTCCTGGATCGCCGTGTCCACGATCTGCTCGGGGGTCTGGTGGAGCCCCGTGTAGATGACCTCCATGCCCGCGTCCCGCAGCGCCCGCGCGATCACCTTCGCCCCGCGGTCATGGCCGTCGAGGCCCGGCTTGGCCACCACCACACGGATCGGACCGGTCACACCCATCAATGCCTCCACATGCGTCTCCCGTACCCGGAGGGCCGGTGATGTGAACGAACGTTATCTACAGCATCCCGCACGGTCTCGTTTCACGGTGGGCCGGGAGGGGGAAATCACACATGGGACATGTTCGCCGGCGTCGTTCCCAGCACCGGTCGGCTCGTTGGCCGCGCCGGGAGCGCCGCCGAGGGAGCCGCAACGAGGTCGTCGTACCACCGCGCCGTCAGCCGCACGGCACGGTGGTACGACCCCCGGCCGCAGCAGGGCCGTCGGCAGCCTCCGCAGCGACCCCCGTGAGGGCGTACGGGCAGGGAGCCGCCTCCCCGTGCGCCGGTGCAGGAGGTCGGCCATGAGGGTCCTGCCTTTCCTACCCCCACTGCTGCGCAGTTCCTGTCTGCGCCCGAGCTGGCTGTCCTCGACGCTGATCAGAGCCACCGCGCTGGAGTTGGTGATCCTCGCCGGGCACGTGCTCATCTATCCCTCCGGCCTCACCCCGGAACGCCGGAGCCCCGTACCTCCGCCCGGCCCCGGCACCACCCCCGGCACCGGCGCCGGACCTGAAGCCCCCGGCCGGATCACCCGTACGGCGGAACCGGCCGGGCACCCCGCAAGGACCGCGCCGCCGGCCGACGCGACGGCCACCGTGGCCGCACTGCCCACCACGGCGGGCGACCGCCCGCCCGTCGTCCTCCTGCACGGGTTCATCGACAACCGCTCCGTCTTCGTCCTGCTCCGCCGCTCCCTGGCCCGCCACGGCTGGCACCACCTCGAGTCGCTCAACTACTCGCCCCTGACCTGCGACATCCGCACGGCGGCCGAGCTGCTCGACCGCCACGTGGAAGAGATCTGCGCCCGCACCGGGCACCGCGAGATCGACATCGTCGGCCACAGCCTCGGCGGCCTGATCGCTCGGTACTACGTCCAGCGGCTCGGCGGGGACCGCAGGGTACGCACACTGGTGACCCTCGGTACGCCGCACGGCGGCACGGCCGCCGCCCCGCTGGCGGGCGCTCACCCCATCGTCCGCCAGATGCGGAGCGGATCGGATCTGATCGACGAGCTGCGCCGCCCCGCTCCGGGCTGCCGGACGCGGTTCATCAGCTTCTGGAGCGAGCTGGACAGGGTGATGCTCCCGGTCGAGACGGCCTGCGTCGATCATCCCGACCTCGACGCGGTGAACGTGCGCGTCACCGGTATCGGACATCTCGCCCTTCCGGTGCATCCCGCGGTCGCCTCCGCGATCCGTCAGGCACTCGAGTCCGACGGAGCGGCCATCGGCAATCCGGGATCGGCCTCGGTCGCCTGACTCGTGCCCAGGACTGCCGGGGACCGCCGAGGAGCACCGAGGAGCGCTCGCACCCCTCCTCAATAGAACGCATTTCGAACATAGAACCAAGCCTGGCTCCCCGGTTCACCGAAAGGCGTCCGATTGCCCGTTTCCTGCGGAGCTAAACACCGCCGAAGATTGTCGTCCTCACGTACCGCCGGGTACAGTCGCGGCCACTGCTCACCCTGGGGTCCCCCCACCGGACCCCCGCGGAACAGGTCCTGCTGCCGAGGCGAGAGAGAAGTTGGTGAACGACCAGCACCCCCACGCCGGGTATGCCGGATACGACAGCCATTCCACCGGCGGCTTCGACACCGACCCACTCTTCGGGACCCTGCCGGGCGGGCAGGACAGCAGCCACGAGGCTCCGTACGGCGGCGACCACACCCCGGCGTACGACAACGGCTACGGCAACGGGTACGACGGCGGCCAATGGGACACCGGCGCGCATCAACAGGCCTCGTACGACGCCTACGACGCCCAGACCCATCCGCAGGCGCCCCCGACTTACGACACGACCGGCACCTGGATGCCCGATGCGGGGCTCCCGGCCCAGGCAGCCGCCCCGGACGCGACGGGCCAGTGGGACACCACAGGCTGGGACCACACCGGCCAGGCCGGTCAGTGGGACGCCGGCGACACCGGCGCCTTCCCCACCGCCACTTTTGACACCACGGCCTACACGACCGGCACCTACACCGCTCCCGCCTTCGAGACCGCGGGGTACGAAAGCTACGCGGCCGCCGACACGGGCACCTACGACGCCACCGCCTGGAACAGCAGCGCCACGCCCGAGAACGCCGCGTACGCCACCGAACAGACGTCGTATCCCTCGTACGAACACCAGCCGGCGTCCTACGAGCCGTACGTAACGGCCGAGTTCGCGCCCCACGACGACTCCGGCTCCCACGGCCACGCCGGAACCGACGGTGCAGGGTTCGAAGGAACCGGGGCCGCTCGGACGGACACGTACCCGGACGCTTACACGGAGGGCTACGAAACGGCCGGGGCCGAGGGCGCCGAGCCGATGCCGGACGTCACCGAACCGGCGCCGGACGTCTTCGACGTGACCGCGGAATCCCCAGCTGTCCAGGCCACCGCGCGGCCCGTGAGCCGTTCCGCCACCCAGCGCGGCAGCCGGGGCCGGCGCCGCACCCCCGCGAAGCGTTCCGCTCTCCTCACCGTCGCCGTCCCCTCCGCCTGCGTCATGAGCGTGGCGGGCATCGCCGCCGCCTCGGTGAGCGGCGTGGCCGGAGGCGAGGAGACGAAGGACGACTCCACGTCCATGGCGGCCGCCGAGACGGTCAAGCCGGCCGTGGCCAACAACAAGCTGGACACCCAGCTCGCCAATCTCAGTGCCGACGCCGAGAACTTCGCCGACCGCGCCAGCCGCACCCAGGAGCGCATCGACCTGAAGGAGCGTCAGGCCACGGAGAAGAAGAAGCGGGAGGAGGAGGCTGCACGCCGCGAGGCCGCACGCCCCAAGTTCGTCCTCCCCGTGGCGCAGCACGGCCTCAGCGCCATGTACGGCCAGGCCGGAGTGAACTGGATGTCCGTGCACACGGGCATCGACTTCCCCGTTGCCTACGGCACCCAGGTGATGGCGGCGACCGACGGCACGGTCCGCACCCAGTGGAACAGCGCCTACGGGAACATGGCCATCGTCACCGCGGCCGACGGCACCGAGACGTGGTACTGCCACCTCAGCACCACCAAGATCCGCTCCGGCCCGGTGAAGGCCGGGGACGTCATCGCCTACTCGGGGAACTCCGGCAACTCCACCGGCCCGCACCTGCACTTCGAGGTACGGCCAGGCGGCGGCTCGGCGATCGACCCGATGCCGTGGTTCAGCAGCCACGGCATCAACCCGAACTGAGACCGGCCGGCACCAGGGTGCCGGCCGGCCCGGCTCAGAGCTTCTCGACCGGCGCGTAGCGCAGCAGCAGTTTCTTCGGCCTCTCGTCGCCGAAGTCGACCGTGGCCTTCGCCTGGTCACCGAACCCCTCGACCGCCGTCACCGTGCCCAGACCGAACTGGTCGTGCGTGACCCGGTCCCCCGCCACCAGGGTGACCACCGGCTTGTCCGCGGTGCGCCTGGTCGCGAAGCCCGAGGGCCCCGACGCGGAGCGCGACGAGGACAGCGACGACGTGATCCCCGACGTCGGTCCCGCCGGAGCCGCCATCGGGCCCTTGCGCTTCCACTCCAGGTGCTGGTCCGGGATCTCCTCCAGGAACCGCGACGGCGGGTTGTACGAAGGCTGTCCCCAGGCGCTCCGCATGGAGGCCCGGGTCAGATACAGCCGCTCGCGGGCACGCGTGATGCCCACGTAGGCGAGCCGGCGCTCCTCCTCCAGTTCCTTCACCTGGCCCAGCGCGCGCATGTGCGGGAAGACGCCGTCCTCCATGCCGGTCAGGAAGACCACGGGGAATTCGAGGCCCTTGGCGGTGTGCAGCGTCATCAGCGTGACGACACCGGAGCCGTCCTCGTCCTCGTCGGGGATCTGGTCGGCGTCGGCGACGAGCGCGACCTTCTCGAGGAACTCGGCGAGTGTGCCCGCGCCCTCCTCCTCCGCCCGCTCCTGCTCGAACTCGAGGGCGACGGAGGCGAGCTCCTGGAGGTTCTCGATACGGGTCTCGTCCTGCGGGTCGGTGGACGCCTGGAGTTCGGCGAGATAGCCGGTCCGCTCCATGACGGCCTCCACGACGACCGCCGGCCCCGCCCCCGACTCCACGATCGTGCGGAGCTCCTCCATCAGCGTGTTGAACCGCTTCACGGCGTTGGCCGACCTGGCCGCCATGCCGTACGCCTCGTCGACGCGGCGCAGGGCCTGCGGGAAGGAGATCTTCTCGCGCATCGACAGGGCGTCGATCATCGCCTCGGCCCGGTCGCCGATGCCCCGCTTTGGCACGTTGAGGATACGGCGCAACGGGACGGTGTCCTCGGGGTTGGAGAGGACCCGGAGGTAGGCCAGGACGTCCCTGACCTCCTTGCGCTCGTAGAAGCGCACTCCGCCGACGACCTTGTAGGGCAGCCCGACGCGGATGAAGATCTCTTCGAAGACACGGGACTGGGCGTTCGTACGGTAGAAGACGGCGACGTCGCCCGCCTTCGCGTCCCCGGTGTCCGTGAGGCGGTCGATCTCGTCGGCGACGAACTGCGCCTCGTCGTGCTCGGTGTCCGCGACGTAGCCGCTGATCCGGGTACCGGCGCCCGCGTTCGTCCAGAGGTTCTTGGGGCGGCGGCTCTCGTTGCGCTCGATGACGGCGTTGGCCGCGGACAGGATCGTCTGCGTGGAGCGGTAGTTCTGCTCCAGCATGATCGTGGTCGCGTCCGGATAGTCCTCCTCGAACTGGAGGATGTTGCGGATCGTCGCGCCGCGGAAGGCGTAGATCGACTGGTCCGCGTCACCGACGACACACAGCTCGCCGGGGGCCTCGGCCTCGCCGGACGGGCCCACCAGCTCGCGCACGAGGGTGTACTGCGCGTGGTTGGTGTCCTGGTACTCGTCGACCATGACGTGCCGGAAGCGGCGGCGGTAGTGCTCGGCGACATCCGGGAACGCCTGGAGCAGGTGGACCGTGGTCATGATGATGTCGTCGAAGTCCAGGGCGTTGGCCTCACGGAGCCTCGCCTGGTAGAGCGCGTAGGCCTGCGCCAGCGTCTTCTCGAAACCGTCGGCGGCCTGCCCCGCGAAGGTCTCCTCGTCGATGAGCTCGTTCTTCAGGTTCGAGACCTTCGCCGTGAACGACTTCGGCGGGTAGCGCTTCGGGTCGAGGTCCAGATCGCGGCAGACCAGCGCCATCAGCCGCTTGGAGTCGGCGGCGTCGTAGATCGAGAACGACGAGGTGAAGCCCAGGCGCTTCGACTCGCGGCGCAGGATCCGCACGCAGGCGCTGTGGAAGGTCATGACCCACATGGCGTTGGCGCGCGGGCCGACGAGGTCCTCGACACGCTCCTTCATCTCGCCGGCGGCCTTGTTGGTGAAGGTGATCGCGAGGATCTGCCCCGGGTGCACCCCGCGCTCGGCCAGGAGATGGGCGATCCGGTGCGTGAGGACCCGGGTCTTGCCCGATCCCGCCCCGGCGACGATGAGCAGCGGGGACCCGGCGTGCACGACGGCGGCGCGCTGCTCGGTGTTCAGCCCGTCGAGCAGCGCGGCGGCGTCGATCGCGGGGCGCGGGGCACCGTCGCGGTAATAGGCGTCACGCGGCGGCGGAGGCGCGTCGTAGACGCCCTCGAAGAGGCCCTCCGGCACCGCTTCGGGTGCACGCTCCTCGGGGGGCGGCGGCGGGCCGTCCTCCGCTTGCTGGAGGCCGGTCAGGAAACTGTCGTCAAAGAGGCTGCTCATCGCCTCACGAGTCTAGGCGGCCGCACCGACAGCCCGGGCCGCATCCGCGACAAGGACCCGGGACCGTGCGCGCAACGAGACGGATCATTCACGTTATGTGAGATCAGGGGGCCTTTTCCGGCCTCGCGGACCGCCACACGGAAAAGGTCACGAAAACGTATCGGGCATATCGAACATCAACCTTCACAGGGACACCACGGGTTGGCTAGCGTGCTCCGACGGGTGCCCCGTACCCCCTTGAGGCGAACCGCGCCGCACGGGCGCCCCCGCCGAATCCGTACTCCCCCGAAGGGAGCCCGGAACCGGGGACCCACACGCAGCACCGGGGTGAATCGGTCCGTTTCCACCGGACCGTAGGGCAGCCTTCCGTTCCGCCCGAACCCGACAGCTAACCCGGTAGGCGGTCCACGGAAGGAGATGCCGGCCTTGGCGTCGCATCGCAAGCCGCGCACCCGTGCGCGCACCACCCCCGCCGTCGGTCTCACGACGGCGGCGCTCGCCTCCGTCACCCTGCTCTCCACGCAGAGCGCGACGGCCGCCCCCACCGAGCCCAGGCCCAGCATCGAGGAAGTGCAGAAGAAGGTCGACGCCCTGTACCGGCAGGCCGGTACCGCCACGCAGCAGTACAACAAGGCGAAGACCGCGTCGGCCGAACAGCGATCCGTGGTCGACGCCCTGCTCGAGGCCGCGGCGAAGCGGGCCGACAAGCTGAACGAGACGCGCCGGGAGCTGGGCAGCTACGCGGCCGCGCAGTACCGCAGCGGCTCGATCGCCCCGACGGCGACCTTCTTCCTCGCGGACGACCCGCAGTCGTACTTCGACCAGGACCAGCTGATGGCGCGGATGACCAGCCAGCAGCAGAAGGCGGTCGCGGACTTCCGTACGCAGCAGAAGGAGGCCGCGGAGAAGCGCGTCGAGGCGACGAAGAGCCTGGAGACGCTCACCGCGTCGCAGGCCTCGCTGCGCACCAGCAAGCAGCAGGTGCAGACGAAGCTGACCGAGGCCCGCTCGCTGCTGTCGGAGCTGACCGCCGAGGAGAAGGCACGGCTCGCGGAGCTGGAGCGCAAGAAGGAGGCCGAGGCCGAGCGCAAGGCCGAGGAACTGGCCCGGCAGCAGGCCGCCGCCGAGAAGGAGAAGGCCGAAGAGGCCGCGAAGGAGGAGGCCGGCACCGGTACGGGCACGGGGACCGGTACCGGCACGGGCTCCGACAGCGGCTACGCGTCGAAGGCCGAGAAGGTCCTGGCGTTCGCGCGCGCCCAGATCGGCAAGCCCTACGTCTGGGGAGCGACCGGCCCGTCCTCGTACGACTGCTCAGGTCTCACCCAGGCCGCCTGGAAGGCAGCGGGAGTCGATCTGCCGCGCACCACCTGGGACCAGGTCGAGGTGGGCACCCGGGTGGCCACTGCGGACCTGCAGCCGGGGGACCTGGTGTTCTTCTACGACGACATCAGCCACGTCGGCATCTACAAGGGCGACGGCATGATGATCCACGCGCCGAAGCCGGGGGCGAACGTCCGCGAGGAGTCGATCTACTACATGCCGATCTACGGCAGCGTGCGCCCGGCGTGACGCAGGACGGTTCACACCGCACCGCTCACGCCGCACAGCACACCGGACACTGCGCACGCCGCACAGCGCACCGGATCATGGCCTGAAACGGAGGAGGGCCCGGGGTCGCCCCCCGGGCCCTCCTCCGTACGCCCGCCCCGCTCAGGTCCAGAGCGTGGCGATGAAGATGTTGGCGACCGTCAGCCCGCCGACCGCGGCGAACGCCCCCTTGCCCGCCTTCTCCTCGTCCCGCTTCACGTAGACGAGCGCCAGGATCACGATCAGGACCAGCAGCTTGACGCCGATCTTGATGTTGTTCACGCTCTGGTCGTCGGCCTGGTTGAGCCCGACCAGGGCGACACCCGTGACGAGCATCGTGAGCGCACCGTGCAGCATGGCCGGGACGAAGCGGGCGGTGCCCGCCCCCATGGCCTTCATCTGGGTCAGGAAGCCACCCAGCAGGGAGGCGATACCGATGATGTGCAGAGCCACGAAGACATTGATGAGTACGTCCATGGCCGCAGCCTAGCCATGGCTATATCACCACTCTTCGGCCAGGTACGACTTACCGATGAGTTGCCCCTATGTCTGCACGAATTGCCTGACTCCGGTTGAATTTTCCTGTCATCCGGCGGAAACGAAACAGCACATGAGGGCAATAGCTGTCATTACGCCTCTTTCGCGTGTACCGGGCTTAGCGTCCCTCCCAGGTGACCGGTTCCGCGCCGCCGCCCCCGTACGGGCGGCGCCCCGGTCGCTCCGCCGGGGTCCGGCGGCGGGCCACTCCCCCCTGTGGTGGCCCGTCGCCGGACCCCGGCGGGCCCGTCGGCACCCTCCGACGGGCAGTCGACCGGAAGGACGCACCACCCCGTGGCCGCCCATCGAGAAGCCGCTCACCGCAAGCCCGGACAGCGCCTGTTCACCGGGCCCGCCGCCCGCACCGCCGCGACGCTCGCCCTCGTCGGCGCGGCCACCGCGACCGTTCTGGAGGGCTCCGCCCAGGCCGATCCCCAGGCCACCCCGGCCCAGGTCGAGGCCAAGGTCGACCGCCTCTACCACGACGCCGAGGTAGCGACCGAGAAGTACAACGGAGCCAAGGAACAGGCGGCCGCGACCGAGAAGTCCCTCGACGCGCTGCGCGACGAGGCGGCCCGCAGGACCGAGCGCCTCAACTCCGCGCGCGACGCTCTCGGTTCGTTCGCCACCGCCCAGTACCGGAGCGCCGGCGTCGACCCCGCCGTCCGGCTGGCCCTCTCCTCCGACCCCGACGAGTACCTGGAGCGCGCCTCCTACGAGGACCGGGCGGGCGACCGCCAGGCCGGTGCGATCAGGGGCGTACGCCGGCAGATCAGCGACATCGCCCAGCTGCGCGCCCGCGCCGAGGACGAGCTCACGGTCCTCGCCTCCCGCCGGGCCGAACTGGAGAAGCACAAGGACGCCGTCCGCACCAAGCTCGCCGACGCCCGCAAACTCCTGGCCACCCTCACCGCCGACCAGCGCGCCGGCTACGAGCGCACCGCCGACGCCGCGCACGGCGGCGGCGTCCGTGCCGACCGCAGCGTTGCCCGCGGCTCGGTGGCCGCCCCCAACGCCCGCGCGGCGCAGGCCATCGACTTCGCGTACGGGGCTCTCGGCAAACCGTACGTCTGGGGCGCCACCGGCCCCTCCTCCTTCGACTGCTCCGGCCTCACCCAGGCAGCCTGGCGAGCAGCGGGTGTGTCACTGCCCCGGACGACGTACACCCAGATCAACGCGGGTCAGCGCGTCTCCCGCTCCGAACTGGCGCCCGGCGACCTCGTGTTCTTCTACTCAGGGGTCACCCACGTCGGGCTCTACATCGGCGGCGGCCAGATGATCCACGCCCCGCGCCCCGGTGCCCCGGTCCGTATCGCGCCGATCAGCGAAATGCCCTTCGCGGGAGCGACCCGGATCGCATAGGCTCCCGGGCTCATGGACACCGCCATCCAGACTTACGCGCGCACGCTCGCCCTCCGCTCCCCGGACCACTACCGGGTGGGGCCCTTCACGGTGCGCCACAATCCGGGCTGGGAACTGAAGTTCGCCAACTACGCCATCCCCGACCGGGACGCCGAACCCGGCGCGCAGGACATCGCCGACCTGGTCGCGGCGTTCCGCGAGCACGACCGGCTGCCCCGGCTGGAATTCCTGCCCTCCTGGGCACCCGCCGTCGAACCGGCCCTGCTGGCAGCCGGTTTCACGGTCGAGAACCGTGCTCCGGTCCTGGCCTGCGCCCCCGACGATCTGCTCGCCCCCAAGCCGGTGGACGGCCTGCGCATCGCCGAGCCGGTCACCGACGCGGAGTTCACCTCGGCCGCGGCCGTCCAGCACACCGGTTTCGGTGGCGAGGGCGGCCCCGACGACGGCGAGATCGCCTGGCTGCGCGGGGCGACGGCGGGCGGTGGCGTCTCGGCCCTCGCCACCGTGTCCGGCCGGCCCGCCGGTGCGGGCGGCTGCTCGGTTCCGGCCGACGGGATCGGCGAACTGGCCGGCCTGGCCGTCGCCGACGCCTTCCGCCGCCGGGGCGTCGGTGCCGCGCTCTCCGCCTGGCTGACCCGCACCGCCTTCGAGCGCGGCTACGACGCGGTATGGCTGGAACCCGGCAGCCCCGACGTCGAGCGGATCTACGCCGGGATCGGCTACCGCAGGACAGGCGAGAAGCTCAACATCTCACTCGACCCGGCCTGAGCTCGCCCGGCCTGAGCTCGCCCCGGCCTGAGCTCGCCCCGGCCTGAGCAGGCCCCCGCCCGAGCGTGCGTGCGCGGGGCTCAGACCAGCCGTCGCGCCGTCGCCCACCGGGTCAGCTCGTGCCGGTTGGACAGCTGGAGCTTGCGCAGCACGGCCGAGACATGGGACTCGACCGTCTTCACCGAGATGAACAGCTGCTTGGCGATCTCCTTGTACGCATACCCCCGGGCGATCAGCCGCAGCACCTCGCGCTCGCGCTGCGTCAGACGGTCCAGGTCCTCGTCGACCGGCGGCGCGTCCGTGGAGGCGAAGGCGTCGAGGACGAAGCCGGCCAGCCGCGGCGAGAACACCGCGTCGCCTTCCTGGACCCGGAAGACGGAGTCGACCAGGTCGCTGCCGGTGATGGTCTTGGTGACGTAGCCGCGGGCGCCGCCACGGATGACACCGATGACGTCCTCGGCGGCGTCGGAGACGGACAGCGCCAGGAAGCGCACCGGGTTCTCGACCGCGCCCATCATCGGGGCGCAGCGCCGCAGCACCTCGACCCCGCCGCCTCCCGGGAGGTGGACGTCGAGGAGGACGACCTCGGGCCGGGTCGCGGTGATCACGGTGACGGCCTGGTCGACGTCGGCGGCCTCACCGACGACCTCGACCCCGGTCTCCTCGGTGCGGCCGATCTCGGCCTGGACCCCGGTGCGGAACATCCGGTGGTCGTCGACGAGCACGACCCGTACCCGGCGCTCCGGGCCCCCGGTGGCCTCGGTGTTCTCGGTCATTCGCTCGCCCTCTCCATCTCCAGCTCGACCTCCGTGCCCCCGCCGGGCACCGAACGCAGCCGCGCCGTACCGCCGTTGCGCTGCATCCGGCCGATGATCGATTCTCGTACGCCCATCCTGTCGCCCGGTACGGCGTCCAGGTCGAACCCCGGCCCCCGGTCCCGTACGGAGACGAAGACCGTGCGGCCCTCGACCTCCGCGAAGACCTGGACCGCGCCGCCCTCGCCACCGTACTTGGCGGCGTTGACCATCGCCTCGCGTGCGGCCTGCATCTGCGCCGCCAGCCTCTCGTCGAGCGGGCAGTCGCCGACGACGACGACCTCCAGCGGGACGCCGTGCTTGTCCTCGACCTCGGCGGCGGCGCGCTTGACGGCCTCGGCCAGATGCGTGGGCTCGTCGTCCTCGTCCTTGCCCGTACCCGACGGGTCGTACAGCCAGTTGCGCAGCTCGCGTTCCTGCGCACGGGCGAGCCTGCGGACCTCGCCGCCGTCGTCGGCGTTGCGCTGTATCAGCGTGAGCGTGTGCAGGACGGAGTCGTGGACATGGGCGGCGACCTCGGCACGCTCCTGGGCCCGGATGCGCATCAGACGTTCCTCGGAGAGGTCCTGTGTCATGCGCACGAGGTAGGGGCCCGCGAGCAGCGCGATACCGGTGACGACGGCGCCGGCGGCGGTCAGTGCGGTGCCGAGCTGGGCTGCCGAGCCCCGCACCACCATGAAGGCGGCGAGGCCGAGGCCGACGAGTGCGACACCGGCCAGCCCACGGGCCAGGTGCAGCACGCGGCGCCGACGGCCGACCTCGTCGATCCAGCGGGCGCGTCGCGCGTTGTCGGCCTGACGCCACACCAGGACGGAGCCCGCGCCGATCAGCAGCGCCGGCCAGACGTAACGGTCCGCCTCGCTTCCCATGTCGACGTTGCCGACGAAGATCATGGCTCCGACGAGCAGCGCGACCAGAGCGAAGACCTGGCCCTGGTCGGGCTTGCGGAGTCTGCGCCGGCCGTCCGGCGCGGTTTCGAAGAAGGATCTCTCCATCCCGCCCGCACCACCGGCACCGCCGACCCCGCCGAGACCGAGCGGCACGACGATCCAGAACACGGCGTAGAGCAGGGCGCCGAGGCCGTCGGCGAAGAACAGCCCCAGGAAGACGAACCGGACCCAGGCGACGGGCAGCCCCAGATGTCCGGCGAGCCCGCGCGCGACCCCGCCGAGCATCCGCCCGTCGGCGCTGCGGTAGAGCTTGCGGGGCGCCGGCTCCTCCGGGTCCGGGGCGTGGGAGCTCGGGGCTCGGGTCGTGGCTGCTGGCATGCACCGATCGTCACACGTACCGGCGTGCCCCGGCATCAGGGTCTGCCCGGACTCGACCCTGATTGCCTCGCGGCGACGCGCGGACCTCCGGACGGGCCCCCAGGGGCGGGAGGAACGCAATATCAGGGATCGTCCAGGGTCGCCGCGGGTCCCACGAGGACGTACGGACCGTCACCATGGAGCCATGACCGTTCCCCAGGACGCCTCCCCGGGCGTCGCGCCGCCCCCCGAGCCGGCACCGCGGCTGCAGCGCAGCCCGCGGCAGAAAGTGGTGGCCGGGGTGTGCGGCGGGCTCGGCCGGTACTGCGACGTGGACCCGGTGATCTTCCGGATCGTGCTCGGTGTCCTCGCCGTGACGGGCGGCATCGGCCTGATCTTCTACGGCTTCGCGTGGTTGCTGCTCCCCATGGAGGGCGAGGACGAGAACGAGGCGCGCCGACTGCTCTCCGGCCGGGTCGAGGGCGCTTCCCTGATCGCGCTGCTGCTGGCCCTGGTGGGCTGCGGGCTGCTGCTGTCGATGCTGCACAACGGTGGGATGCTCGCCTTCGCCGCGATGCTGTCCCTGAGCGTCATCGGCTTCTCGGTCTGGACCCAGCACCGCAGGACGTTCCCGCCCGAGGACCCGCCGGGCACCGCGGCGCACACCCCGGGGAGCACCCCGCACACCGCCGGCCACGGGGCGCCGCCCGAGGTGAAGGCGCCGCCCACGCCGGGCGGCCCGTCCTGGTGGCGGGATCCGATCGTCAAGGACGGCACGACCGGCCCGGCGGGCACCGGCTATCTGTGGGGTCCGGCGGACGCGGAGCCGGAGGCGGCGGAGCCCCGCGGGCGCAGGGCGACCGCGGACGCCCCGTTCCGGCCGCCCCACCGCGCGCCTGGCACCCGGGGCCCCCGGTCGATCGGCGGCCTCGTCCTCCTGTTCGCCCTGATCGCGGGCGGTCTCGGCACGGGGCTGAGCTGGGAGGCCCATCCGCTCGGCACCAGCCTGCAGATCGGGCTCGCCGCAGCCCTGGGGGTGTTCGGCCTCGGCCTGCTGATCGCCTCCGTCCTCGGCAGGACCGGCTTCGGCACGATCCTGCTGGCCATGATCACGGCAGGGCTGCTGGCGGGAGCCTCGGTCCTCCCGCAGGACATCGGTACCGACTGGGTCCGCAAGGAGTGGCGCCCGGCCTCGGTGGCCACGGTCCAGCCGCAGTACAAGCTGGGCACCGGGGTCGCGAGGCTCGACCTGTCCCGGATCACCGTCGCGAAGGGCGAGACCCTGCGCATCCGTGTCGAGGTGGGGGTGGGCCGCGCGCTCGTCGTCGTACCGGCGGGGGTGACGGTGGAGGTGGACGCCGAAACAGGTCTCGGAGACATCCAGTTCCCCACGGACCGGCGCAAGGACGTGGACATCGCCCCCGATCAGCGCACGCGACGCACCCTCATGCCCCCGAAGGGCAGCAAGCCCGCCGGCACCGTCGAGCTGGGCATGGGAATCGGCATCGGACAGCTGGAGGTAACCCGTGCCGCGTCATGAGATCCGGCCGGGCCGCGCGGTTGCTGGCCTCGTCATGCTGACCCTGGCGGCCGGCTACGCGGCGGACGCGGCGGGATCGTGGAACGCCTCCTGGACGTTCTTCGCCCCGGTGTTCCTCGGTGGCCTGTGGCTGGCGGCCACCGTGACGTGGATGAGCTACCGGCTGCGGCGACGGCGTCAGGCACGGAGGACGTCGGCGGAGAACGAGACGACGCCACCGGGGCGTTCATCGGGTGGTCCGGCCGGGACTCCGTGACCACCGTCGGCAATGCCTGTCAGAAGGCCGTGGGGCAGGGTTGTGGATCGAGGGAGGTGCTCATCCCCTCATGGCGCGCCGAGGCGTACGCAGGGCGTCCAGCGACCAGTACGGCGCGCCCGCGAGCAGCAGTGGCAGCCAGGCCATGAGGTAGACCAGGTCGTTGCCGTAGTAGTACGGCGTGCTCTGCCAGCTGACGGTCAGCCACAGGCTCAGCGAGATCAGCGCCCCGCCGAGCGCCGCGAGCCGTGCCCACAGGCCGGCGAGGGTGCCGAGGCCGACGAGGAGTTCGCCGATCGCGATGGCGTAGCCGAAGCCCTCGGGACTCTTCAGGGCCAGGTCGACGAGGCCGGGGATCGCCGCGCTGTCGCGTACGGCGTTCATCATCTCGCCGATGGAACCGGCCCCGCTCGCCGACAGGAACGCGCTGTCGGTCAGCTTGTCGATCCCCGCGTAGACGAACGTGACGCCGAGAAAGATCCTCAGGGGAAGGAGGGCGTGGTCCCGCGCCCGGTCCCGGAGACTTCTCGGCTCGTCCAGCCCGTAGGAACCGCCCCTGTAACCGCGCATCACTGCCCCGCCTTCCGTTGGCCCTTGACAAGACCATACGTACGCCGGTTCGGGGCGGCTCACCAGGTGTGCGGGTCAGTCCGTGACGTCGATGAGGCAGGCGTTCGTCTCCACCCCCGCCGCCGTGACGACCTGGACCTCCACCGCGCCGGGTTCGACCTCGACGGGCACGGGCACGGTGAGCACGGTGTCCGAAGGGTTGGCGAAGCCTCCGGTCACCGGGATCAGGGGGACGTGCACGTGCACCCGCCCGATCCTGACGACCACCCGGGCCAGCCGGTCGGGGCTGCCGGCACCGGGCGGGACGAAGCCGGCGCCGCGGATCTCGATGTCGTCGCCGGTACGGATCGGGGCGTCGAGGTCCCCGGCCTCCCTGGCCCGGACGACCGACAGGATGACCGGCCGGCCGCCCTCCGCGTACTTGCCCGCGAAGTAGGTCGCCGCCGAGACGGCCACCAGGACGGCCAGGCCCCACGGCAGATCCGGCAGCTGCTCCGGGCGGCGGGCCAGCCGGACCGCGGCGAACAGCACGGCGACGGCGCTGACCAGCACGTACTGCACATCGGTGAAGCTGCCGCGCCCGGAGTCGTCGGTCAGCAGATCGGCGGCCCGCGGACGGTCGGCGCGGAGCTTCTGCAGTCGCTGGCCCAGTACGCGCACGGTCACCACCCGGCGTACGACGACGGCGACGGCGCACACCAGCGCGAGCACGGTCAGCACGCCGGCCGAGCGGACCAGGTCCAGCCCCTCGATCAGGGCGTCACGGTCGGCGTGGTCGGACGCCCCGGCCAGTTGCAGCGCGAGGACGAGCACGGCGAAGGCGGCGAGGAGCACCCAGGAGGCGGCGACGGTGCGCGAGGTGGAGAGCCGGTTGTCCTCACCGATCAGCGGGGCGAGCAGGCCGCCGCGGGACCGGTGGACCCGGGCGGCTCCGGTCAGCAGACCCGCGGTCACGCAGGCGGCGATCAAGCCCGCGGTGCGGGCCGTGGACCAGCCGGCCCCGATGGCGGTGACGGCCTCGCCGATGACCAGCAGGGCCACCCCTCCCCATACGACGACGAGGGTGCGCGTCCAGAGGGTGTGGAGCCAGGCGTCACCGGCCTCACGGCTGCGTTCGGCTACGGAACGGGCCGACTCGGTCAGTTCGTCCGACACCCACTGCCGGGACGCGGAGACGGACTGGGCGACCCCTCCGGGCAGGCCCTGTCCTGCGGCGAGTTCGTCCCGCTTGGCGAGGAAGGCCGCCACGGCCCGCCGGTGACCTTCGCGTGCTCCGTGCGGGCAGTCGCCGCACGTACAGCCACCGCCGTGCGCACTTTTCGCCCTCGCCTCGTCCAACGCCACGGAGAACGCCGCCCTTTCCCAACCTGTAGAGCCAACTCACTGTTGATTTCTGCGAATTGTGCCGTACGGGAGGGGCTCACCCTGCATCGGGGCGGGCCGGGGGCGCATGTCGTGGAAATGTTCGATTGTCAGGTGCCGAGGACGAGGTAGGCGAGGCCCAGCGTTCCCCGGTAACCGCCGTAGTAGCCGCTGCGACGGGCGTCGACGGCCTCGGTCACCCCGGCGTGCAGCCGGTGCCCGGGGTTGGCCAGGGCCCAGCGCTCGCCGCGCCCGATGTTGGCGGCGGATTCGAAGAGGTCCCACTCCCGCTGGTCGGCGACGGTCACCTGGAGCGGCCTGAGCCCCGCCGCCTCCGCCTGCCGGATCAGCTCCAGGAGCGAGCCGAAGTCGTCCGGTTCCGCGCCGAGGCCCTCCAACGCGGCGGGCGACGGCTCCCGCTCCCAGAACCCGTCGCCGAACAGCACCCGGCCGCCGGGTCGTACGGCCGCGCGCAGGGCCTTGAGCGCGTCCGGGGTGCCGCCGGGCCAGGCGTGGGCGGAGCCGATGGAGACGGCGAGGTCGTAGCCACCCTCCGTATGTCCGGCGGCCGGGGTCTCGTGGAAGTGCACCCGGTCGGCGAGCGCTCGCTCCTCCGCAAGGCGCCGTCCCCGCCCCACGGCTTCCGGGTCGGTCTCGATGCCGTCCCCGGTGGAACCGGGAGCCGCTTCGACCAGGCGCATCAGCAACTCGCCCCAGCCGCTGCCGAAGTCGGCGATCCGGGCGCCGGGAGCGGGCGCGCAGGCGGTGACCAGCTGGGCGGCGTGCGCCTCGGACAGCGGGGTGTTCCAAGTGAGGCGGTCGTTGCCCGGTGCGGACATGAGTGCGCGGATCTCTTCGTCGGACATGCCCCTCAGCCTGGCACGGCAGCGCCGCGACGGGCCACGCGTTTTGCCGCCCCCGGTCAGCGGCCCCGGTTGTAGATCTCCGTGAGGTCCGCCTCGACCGGGAACGGCACATTCAGCTTGAGCTTGTTGTGATGGATCCCCGTGGGCGTGTAGGCCTTGAGCGCGGGGTCGAGTTCGTAGACGTACACGACGGGCAAGCCGTCATCGTTCGCCTCGACCCGCCAGAAATGCCTGATCCCAGCAGCCGCGTACTTGCGGGGCTTGACATCACGGTCCCGGTCGACGGAGTCCGGCGACACCACTTCGACAGCCAGGACGACGTCCTCCGGGGCGTACCACGTCTGGTCGGCGCCCGTGTCCGCCTCCGCGCGGTAGACCAGCAGATCCGGCTCCGGCCTGTTACTGCTGTCGAGTCTGATGCTCATCTCCCGGTCGACGTCCAGGCCGGTCGGAAGGTGCGCCAGCAGCGCCCTCTCCAGCAACCACATCACGCGCGTGTGGAACTTCCGTTGCGGACTCACGAAGACGAGACTCCCGTCGATCAGCTCTGTGTGCCGTGGCAGGTCCGGAAGCTGATCGAGATCCTCCGCCACCCAGCCCTGGGGCGGGGGGACGGGGTAGTGGTAGTGCTCGGCCAGATCGTCGTCGGGTGCGGCACTCATGATGGCTCCCATGGGGCTGAGTCTCGTCTCCTCAGCCAGCGTACCCAGCGGATACGACAATGCCGCCGCCCAAACGAATGAGCGACGGCATCGGCATTGACCTCAGAGGGCGGGGATCACTCCCACTCGATGGTCCCCGGCGGCTTGCTCGTCACGTCGAGCACCACGCGGTTGACCTCGGCGACCTCGTTGGTGATGCGGGTCGAGATCTTGGCCAGCGTCTCGTACGGCAGGCGCGACCAGTCGGCCGTCATGGCGTCCTCGGAGGAGACCGGGCGCAGCACGATCGGGTGGCCGTAGGTGCGGCCGTCGCCCTGGACGCCGACGCTGCGGACGTCCGCGAGCAGGACCACCGGGCACTGCCAGATGTCGCGGTCCAGGCCGGCCGCGGTCAGCTCCTCGCGGGCGATGGCGTCGGCCTCGCGCAGCAGATCGAGCCGCTCCTTGGTGACGTCGCCGACGATGCGGATCCCGAGGCCGGGGCCGGGGAACGGCTGCCGCTGGACGATCTCCTCCGGCAGGCCGAGCTCCTGGCCGACCATCCGGACCTCGTCCTTGAACAGCTGGCGCAGTGGCTCGACGAGCTGGAACTCGATGTCGTCGGGGAGCCCGCCCACGTTGTGGTGGGACTTGATGTTTGCGGTGCCGGTGCCGCCGCCGGACTCGACGACGTCCGGGTAGAGCGTGCCCTGGACGAGGAAGGCGACCTCGGGGCCGTCCTCCTGGAGGATCTCCAGCTGGGCCTGCTCGAAGACACGGATGAACTCGCGGCCGATGATCTTCCGCTTCTGCTCCGGGTCGGACACACCGGCCAGGGCGTCGAGGAAGCGCTTCTCCGCGTCGACGACCTTCAGCTTCGCACCGGTCGCGGCCACGAAGTCCTTCTCGACCTGCTCGGTCTCGCCCTT